>JACPLI010000015.1 GCA_016186635.1 Candidatus Liptonbacteria bacterium | reverse complement strand
CGCGCGGCTCCGCCGCGCGCATGGGCGGGCATTTCCGCAAGGAAATGCCACGGCTTTCCGAATTCCCCCGCCAGTATTCCCGCCGCGAGGCGGCGGTTCCCCAAATTTCATTTGGGACGCGGGCAAAGCCCGCGTGAGCCGATGTCTGATGAGATTGCAAATTGTCGGTGTAAGTGCAATGCCTTTATCAATTTAATTCCCGAAGCTATGACGAAATATTTTATCTATTGTAGAAAATCAAGCGAGGATGAGGAACGCCAAGTTTTGAGCATTGAGGCGCAATTGACGGAGCTTCGGGAATACGCCAAGCAACAGGGGTTATTTGTTGTTCGTGAGTATTATGAAAGTAAAACGGCGAAAGAACCCGGTCGCGGAGTATTTAACGAAATGCTTGGCGAAATTGAAAAAGGCACTGCACAGGGAATTTTAGCGTGGAATCCCGATCGTCTTGCTCGCAATTCGGTAGATGGCGGACGAGTGATATATCTCGTTGATACTGGTAAAATCACCACGCTAAAATTCCCTACATTTTGGTTCGAAGCGACACCGCAGGGAAAATTTATGTTGAGTGTCGCTTTCGGACAAGCAAAATATTACACCGACAATTTGCGAGAAAACATTTTGCGCGGTATACGGCAAAAGATTCGTCGTGGTGAACTATCGGCAAAAGCTCCTCTTGGTTATTTTAACGAACCGAGACTTCGTACGATTGAACCTGATAGAAAAACTTTTGGCAAAGTAAAAGAATGTTTGGAGGCTTTTGCTACGGGACAATTTACGCTCACTGGTATTCAGCGCAAAATGTTTTCTGTCGGCTTGGTTGGCAAAACCGGCAAGCCCCTCGCCCTTGCTTCCGTTGAGCATATTTTGACTAATCCCTTTTACTACGGACATTTTCAATATCGTGGCGAGGTGCATGCCGGATCGCATAAGCCAATGATTTCAAAGAAACTTTTTGACAAAATCCAAGTGGCGTTGGTAGCAAACGGAAAACCCCGCAAAAAGCGAGGACCAAAGAATTTTCAGTTTTTAGGTTTTGCTACTTGTGGGGTATGTGGCTATGCCATTACCGCCGAGCGACATATCAAGAAAAGTGGTTTGAAGTGCCGAGCAGGTGAAAGAGTTTTGTCAAAAAGTTTCTTTGCCGGACGAATGGCGGGAAAAATATATTGCTCGCCTTGAAAGCGAGCAATCAGAATCCCGCCAATCGTCCGACCTTTTCGTTCAAAATCTCAAAACTGATATTTCCGCCATTTCAGCGCGTTTGGAGCGGCTTACAGACGCATACCTTGGCGAGGCGTTGGAGTTGTCAGAATATACCGAGCGTAAGAACGCGTTGATGTCGGAAAAGAAGTCGCTTGAGGAAAAATTGAGTGATTTTGAACGAAAAGGCAATCATTGGCTCGAACTCATGCGAAACTGGATTATTGAAGCCAACCAAGCCGAAAATCTCATCAAACAAGAAAATCTTTCGGGGATGAAAGATTTTCTTGTGGACATCGGCTCGAACCGCCGCCTCGCGGCGGGAATACTGGCGGGGGAATTCGGAAAGCCGTGGCATTTCCTTGCGGAAATGCCCGCCCATGCGCGCGGCGGAGCCGCGCGGGGGTCTGTTTCTTCGTCAAATCAAATTTGGTGGACCCGAGGGGAATTGAACCCCTACCTCGGCAATGCGAATGCCGCGTAATGCCGTTTTACTACGGGCCCGGCACGTCAAAATGGTGAGTTTGTCAAACCAGAGATATTCTTGCAAATAGAAGCCTCTTTGGCAAATGCGCGGTATACTACCACTTATGTTCCTCGGACTTTCTTTCGCACACTGGCTTGTGGTAGTAAGTGCCCTCATAAGCGTTCTCGGCGCAGGGGCTTATATTCGCGACACGCTCTCCGGAAAATCAAAACCTAATCGCGTTTCGTGGAGCATGTGGGCGCTTGCACCACTCGTGGGCACTGCGGCTGCACTCTCCGCTCACGCAGACCCATGGGCAGTCATCCGGATTTTCCTCGCGGGATTCTTGCCCCTGCTCGTGTTTACCGCTTCTTTCCTCAATCCGCAAAGCTACTGGAAATTGACGCTTTTCGACTTCCTTTGCGGCGCCTGTTCCATTCTCGCGCTTATGGTGTGGGGGTTCGCGGACTCTCCCCGCGCTGCGATACTCTTCGCCGCAATCGGAGATGGGTTTGCCTCACTCCCCACCATCCGCAAGGCATGGAAGTATCCCGAAACCGAAACGGGACTTACTTATATCGCGAGTTTCGTAAGCGTCCTCCTCATTATCCCCTCCATTCCGCGGTGGGATATTGAAAACTCGGCATTTCAGATATACCTCCTCACTGCAAACACGCTCCTCATGCTTGCAGTGTACCGGAAAAAACTTTTCAGGATTGCGTGAGCAAATTTTCGCTCGCGCGATTACTTCGCGTTCTGGAGATTTATTGAAAGCACTTTTGACGTGCCATCCGCGCCGAGGGTGACTCCGTAAAGCACATCCGCGGCTTCCATTGTCGCACGGTTGTGGGTCACCACAATAAACTGGGTTTTCTTCGCAAACTCCTTGAGGAGGTCTGCGAAGCGGCGCGCGTTCCGGTCGTCGAGCGCCGCGTCAATTTCATCGAGCACCAAAAACGGCGGCGGGCTTACCGAAATAAGCGCAAAAAGCGCCGCGATACCCACCAAACTTCGCTCGCCGCCAGAGAGAACGTCAAGAGAGCTCGTCCGCTTCCGCGGAAGCTTGAATTCGATTTCGATGCCGTCGTCCTGCTCTTCTTCGATAAACTCCCCCGGGTGAGCCCCCACCTCATTCTCATTCTTATTCTCATCCTTTTGCGCGTGTTCTTCCCCCGCTTGCTCCTTACTTGATACTTGGTGCTTGACACTTGATACTTTCAGCTTCGCATGCCCCCCGTCGAACATCAGCCCGAAAAATTTGTTGAATTCGTCGTTAATCGTGTGGAGCGCCGTGCCGAACTCCGTCCGGATTTTCTCCGAAAGCTCGCGGATAAGCCGATTTAGGTCCGCCGCCGCCTTCTTCAAATCTTCTGCCTCGCGCGCGAGGAACTCGTACCGCGTCTCGGTTTCTTTCGCTTCCTTCATCACCTCCGAACTCTTCCGGTTTCCTCTCCGCTTGTTCCATCTGGCGAAGCAACTCTTCGCGCCGGAGCGTCACACGCTCCTTCTTGAGAAGCTGTCCCTGCCGCACCGCTTCCCATGCACGGAGCTCCTTCCCCACCCGCTCCACCTCGCGCACCGCGGCGGTAAAGGTTTTATAAAAGTCCTCCTGCCCCTTTTCGAGTTCCTGCTCCTTCGCGCGGAGCGTACTTACTTCCCCATCAAGCGCCGCGAGGTCCTTTGCGGCGCGCTCAAGTTCGCCGCGAACATCGGCGCCGCTCTCCTTCGGCGCCTTCCTGTGTGCCGTGCGCGCGAAGAGCGCCTCAATTTCCTCAAGCGCGGACTGAATCGTCGTCTGAAGCGCCTCAAGGTCGGCATCTTCCGCTGCAAGAAGCATGTCGCGCACGCGCTCCACCACTTTCATAATCTCGGCGGCGGGAGGGAAACCATCGTCCGGCTCATCGCGATGCGCAAGCTCCGCCTGCGCTTCGAGCTTCGCCATCTGTTTCTCAAGCGCCGCACGCCGCACCGCGGCGCTCTGCATACGCGCGCGGAGCGCCGAGAGTTCCTTCCGCCCTTCCGGCTGGCTTTTTTCGATTGCGCGCTGTTTCTCTTCCGCCGCCACAAGCGACGCGCGAAGCGCCCCGCCCTGCGCGTCATGCTCCCGCATGCCACCTTCGAGCGCCGCCCATTCGCGCTCGAGCGCCGCCCATTCGCCGCCGAAATATTGGTTCTCAAGCTGCTTCAATTCCTCCGCAATCGCGCCGCGCTTCTCCCAGCGGTTCGCCTGGCGCCGGAGGGAACGGAGATGAGGTGTAATCTCCTCGATAAGCGCTTCCGCTTTCTGCATATTCTCCTGCGCTTGCCCGAGCCGCCGCTCCGCATCCGCGCGCTTCAGCTGATATTCGCGAAGTCCCAAAATTTCTTCAATCATCTCACGGCGAGCTCGAGGCTCCGAGCGGATAAAAAGGTCGCTGTTTCCCTGCGTGACAACTATAAGCCCGCGGTTTCCGAGCCGCGCGCGCGCAAAAAAGTCCACAAGTTCACGGAGGAGTATTTCCGCCTTGTTCAAAAAGTACCGGCTTGCGCCGTCACGCGTCACCGTGCGCTGAATCACCACTTCGTGCGCATCCACCGGCAAGAAGTTCCCGACATTCTCGAAATGGAGACTTGCCTGCGCCTGTCCCATGCGGGGACGCTCCGGCGTGCCCGAGAAAATAAGGTCCTCCACCGTGCCGCCGCGGAGGTGCTTTGCATCCCGCTCGCCCAAAAGCCATCGGATGGCGTCCACCACGTTCGATTTCCCCGAACCGTTCGGTCCCACGATTGCGGTGATGCCGTTTGGGAAATCAAGCGCGGTCTTTGCGGCGAAAGATTTGAAACCGTTGAGTTCGAGACGCTTCAATAAATGCATGGTCTAACGATTACAATAACTATGACTATGACCCGCGCATTTTGTCATAGTTATCGTTACCGTCATAGTGGTTACTTTGTTTTCTCCAGTGCGCGGCGCGCCGCTTCAATCTCTCCTTCCTGCTTCGACATGCCCTCGCCCTCTGCGATAAGCTCGTCTCCGAAGTACACGCCGATGCGGAACTTCCGCTCGTGCGCGGGTCCCGACTCCTCAAGCACGCGGTAGGAAGGCGTGAGCTTCTTCCGCTCCTGAATCAGTTCCTGAAGCTCGCTCTTTGCATCCTTATAACTTCCGCTCCGCATGATTTCATCAAGCCGCACGAGCACGAAGCGAGCAATAAACTCCCGGCTCGCCTCAAACCCGCGGTCAAGGTAGATTGCGCCGATTAAGGCCTCGATCGCGTTTGCAAGAATAACCTCGCGCGCTTTGCCTATGTCTCGATTCTCCCCCCGCGACATGAGGATAAATTTATTCAAGCCCATATCTTCCGCAATCCGCGCGAGAAGCTGGTAATTCACGAGCGCCGCGCGCAGGAGCGTGAGCTTCCCCTCCGGAGAATCGGGGAACTTCTTATAGAGCGCTTCCGAAACCGCGAGCTCCAGCACCGCATCGCCCAGATACTCCAGCCGCTCATTGTGGCCGTGCGGCCAGCCCGGCTCCTCATTCAGATATGAGCGGTGCGTAAGCGCGGCGTAATACAAATCAACGTTCTCGAATAGGACGCCGATGGCTTTTTCGAACGCGCTGATATCAAGATTGTTCTGGTGCTGCGGCATGTCTCCTTTTCTTCTGCCTCGGCGCAGGCGCTTCCTCGACGGGGAGTCCCTGCTTTGCCTGGAGTTCGCGGTACACCGTGCCCAGCACTCCGTTCACAAACCGCGCGGAACTGGGACCGCCGTAGTTTTTCGCAATCTCAATCGCCTCGTTGATGGCTACTTTCGGCGGCACTTCCTCGCGGTCGGCGTAGAGCAATTCGTAGAGCCCGATACGCAGGATATTCCGGTCAATAATCGCCACCTTCTCAAGCGGCCACTCGGGCGCCACGCGCACAATGGTCTCGTCAATCTCCTTAAGATGCTCCGAAAGCCCCTTCAAAATGCGCCACGCAAAATCCGGCTCATCAATGCCGGAGGCGAATTCCTGAAGGTTCCGTTCGAGAATTGCAACCAAATCGTGCTGGCGATGATAAAAATCCCACTCATAGAGGGATTGGAGAATGACGGTTCGAACTAAATGTCTGGTAGCCATTGTATTCGCAAAGAGCAAAGCGCTAATCGCTAATCGTCTAATGCCCTTGAAAAACTGCGGAGTTTCCTTGTAAGCTTCTCCGCCTTCTCATACATTTCCTCCTTCACCTGCTTTGCAATATACCCTATTTCGTATGCAAAGTTCAATATGTTTACCGTTTCCAATGCTGACCCAAAGCGGAACATGGGCGATTTGCGCTACGCGCTTTGCGACTTGCCAGTCGCGCCGCACTGGATGCACGCGCGGTGCCCCAGCTTCGGACCCTTGCAGTTCGCGCACACGAGCATGCTCTTTTTTTTGAGCGCCAAATGCGACCGCCGCCGGCCTACTTTACCTTTGCTGTGATGTTTGACTGGAACGCCGCCCATGCTATTGAAAATCCCAAATTGCAAGCACCAAATTTGAAATTTGAGAGTTGGAGTTTATTTGTGATTTGAAATTTGTAATTTGGAACTTGCGAGCACTGTAAAATACTTTTTCAAGAAAGTCAATCTATGAACTGGAGATGTGCCGAATTCCCGCAACGCAGCCACATGTGCCCGCGTCCCATACCCTTTATGCGCCGCAAAACCGTACTGCGGATGTTTCTTGTGGAGCTTCGCCATATATCTATCGCGCGAGACCTTCGCCACGATCGAAGCAAGTTTCACCGCAGTGAACTTCTCATCTCCCTTGATAACAGTTTTTGCATTCTTCGGCTGTACGCCATTTCCTAAATAAAGCCCGCCATCCAGCCGCACGGCACAATTTCCAATTACCAATTTCCAATTACCAATTACTTTTCTGTACGCGCGAAGCGCGGCAAGATTTGCCGCTCTCGCGATATTCAGCCGCTCCACTCCCCGAGGATACACTCGCGCGCTCGCAAAAGAAATCTTGGAATGTTTTTTAATGTACTTCTCCCACCGCTCCCGCTGCCGCGCGGTGAGCTTCTTTGAATCTTTGAGTGTGCCTAATTCCTGATTCCTGATTCTTAATTCTCGTGGCATACATACCGCAGAAACCGCCACGGGTCCCGCGAGCGCCCCGCGACCGACTTCGTCTATGCCGATAATGTAACGCCTCATTTGGCTTAATGGTACCAAAATCTTTCGGCTTCACTCAGGATAAATACAGAAGGTGGCTGAGCGCTTGCCTACGGCACGCCCACTCCTTGGTTGGTTCTCAACCGTTAAGTTCCATTCTGGTGTATTTATTGTACCAAGTTAGAACCTATTTTCAAAACAAATGATGTCGCGCGCTCCGCGCGCGTGGTGGCTCTAACCAAAATCGTACGCTCCACGAAAGCCCCGCCACTGCCTCGCAGACTCGGCGGCAACCCCGAAAGAAAAAACACTCCTTGTATTTCTGATTTGGCGGGGGGTGAAATTTCTTTTGAAAAAGGAAAGGGTGTTTTTTCTTTCGGGGTTCTGCCCTCCAAGTATTCGGGCAGTGTGGCGGGGCGAAATGCGGTCGAGGCAAAGCAAAACTATTTTTGCGGGAGGAAAGGATTTGCTTTGCCTCGACTCTTTTTTGTGCGGGATTTGGTATCCGCCGCGCAGGAGGGTGCGGGAGGAATGCGCGGCGGAAATCTGGACGGGTGAAAT
>JACPLI010000018.1 GCA_016186635.1 Candidatus Liptonbacteria bacterium | reverse complement strand
GAGCGGATTCTTTTTTATACGGGCGTGTCGCACAAAATCGGCGAAGTGCACGAGGGCGACACGATTATGGACTGGATGGAGCAGGAGCGGGAGCGCGGCATCACCATCACCTCCGCCGCGACCACGTGTTTTTGGACGCCGACCTACCGCAAAGGCGATAAAGCATACGAACACCGCATTAACCTCATTGATACGCCCGGCCACATTGACTTCACCGTGGAGGTGAAGCGCAGTTTGCGCGTCTTAGACGGCGCGGTCGTGGTGTTTGACGGCGTCTCCGGCGTTGAGCCGCAATCCGAAACCAACTGGCGCTACGCGGACGAATACCGCGTGCCGCGCATTTGCTTTATCAATAAACTGGACCGCATGGGCGCCTCCTTTGAGGGAAGTTTACAATCTATCCGAGAACGATTGAACCCGAACGCCATGCCCATCCAGCTCCCCATCGGATTGGAGGGCGCGTTTGAGGGCCTCATTGATCTCTTGACGATGAAGGCCTATCACTTTGAGGGCGAGCGCGGAGAGAACATCATTGAATCGGAAATTCCGGGAAACCTGTTCGCCGAGGCGAAAAAGCGCCGCGGTGAATTGGTGGAAAAAATCGTGGAGCAGGAAGACGCCCTGATGAGCGCGTATCTGGAAGGCAAAGAGCCCGCGCTTCCCGAATTAAAGCGCGTGCTACGCGTCGCGACAATCAAAGGAACGATTATTCCGGTGGTCACCGGTTCCGCCTTAAAAAATAAAGGCGTTCAACTCATGCTTGACGCAGTCATTGATTATTTGCCGTCCCCGAACGATTTGCCGCCGGTAAAAGCCACGGTGGTGAAAACCGGCGAAGTTGTTGAGCGCCATCCGTTAGACGACGAGCCCTTCACCGCGCTTGCATTTAAGATTGCCGCCGACCCTTTCGTCGGCTCGCTCACGTACTTCCGCGTCTATTCGGGCACGCTCAAAAAAGGCAGTTACATTTTGAACACCACGAAAGACGCGGCTGAACGCGTCGGGCGCATGGTGCGCATGCACGCGAACCATCGCGAAGATATTGACGAAATTCACGCGGGCGAACTTGGCGCGCTTGTCGGCATGAAAAACACGACGACCGGCGACACGCTCACCGACCCCGAACATCCGGTATTGCTTGAGAAAATTATTTTCCCCGAGCCGGTCATCGGCATCCGCATTGAACCGAACACCAAGGCCGACCAGGAAAAAATGGGACTTGCCTTGCACCGCTTGGCGGAAGAAGACCCGACGTTCCGCGTGGCGGGCGATCCGGAAACCGGAGAAACAATTATCTCCGGCATGGGCGAGCTGCATCTCGAAGTGCTCGTGGAGCGCATGAAGCGGGAATTCGGCGTGGGCGCGAATGTCGGCCGGCCGCAGGTGGCGTACAAGGAAACCATCAAAGCCGAAGCCGAGGCGGAAGGGAAATACATCCGCCAGTCCGGAGGACGCGGACAGTACGGCCATGTGCGCATCAACATCAAGCCGCTCCCGCGCGGCAAGGGTTTTGAGTTTGTGAACGCCATTAAAGGGGGCGCCATTCCGCAGGAATTTATTCCGGCGGCGGAAAAAGGCATCGTTGAAGCGGCGGACCGCGGCGTTATTGCCGGCTACAAGTTCGTGGACGTGGAGGTTGAACTTTATGACGGTTCCTACCATGAAGTGGATTCATCCGAGGCCGCGTTCAAAATCGCCGGCTCAATGGCGTTCCAGGCGGCGGTGAAGCGCGCGAGCCCGATTTTGCTTGAACCGATTATGAAAGTGCAGGTGCTTGTCCCCGCGAATTACATGGGTGACGTGACCGGCGACATCAGCTCCAAGAGAGGCAAAATTGAAAACATGAGCGACCGCATCAACGTCAAAGTCATTGACTCCATGGTGCCGCTCGCGGAAATGTTCGGCTACGCCACGAGCCTGCGGTCAATGACGCAGGGACGGGCATCCTATTCCATGGAATTTTTGAACTACCAGGAGGTGCCGCGTAATGTTGCTGCGGAAATCGTTGAGAAGCGGGTTGGGGGCGGAACAGAGAAGGGGAAGAAGTAACGAACGCAGGTCGGCTCACATGGTGTAATTGAGCCATATTTGGTTTGAGGGTTTTTGAGGCAAAATCAGGTTGATTTTTTAATCAAAACAGTGTATGTTTGCTCCATAGCGGGGTACAGAGTCAAGTTCCCATTTGTCCGTTTACAACCAACAGAATCTTTGACCTTTGAGAGGAGGCAGTGCGGTGCCCACGAGGAGGAAGCGGATAAAACGGAAGGTGCTCCAGGAGTGGCACATGCGGACGCGCGCGTACATGCGCTACGGCGTGATACTGGAGGATGCAGAGTACCGGAAGTTGGTGGACGATGTTCAACACGGAAGGGCTGAATTCCTCTGCCGCGAATCAAGGCGCGTTACAAAATGGCGCGTGCGTCTTTCCAACGGCGAACGCGCGATTGCGGTGTATGACGAAAAACGAAAACGGGTCATGACCCTGCTCTACGATGTTTCGGATTGCTGATACTCGCGGCGATCCAGAGGGGATTTGACAGACAACATGGGTCATGTCCCCATTATCCACACTCAAGGCAAGCTTTTCAGAGAAGGAGGGCTACGGTGCAAGCAAAAAGAAAGTGCATGGCGCCTAACTGCGGGAATGATGCGCGGACAAACGGCTATTGTCCGAAGCACTATAGGCAGATTCGAAGGTACGGCCGCCTCACGCCGGAGCGGGAGTACAGCGCGAGGCCGGATGCGTGCTCGGTTCCGGGATGCGGGAAGCGGGTGATTGCCAAGATGCTCTGCTTCAAGCACTACCAGCAGGTTCGCAGGTACGGCCGTCTCAGGCCGGATAAGGAGCGTACGTACGGCCGCACCGGCTGCGTGGTTCCGGGGTGCACAAGTCCGCATTTGGCGCGCGGCTACTGCACCAGGCACTACATGTCGGAGTACTACTCGCCGAGACATGCCGCCAAGACGCGGCAGGTTGCGGCATAGGCGGAGGGGACTCGGGGAGTTTGACATGAGGGCTGCGCGCGGAAGCACGCGCAGCTTTTCTTTTTACCCAAAAAACGCTACCATTCATAGTATGAAAGTCATCATCACCAAAAACTACGACGAGATGAGCGCGACGGCCGCGCGGTTCGTCTTGGCGCACCTGTGGCGCAAGCCGGATTTGGTGCTCGGGCTTCCGACCGGCGAGACGCCAATCGGCGCGTACGAGCGCCTTGTCCAGGCCCACAAAAAAGGCAGGGCTGATTTTTCGCGCGTTACCACGTTTAATCTGGATGAGTACGCGGGGCTCTCGGAAAATGACGTTGATTCGTTCCACCACTTCATGGACCACCACCTGTTCAACCACACAAACATCAAAAAGAAAAACATATACCTGCCCAATGGTCGGGCGCGGGATCGCAATGCCGAGTGCGAGCAGTACGAGGCCGAAATCCGCGACGCGGGCAGGATTGACCTGCAGGTGCTCGGCATTGCACCCAACGGGCACATCGGGTTCAACGAGCCGGGCACCCCGTTTGCGGCGCGCACGCACGTGGCAACTCTGTCGGAACACACGCGCAAGAAGAACGCAAAGCACTTCAGCGGCGGCGAAGTTCCCAGCCAGGCAATCACCATGGGCTTGGGCACGATTATGGAGGCCAAAAAGATTCTGCTCCTTGCGGGTGGCGCCGCAAAAGCGGACGCAGTCGTCGCCACGGTTGAGGGCCGCGTCAACAAGGAAGTGCCTGCATCGCTTTTGCAGTG
>JACPLI010000016.1 GCA_016186635.1 Candidatus Liptonbacteria bacterium | reverse complement strand
CCCGCACATTTTGTGTTTTTGCATGAAGATAGACAATCGGATGTCTATCTTCCGGTCAAGGCAGACGAAAAAGTTTGACTATATCGAGCTTTTTCGTCTGCCGACACTCAAAAAACCAACACGAAAGTTCCCTTAACCCTCCTCTTGCCGGAAACGGCTACGAAGTACCAAGGGAGCTTGCTGTGTTGCGTAATTACTTCGCAAGTTCCTCGGCGTCGCACGTGGAGTTTTGTACTTCGAAAGACATCCTACTCTTGTTTCAACTGCGATTGTTATTCCTGTTTTGATAGGAAGGATTTGGTCTCAATGAATGGTCTGGGAGGCGGGTTACAGCCGCGGGCACAACTTACTAAAACAGATTTGGAAGGCTCTTACAAAATTCTCAAAAAATTCCTCTTTGCAATAAAAGACTTGGCAAGCGAACCATTTTTGAGAGGTGCGATTATCTATGAATGGAAAAGGGCGCTTGGTTTGATCTAGTATGGGTTTTGCCTTTTAAAACCAATGCTTTCCGCTCTTAATCTTGCTTTTTTTCGGGCGGTATGCTACACTATCAAAATAATGAACCCCGTATGAAGCGGGGATTTGTTATAATAATTAGGCAACCGCAAATATATATGTTTACCAAACGGGCGCGTACGCGGGGCGGGTTCGTGGTAATGGAGGTGGTCCTTGCAGTCGGGGTTATTGCCGCACTTACGGGGTCCGTTGCGGCGCTGTGGGGTTCCCGCAAATCGCTTCCTCCGGTGCGCGACCTCCAGCGCGTCTCCGACGCGGACGTGATTTTGAAAGCAATCAGCAGGAATGCGGCGGCGAACGGCGGGGTGTTTAAGTGTGCGCAGGGCGCGGTGCCTCTCGTTCCCACCGCGATGGCGTCGGGAAAGGGCGATTATAATATTGCTCCGTGCCTTGTGCCGAGCCAGCTTCCTGCGTTACCCTTCGACCCCTCCATGCCGGGCGCGCATTGGGCGTCGGTTGCCAACTATAACACCGGCTACACGGTGGTGCGGGACACGAAGACGAATCGGGTGACTATTCAGGCGCCCACGGCGGAGCTACAGGAGGATATTTCGGTGACGCGATAGGCAACGGACAGTAAGTAACAAGCGACAGGGAACAAGTGACAAGGAAGACGCCCACATGCAGGGCGTTTTTATACTCTTCAGGTTTTCCCTGCCCCCTGTTACTTGTCCCTTGTTACTTGTAGCTGTTCGATTAAGGCAATCTCTATTGGAATCGCCGCGAACTGGCTGTAGCGCATTTCGGCGTAGCTCCTGATGAGCGCGCGGATGAGAGGAATTGCCGTCTCGCTCTTCATGAGCGGGGTGAGCGACTGGAGCGATTTCAATTCTTCGTCGGTAAAGTCGAGCCGGTACGCTTTTAGGAGTGCGGGGTGGAGCGCAAGCGTGAGCGCTTTGCGGAGGTAGTGGATGAGGTCCTTTGTGAAGTCTGTCATGTTGTGCCCTTCGTCGTGCCTGGCGCGAAGCGCCTCAAGCGCCTTGCCCAGTTCCTTCTTCAGGACAAGCTCCGCGAGCGCGTGCACCTTGCGGAGCCCGGCTCTTCCGGTGAGCTCCTCCACCGTGCGGGCATCAATGTTCCCGCCCCAGCTTGCCGCCTGGTCAAGGAGGGACTCCGCATCACGCGCGGAGCCTTCTCCGGCGGCGGCGATGATTTCGAGCGCGGCGTCGTCAATCGTTATTTTTTCCGCCTTCGCAATCCGCCGGAGTTTTTCCATGATATGCGTCTTCGAGAGTTTCTTGAAAAGGAAGCGCTGGGTGCGCGACGTGATGGTGGGCGGGAGTTTTTCATACTCGGTGGTGGCGAGAATGATGACGGCGTGGCGCGGCGGCTCTTCGAGCGTTTTTAAAAGCGCGTTCCACGCCGCGGGCGTGAGCATGTGCGCTTCATCAATGATGTAAATCTTGTGGGTGCCGTGCGACGGCGCGGTCACAATGCTCTCTTTGAGGTTCCGGATTTCGTCTATCCCGCGGTTTGATGCGGCGTCAATTTCAATCACGTCGAAGGAGCCCTGCGCGTCCACCGAGGTGCAGGCAAGACACACGTTGCACGGCTCGCCGGTTTTGGCGAACGCCGTCTCATTCCGCCGCCGCTCGCAGTTCAAGAGTTTCGCGATGAGGCGGGCGGTCGTGGTCTTGCCGGTGCCGCGGGGGCCGTAAAAGAGGTACGCATGCCCGAGCCGCCCGTCGCGCGCGGCGTTCTTCAAAAGCGCGACATTCGTTTCCTGCCCGAGCACGTCCGCGAGCTGTTTCGGGCGGTATTTGCGGTAGAAGGCGAGTCCCATGCGGTGAATCATAGTTCGTAAATCGTAAATCGTAAATCACTTGGCGAGATGCGGCATTCGCTATACGCTATACGCTATACGCCGCTTGTATGTCCTACCAGCTCGCGCTCGAACAATTTCAGGGACCCATTGCGAAACTTCTCCAGCTTATCGAGGAGAAGCAGCTCGACATTACCGAGGTGAGTCTTGCGAAAGTAACCGATGATTTCCTGCGTTATCTTCAGGCGCAGGAGCAGGTGGCGCCCGCAGTCCTCGCGGAGTTCGTCGCCGTCGCGAGCCGCCTCCTCCTTATTAAGTCGAAGATGCTGCTTCCTGACCTTGCGCTCACCGAGGAGGAAGAGGCGGAAATCCATGACCTTGAACAGCGCCTCGCGTTCTATAAATTATGGCGCCCCGCAGAGAAGTGCATTGCCGCCGCGTTCCGGGGAAGCGCGAAGTTGCGGAGCAGACCCTACTTTCTTTCGACCGGTGCCGCATTTTATCCGTCGTCGAATCTCACGCGCGAGGGACTCGCGGCGGCGCTTGAAGGAGTGGTGAAGAGCTTATCGCTCTTCACGCGCGAGACGGAAACACTCAAGGAACGGATTATTGCGATTGAGGAAAAGATTGCGGAAGTGCTTGCGCGGCTCACGCAGGAAGGCGCGATGAGTTTCCGCGCGGTTGCGGGGGAGCGGCATATTGCGGAGGTGGTGGCGCTCTTTCTTGCAGTGCTTCACCTCGCCCGCGAAGGGCGGGTGCACCTCGCGCAGAAGGGGAATTTCTCTGATATAATTGTCGCGCAGAGAGATGCGCGACAAGTAACAAGCGACAAGTAACAAGCGACATGGAAATGCAAGAAAAAATTGCGCGGCTGGAAGCATTGCTCTTCACGCACGGGGAGCCAATGAAGAGGTTGAAAGTTGAGAAGATATTGGAGGTGAAAAGGGAGGAATGCGAGGCGCTTATCAAGGCGTTGCAGGCGGAATTTGCATCAGAGGCGCGCGGGCTTACCCTGCTTTCCACTCCGGAAGAAATTCAGCTTGTGACAAAGCCGCAATTTGGCGGCCTTCTTCTCGCCTTTATGAAAGAGGAGCTTACCGAGGAACTTACGCCGGCGACTCTTGAGGCGCTTTCGCTCGTCGCCTACGGCGGGCCTATTTCCCGCGCACGATTGGATTTCCTGCGCGGAGTGAATTCTTCGTTTACGCTCCGCACGCTCCGGCTTCGCGGGCTTGTGGAAAAGAGCGCCGACCCTGCGGCGCCTCATTCGACAGTATATGACCTTACTGCCGATTCCCTCCGGCACCTTGGCGTAGGGAGGCGCGAGGAACTCCCGCGCTACGCCGAGTTCCATACCTATATTGATTCAGCGGCAACGCAAGGATTTAAGGAAAATATCGAAGTTTAACTTCGATATATCGATATACATGATTTTAAGCGAAGCAGTCCGTGTCATCATCATCACTACCATCGCGTTCGGCGCGGCGCTCGTGTGCACGCCGTTTTGGGCGCGCGCGTTGAAGCGGGCGGGATTCGCGAAGCAAATCCGTATGGGGAAAGATACGCCAGTGTTCAACGAGCTCCACATGCGAAAGGCAGGTACCCCGACTGCGGGAGGGGTGATTATCTGGTCCACGGTGCTCGGGCTCGCGGCGCTTTTCGGCATGCTCGCCGCGCTCTTCGACGGCGCGTGGGAGTACTTGAATTTCCTGAACCGCGCGGAGACGTATCTCCCGCTCGCGGCGCTCGCGATTGCGGCGGTGTTGGGGCTTTTGGATGATTGGTACGGGGTTCTGGGCATAGGCGGCGCGCCCGGCGGAGGGCTCAAAGTGCGCCATAAGCTCATCGTGTACGCGGTCATCGCCGCAGTCGGGGCATGGTGGTTTTATTTCCGGCTCGAGTGGGACGTGCTCCGCATTCCCTTTTTCGGGGACTTCACGATTGGGTGGTGGTACATACCCATTTTTATGTTTATCATCATCGCCTCGGCGTTTTCTGCGAACGAGACGGACGGCTTGGACGGTCTCCTCGGCGGCGTTTCACTCCTTGCCTTCGTCGCCTTGACCGCCGTCGCGTTCACGCTCGGGCGGTTTGACCTCGCGGCATTCGGCGGCGCGATGATGGGGGCGCTCCTCGCGTTCCTGTGGCACAACATCTACCCGGCGAGATTTTTTATGGGCGACACGGGTTCAATGTCTTTAGGCATTGTGATCGGGGTGACCTCCATGCTCACGAACACGACGCTCCTCTTGCCCTTCTTTGCCGTCATTCTCGTCGTCGAGTCGCTTTCGGTGATTATCCAGCTCGCCTCAAAAAAGTTTCGCGGCAAGAAAGTATTCCGCTCGACGCCGATTCACCACCACTTCGAAGCGCTCGGCTGGCCCGAGTCGCAGATTACGATGCGCTTTTGGATCGTTTCGATTGTCTTCGTCGCGCTCGGACTTGCGCTTTTTTTCCTCTCGCGGGTGATACTGGCATCGTAGACAAAAGAAATAAAGTGTGGTAAGGTACACGGCATGAAAAACCTTTCGCGGGGGCGGGTGCGCGCGTTGCTCGCGATTGGGATTGCCGCCGCCGCGGTTGTTGCGGTTGCGCCGGTTCCTGCCCGGGCGCAGTCGGGTTCGGCAAGCTCACTGCAGGCAGGCGGGAATACTCCCACGGTGGAACAGCTCATGGCGCAGGTGCAGGCGCTTGTGGCACAAGTGCAGGCGCTTCAAGCCCAGCTCGCGGCGCAATCGGGCGGGGGAGGTGGAGGGGGTGGGAGTGAGAAGGGGTTTTGTTATACGTGGACAAGGAATTTGCGGATTGGCGACAGGGGGGGCGAAGGGAGCGATATGTGGGCGCTCCGCCAGGCGTTGCAGAAGGAAGGGATTTTTTTCGGTAAGTCCGACATTGAAACCTCGGGGAGCGAAATAGGGCTCACCTACCTCTTTGGCGAGGAGACCGCCTCCGCTATTTCGGAATTCCAGGAGAAGTATGATTCGGAGATTCTTGCGCCGAACGGGCTCCGGCGCGGGAGCGGCTACGTGGGTCCCTCGACGCGGGCGAAACTCAATGCGCTTTATCCTTGTAAGATGAGGTCAACAAATTTATCGATTCCTCCGGCTCAATCAAATCTATTCATCGTTCCCTCTCGGACAGTGATTGATTCTGGAGAAAAAGTTACTTTGCGTGTTTCTGCTCTGCAGGGCGCCGCGTCCGCAAGTCTCCATATTTATTGCCCTACCTCGAAAATAAGCGTGCAGGGAGCATACGGTGAAATGTGCAACACGGAGCGTGCAGTGCCTGCGTGGTACACAGCACATGAAATTATTCCTATAAACACCGACCGTGGAGAGAAGAAAATTTTCGTCTATTTCTCGACTTCTTTGCCGGGCAATCCCCAACTTCAGGTTTCTACGGAAATTGCCGTGCGGCCTGCAGTGGTTTCGCAGCAACCCTACATCACGCGGGTAGTCGCTCCCGCCGGCGCGGACTTCGAGGTGTATCCCGGGGAGAGGTTTTCTATCGAGGGGACAAATCTTGAGGGCAGTTCCCTCGCGGTCTACTTTGCCCACAACGGAAAGGACCTCGCGCAGGTAACGCAGCGCGGCGATACGCTCATTTGGGCCATCGCCCCCCCGGACCTGGTGCCGGGGAACACCTACGCATTGTACGTGGCGAACGAAAGAGGAGTGAGTAACCCGGTGCAGGTCAAAGCGCAGGGTTCAAGTGCGGCTCGTCCCTCCATCACCGTGCTCTCGCCGAACGGCGGGGAGAGTTTTGGAGTCGGCGACCGGATGGTGATAACCTGGAATACAGGAAATTTTCCGGCAAACGCAAGGGTTGCGATTCAACTCGCGCAAAAGATACCCAACGGGTATTACGGGCAAGCTCCAATTGCGCTCGATACTCCGAACACCGGGAGGTTTGAGTGGCTTATCCCCACCACAATACCAGTGAGTACGCACTACGCTGTCTCCATTCAAGGACCCAATGGCGGAGAAGAGGGGAAAGGAGCCCAAGATTACAGCAACAATGAATTTTCAATTTCCGGCGGAGAACCGATTGTGATTGAGGTGAGTCCAAATTCTGTGCCCATTGGAGGGACGGTTCGGGTTACGGTGGATACAACGAGAGCGGGGATTACGGGCGAGATAGGCGCGGTGTTGGTGCAACTCTATAGTTTGGATGACCAACAGTATATTCCAAACAAGTGGGCAACTAAATCCAGCGTCGCTAATCAGTGGTTCGCGGACTTCGCGGTGCCAAGCACGGTGACGCCCGGAACATGGAAAGTGATGGGAGTGGACGTATTCAATAACGATTCGGTGCAAAAGATTGTGGGGAAATACCAGCACGGCTTTGAGATCAATAAAACTTTCACCATCACTGCGCCGGCTTCTTCGGGCGGCGGAAGCGGTGGCGGCGGTGCGGCGACCATCGGCCTTTCGCCCGGCAATGATTATTACTTTAGGGGTCCGGTGGCGCTCCAGCAGTTGAGCGACGGAGGGTTTATGCTCTCTTCTACGCCGGCGAATCGCCCGGACGAATTATTTTTCTTTGCGAACAATCCTCCCGCCGCGACGGACTCCGCAAGCGATACGTATTACCGCTTGCAGGACGGGAATTGGTACAAAGTGGGGGGTGGCGTAACGGTGATTGATGCGAGCACGCAAACCTCGTCCTATTTTGTAGTGAGGAAAAACAGCTTGTACGCGGGGAGCGTGCTTACGTTGCCCTCGAGCGTCACGTACTTTGGCTCCACCGTGATGAACGCCTCGCCGCGGCCGTGGCAGTAAGGTGCGGCCATGAGCGATTAGCCCCGACTGTCGCAGGCAGGCGCACGCGGGGATCCATGCCCTAGATTCCCGCTGGAGCCTGCCCTCGACTATGATCGGGGGTGGGAATGACAAACGGTGTGTAGGTAATGACGGGATACTTATGTAGTTATCCACACCCTTGTTGCGAGGGGGGGTTGGGTATATGCTAATGGGATGAAAAACATCCTCTCGAGGATGACAATGTTCGCCGCCGTGGTCGCGGTCGGCGCAATTGTCGTTCTCGCCGCTCCTTCTTATTCATTCGCGCAGGCGACGGCACCCGCGCCCACCGCGGCGCAGTCCGAGGAGCAAATTGTGAAGGACTTGGAGTCGCAGATTCAGTCGCTTTTGGGCGAGATTAATGGTTTGCAGTCCGAGCTCGCGCAGGCGCAGGCGGGGAGCCCTTCGACCGGCTCAGGGTCTGCGAGCGGAGGTGGAGGGGGTGGCGGTGGGGGTTTCCCGACTCCAGGTGTTCCGCAACCGGCGCCGTCAGGTGGGGGAGGCGAGGGAGAGGGAGCGTGCGTCACGCTCACGCGGGATTTGAAGCGCGGCGACACGGGTACTGAAGTTGCAAAGCTCATTTCGATGCTCGTTGCGGGCGGGTACGGAGGACTCACCGCGGGCGACGTCGCTACCGCCATATTCGGCCCGAAAACCGAGGCGGCAGTAAAACAGTTCCAGCAAAGATATGCAAACGAAGTGCTCACGCCCTATGGCATCACGAGGCCCACGGGATATGTGGGCGCGGCGACGCGGGCGAAGTTGAATCAGCTCTACGGGTGTCCGCAGGGGACGGGGTCATTATCTCTTGTCATACTTGGCGTAGAGAATGTTATTTTCAAACAAGGTGGATGGACAAAGGCGGGTAGTGTGATTGAAATTGGACCTAATACCCCGATTGACATGGAAGTTACGGTTCGAAACACCGGCACCGCAGATGCGGGACCATGGGAAATCAAGACAAAAAATGCCACGAATAACTGGGATATGGGAGGTAGTTCCTATTCTTCGCTCGCCCCTGGCAGGGGACAAGTGGTGACGGCGAGATGGTCATCCCCATTTTGGGCGGTTTCTGGGGAGAACACGATTGTTATCGAGCTCTATCAGCGAGGAGTTTTGGTTGCGACCTGGCGGCAGAGCGTGACACTCGGTGTAGCCCAGATTATCAAGCCGGGGGAAGTTTCAAGTCAGGCGACGGTACAAGTGAGTTTGGACAGCGCGCTCTCGCCGCCCGCGCGGCAAGTGGCGATGGGTTCGACGAATGTGACGCTCGCGGCGTGGCGGTTCACCGAAACAACGAACGTGGAGGACGCGATTATGAGCGACTTCAGAGTGCAGCAGCTTGTGGATGGTGTCGGTTTGACGTCGGGATTCTCGCGCCTCACGCTTTATTCGGCAGACAATCCGAACGTCGCGCTTGCGACGGCGGGAGCCGCATTAGGCACTGGTGGAATTTATTACTACGATTTCCACTTCTCGTCGTCACCAAAGATTCCGAAGGGTGGTTCTATCACGCTTGTGTTGAAGGGTGACGTGGCGTCGTATGCCGCGAACGCAGTAAAAGACAACAGCGTTCACTACTTCGATGTCGTGAAAGATGATTCATTCTGGGCGGTGGGCGCAACGTCCAACAATCGTGCAACGGTTTCGCTCGGTTCGTCGCGGAGCAACTCCGTTACCGTCGTGCGGACGTTGAGTGGTGGCGTTTCCACCTCGACGCCGCCGTCCATTCGTCTATCTGTTTCATCCGGAGAAAAGAGCAGTGATTCAGTTCTTAATGTGCCTATTGGCAGCACTTTTCAGATTTCTGGTACGCCACAGAATCTCCAGGGACTGCCGTATAACTTTGGCGCAAATACAGTAGATTCAATCGGCTATTCTCGGGCGTATTTCTTTGACCGGACCTTCGGGAACAACAACAATTGCGGCAATAATGAAGGGTTGCCAACATCGGAATGGGTGATGACATGCACCGCCAGAGTTGTCGGTTCAAGCCAATTTTATGTCGTCATCTATAAAGGTGGCCAGCAATATCGTTCCAATACAGTTACGGTGAACGTGGTTTCATCGCAAACCACCCAGCCCTCCATCACCTTTGCTAATTCTTTAATGTTCCCGTCGCAGAACATACAAGCAGGGGTGCCGGAGCGTCCTTTGGGGACAATTGAGGTTACGGTAACTGGCGGCGCTACCTCGCTTTCGAGCATTGATCTCAAGTTCAGTTTGAATGGTGATGCGAGTGCTGGGCTAAGCCAGTCGAACAGTGATGTGTTGAGCAACGTGCTATTGCAGAACGGTTCACTACCTGATCGAAATATTGCCCGAGCGGACACTTCATATGTTTCTGGACGATACCCGATACGATTTTGGAATGCGAACATTCCGTTACGCGAGGGCAAGAACATACTCTACATCTACGGGACGGTATCGCCGCGTATCCAAGACGGGACTACCATCCAGCTTTCGGTCACAGGGGTGGTTGGTGGTGGCACCACTCATTCTCTCTCGACTGTTCTTCCCTCTCTGTCGGTGATGACTGTCAAATCTTCCGCCCAACCCTCCATCACCGTCCTTTCGCCGAATGGAGGGGAGGTATGGCAGATTGGATCAACGCAAAAAATTAGCTGGAACTCTAACTACCCCAGTTCGGCGGTGTATACAGTCCAACTCTTTAAGGGAAATGATGTGGTGTACCGATGGGATGGTCCGTTCACCGAGAATGGAATAGCGTGGACTATCGCTCCTAGTTCAGTTTTTGGCACTCTCACTGCAGACAGTGACTATAGGGTAAAGGTAAATATGGACGTAACCCCCAGTATTTTAGGTGATGATGCGGTTTCAGATATTAGTGATTCCTACTTCACCATCATTAACACGGCAAGCCGGCCGGCACCGGCGACCGGTCAGACGCAGGGAACGACCGCGTTGCCGCCTCCTTGGGCGCAACCTGCTCCTGCGTTTCCCGGTGGAGACAGCACTGGTGGGACTGGGGCGGGAACCGCGCCCGCGACGGGAGGCGGCGCAGGCACTGCGCAGCCGGGGCAAGCGACTGGCGGCAGCGGTGGAGCAGGCGCGCTTTCTCCCGTGCTCCGCGCGAATCCTCCAGTGGTTCCGGCGAATGAGTCCTCGGAGATTTCGTTGACATTCCCTGCGGCTGCGTACTCGTGCAGTGCGCCGTGGAACTCGTTCATCCAGTCGTCGGGGAGCTACACCACGGGGGCGCTCATCGCAACCAAGACCTACACGGTGAAGTGTGTGGATGCGTCGGGGAATTCTGCGAGCGAGTCAGTCACGGTGCAAGTCGGGCAGGATTCGCGGACTACCTACACCGGCACCACCTATGCGCCCTCAACCGGTCAGACCGTCTACACCGGCACCACCTATGCGCCCACCACGGGTGGCACCACCTACACCGGCACCACCTATGCGCCAACCACGGGTGGCACCACCTACACCGGCACGACCTATGCACCCACAACTGGCGGGACTACCTACACCGGCACCACCTACGCGCCCTCAACCGGTCAGACCGTCTACACCGGCACCACCTATGCGCCAACCACGGGTGGCACCACCTACACCGGCACGACCTATGCACCCACAACTGGCGGGACTACCTACACCGGCACCACCTACGCGCCCTCAACCGGCCAGACCTCATACACCGGCACCACCTATGCGCCGACGCAGACGTTCACTGGTCTTTGCGGCGACCAGGGCGGGAAGTTCTTCGGCACCTGTCCTGCGGGTCAAACATGTACGTTTGGCGGCGCTTCAAATCCGACGTATACGTGCACGGGCGGCAGCGCTTCGAGCCAGACGTATAACGCGGGCCGCGCGCCGCAGCTTGGTTCTATTCTCGAATCAATGCAGTCCCTGCTCCAGCTTCTCCGCGGCTCGTTCTAGGGGAAACAGCAGTTTCCATGCGATATAGAGGGATGCGAAGAGATACGAGGCAGTGAGGGGGGAGAATGGACTCGGAATGAGAATGAGAAATACGGAGAGGAGAAGCATGAGAGAAACGGGAAAAATGAGCGCGAGAAGCGGGAATATCCAGAGCGCATACCACGGCAGGAACCACGGCGTGCCGAAGATAAAAATTGCAAGGAACGGGAATGTGTAGGCGAGGAGCGGCTTGTTGCGGAAGACGAACCATAACAGTACGAAGACTCCTGCTAAAATCCCCATGGCTCTGATGGCGGGCAGTTCGAGTCCCAGCGTGGTGGCGAGTGCCATGGTGGGGAAGAGGGAGGCGTCCGTGGTGCCGGGCACGACGGCATTGCCCGCGGCGGCGATGCTCGCACTGATGCCGCCGAACGGGGCGTAAAGAAGCGCGGCAAGCCCGGCTGCGCCAAGCAACACTCCTCCAAACTGCGCGCATTTTTTGAGCCACGGCGCATTATTGCGGAAGAGAAGGTAAAAAAGAGGGATAGGAAGAAGGAAGAAGGGCACATACTTCACGAATCCTCCGAGGAGGAGGAGCAGCGCGCTCGCCGCGTACTTTTCCTGCTTGAAAAAAAGGTAGCTGAAGAGGATGGAAGGGACGATGAGAAAATCATTATGCGCATCCATGACGAGCAGTTGGAGCACCGCCGGATTCCATGCGAGAAGAAGGAGCACGGCGTTTTTCGCCCCGTCAGCCATGCGGTGGAGCGCCATGATGCGCCAGAGCGCATAGCCGGAGAGAAGAAGGGAAGCGAAGGCGGCGAGCTTCATGAGGAAAAGCGAGGCGGCAAGGGATTGCCCCACGTAGACGGCGCCCGCGATGAGGTATGTCCACAGGGGTCCGTACATCATGGGGAGATGCGTCCAATTGATATAGGGCGCGAACCACGGGTCGCCGCGGAGCATATCGGGGGCGGTGAGGTAGGGGTTCAAGTGTTCCACCACCCATCCCTTCGCAAGGAGCAGGTTCCAGTACACGTCTTGGGATTTTGTGGGGCTTGTGGCAACCGCAATGGCGGAGAATATGAGGAAAAAGACGACAATCCATACCCGCACCGTTTTTTGCGGGAGCGCGCCGATGCGCGCACACACGAGCCAGTACCACAGGAGCAGACTTGCGAACACCGCGGGGAAGAACGTGTGCGCCAGGTAGCTCGCCCACGCAAGACTCTCCTCCGAGAGCGGCTGGCGCGCGATTTGGAAATCGAAGGGGTTGAGCAGGGTTTGCTGCGCGAGCAGGATGGCTCCGAAGGCAACGCCCGTTCCTATAAGCACAAGCCATCCCTTCGCGTGGTGCATCGCATTATTGTACCACTCGCGCACCGCCGAATTGCCTGCGAAACCGCAATCGCCACGGCGCGGCGATGCCTTCTGCGATGATGGCGCCGCTCATCTTTGAAGTCCCCCTTTCCCGTTCTCGAAATATGATGGGCACCTCTGCGAGTTTGGCGCCGATTTTGTGCGCAAGAAATTTCATCTCTACTTGGCACACATACCCTTGGTGCCGTATGCCTTTCGCAAGGATGTGTTCGATGATGCGCCGCCGATATGCGACGAACCCCGTAGTGAGGTCTTTCATCGGCACGCCGGCGATGATTCTTGCATAGAGGTTGCCGCATATACTCAACACCCGTCTCCACAGTCCCCAGTTCTCGGTTCGCCCATTTTTCACGTAGCGCGACCCTATCGCGAGGTCGTTTCCCTTCTCGAGCGCGGCGAGGAGCCGCGGGATGTCATCCGGGTTATGGGAAAAATCCGCGTCCATCGTGAGGAGGTATTCGATGCTTCGGCTCTTGAGAATCTCCGTGAATGCGGCGGTGTACGCCGACGCGATGCCTCGCTTTTTTGGACGGGAGATGAGGGTAATTCCTCCGAAGCGGCGCGCGAGCGAGTCCACCATGTTTCCCGTGCCGTCGGGAGAGTTGTCGTCTACCACCACAATCCGGAGCGCGGGATACTTTGTTCTTACTGTCGCGAGGAGGGTTTCGATGCAGTCCTTCTCATTATATGTGGGTATCACCACCGCACTTTTTTCATACATCGGTGTCAGTATACCAGAGTTCATGTGCATATCATTCATTGCGCGGTTGGAGGAAGAGTATATACTCCATATATTATGAACATATCTGCTATGGGGAGGGTTGCCGCACGCACCGCGGTCGGCATTGTTGCGGTTGCCGTTTTCCTTAGTGAGAACCCCTCGGTTTCATTGGCGCAGTCGGCGCCTGCGCGGGTGTTTGGATGTACCGAGCTTGCGGCGCGCGCGGAACAAGCGGGTGTGCGGGGAAGCGCGCGGATTGAGGGGCTTATCGCGCAATGTAACGAGTTCACGGGTACCGCACGGAAGCTTGCGGAGGAGATTGTGCGCGCGCGGAGCATCACACTCCACTCTTTGCCTTCTCTCGCGCTTCGGGCACCCGCTTCGGGTGAGACGCTTACCGCGGGGCAGGCGTACACCGTATGGTGGACGGCCATGAATCTTGCGGGAAAGACGTTCGCGCTCTGGTACAGCGGGACCAGCGCGGAGGGATTGATTGCAACCGGCATCACCGGCACATCCTACGAGTGGAACGTACCTGCATCGTTCTCAGGGCAGTACGCGCTCCGCGTGGAGGCGGTGGGGATGGAATCGGTGCAGGATTGGAGCGATGCCGCATTCACCGTGGTGCCCGGCGCGCCTTCCGGCTCCGGCGGCAAGGTAGAGCTTCGCGTGAACGGCTCGGCGAGTTCGGCCACCGTTGCGCGAGGGATGCCGCTCTCGTTTGTTTGGAGCACCGCGTCTGACATCAAGAACTGCCTTTTGACCGAGCCGCTCGGGCGAGGCGCCACGAATGATGCGGGCACAAGGGGTTCTTATACCACACCGGCGACCGAGAGCGGTCCGTATTACATCACGTGCTTTGACCTCGCGGGCCAACCCAGCAGAGCGTCGGTGGCGGTAAACGTGACGGGAGGCACGGTTACGCCGCCTGCAGCAGGCCCCACGGTTACATTCACTGTGAATGGCACGGCGGCGGACAAGCTTACTGTGGCGACGGGCGCCTCGGTTGCATTCTCGTGGAGTGCGACGAATGCCACCGGGTGCTTTACAAACTTCGCGCTTGCCGGCACGGGCACTTCCGGACGGCATAATGTGGTGATAAGCCAAAGCGGGAACTATGCGGCGAGCTGTTACGATGCGATGAACAGAAGCGCGAGCAAGTCAGTTGCGATTACCGTGAGGGCGCCGGCGCCGGACGCGAGTTTTTCAAATCAAACCTACGCGGCGCCGCAGGTGCCCGTTTCTCCACCCCCTCCTGTATCGGTTCCGGCACCCGTACCCGCTCCGGCGCCTGCGCCGGTCCCGAGTGCAGAAATCCTCGTTGCGTTGTATGTGAACGGGGCGAAAGAGGTTGCGGTTCCTTCCGGTGAAAAAGTGAAGTTCAATTGGAGTTCCTCTGGGAATGCGGCGCGATGCGAGGGAAGCGGACTTCTCTCGGGGAAGAATATCGGCGCGGGTACGTCGGGGCAGTACGAAGCCGCAGTTGCGGAGAGCGGCGCGTATTCCGTCACGTGCTACGACGCGCAGAACCGGAGCAATTCTGATTCCGCCACGGTGCGCGTCGCGGTTTCTCAAAGCAATGAAGCGCCGAGCTTTGACCGCGTGACAACGAATGACGCCATTCCGTTTCCCGCGGGCTCAACAATGACGTGGCTTGCGTTCGCAAAGGACCCGGACGGCGTGGCGCTTTCTTACGCGGCGGATTGGGGCGACGGCACTCCCATACGCAGAGGAAGCCACCGCGCGACGGGTGCAGGCGCCTCGAGTTTCTTTACCTTCGAGCACGCGTATGGGGCGGCGGGCAATTACACAATCACCTTCACCGCAACTGACGACAAGGGCGCGACGGCACGGACAACAAAAGGTGTTGTGGTTTCTCCGGCGCGAACGTCTCCTGCGGCAGTGCCGCCCGTGCAGCCGCCGGCTGCCGTGCCAACCGGCCCGCTCTCGCTCTCCTCGGCGGTGATTGAAAACGGGGTGGTGCGGGTGGTCTACTCGAAGTCCACGCCGGCGAATACGTCCGCGCATGTGGTTTCGGACGCGACGAACGCGGTGCTCGGCGTGCTGTGGGAAAACGGCACGAATAAGGAGGCGCGGCTCGCCTTTGGGTACGCCGCGGAGGGCATGCGGCTCAAGCTGTGCAACCCGAATAACTACGGGGACTGCAGCAGCACGGTTGCGGCGGCGCTCGCGGCGCCGAGCATTTTGCTCAAGGCGAATAATGCGCTCGGCTCGGCGACGATTCCAAAGGGCACAAGCGCTCCGCTTGAGTGGAGTTCGATGAATATGATTCCCGGCACGTGCACGTTGAACCAAGGGATTGCGTTTCCGCCGAATGGTTCTCCGGTGAACGGAACTGTCTCGACCGGCGCGGTGAGCGCGGCAAAAACGTTCACCATTACTTGCTCGCCTGTGGGAGGCGGGGCTCCGGTGTCCGCATCGGTTGCGGTGGACGTGGGTCCGGAATCGCCGCCGGTATTGGGAAGAATTTCCCCCTTGGCGAACATGCCGGCAGAGAGAATCACGTCCGGCCCGAAGTCGGTGGACTCCGTGACCTATGACGCGAAGTATGCGTTTGGCGAGGTGATGGTGATTTTCTGGCGGACAACGAATGTAACTTCAGTGGACCTTGTGCTTAAGCGCAGCGTGTACTCGTTTGATGACATCGCGCCGATTGCGAAAAACGTGTACAGTGTGCCGAACGGCGGGGGGTATGCGTGGATAGTGCCGAATGGGCTTGAGCCCGGAAACTATGCGGTCTGCGCGCGGGCTTCCTCGGGTGACCTCCCCACCCAGTGCGGCCCGATGGTAGCGTTCGGAAATTAGCGTTGGAACAGAAAGCAAAAAGGCTCAACTTTGGCGCTGGCAAGGTTGAGCCTTTTTCGCGTTCGCGGTATGCTTCTGCCATATACGCGCTCGTATGTTACAGTCACAACTCTTCACCAAAACCCGCAGGAACGCCCCGAAGGACGAGGAGGCGCTGAACGCCCAGCTTCTCGCGCGCGGCGGGTTTGTGCAGAAGCTTATGGCGGGGGTATATTCATTCCTTCCGCTCGGGCTTCGCGTGCTCCGGAAAATTGAAACGATTGTGCGGGAGGAAATGGTGGGCATCGGCGGCGAGGAATTGTCCCTTCCTGTCCTTCATCCGAAAGCGAATTGGAGCACGACGGGACGGTGGGAAACGTACGACACGCTCTTCCGCTTCACGAGCCATTATTCGAAGAACGACTACGTGCTTGGTCCCACGCATGAGGAGGTAATCGCGCCCTTGGCGCAGCAATTTATTTTCTCCTACCAGGATTTGCCGCGTTATGTGTTTCAGATTCAGACGAAGTTTCGCGATGAGAAACGCGCGAAGTCCGGACTCCTTCGGGGGCGGGAGTTTCTGATGAAGGACTTGTATTCGTTCCATCGGGACGATGCAGACCTTGATGCGTACTATGAAAAAGTGCAGGCGGCGTATGCGCGCGTATTCGCGCGCGTGGGGCTTGGGGACGACACCGTGCTTACGTTCGCCTCGGGCGGCAGTTTTTCGAAGTATTCGCATGAGTTCCAGACGCTCATTCCCTCGGGCGAGGACACGATGTATCTTTGCGAGAAATGCCGCGTGGCGGTGAATAAAGAAATTATCAAGGAGCAGCCGACGTGCCCCTCGTGCGGCGGGGCGAAGCTCGAGGAGAAAACGGGCGCCGAGGTAGGAAACATTTTTAAGCTCAAGACGAAGTATTCCGCGCCCTTCGGGCTCCAGTACAAAGATGAGAAGGGCGCGATGCACGACGTGCTTATGGGCTGTTACGGCATCGGCATTTCCCGGCTCATGGGCGTCGTGGTGGAGCGGTTCCACGACGAAAAGGGGATTCTTTGGCCCGCGTCCATCGCGCCGTTCTCCGTGCATCTCCTCGAGTTGAATGGCGCATCTGCAACGGGGCTTTATTCTGCTTTACAGAAGCGGGGGGTAGACGTACTCTATGACGAGACCGAGCGCTCTGCGGGGGAGAAGCTCACTGACGCGGACCTTTTGGGCGTCCCTCTGCGGGCGGTCGTGAGCCCCAAGACGAAAGGGAAAATAGAGTTGAAGCGGCGGGATTCGGAGAAAGCGGAACTCGTGAGCGAAGAGGAACTTTTGAAGCTTTTGAATCATTGAAGGCAAGCGCGCCGATGAGGGGACGAGAGTTCTCGTAGGATTTGCGCTGTGGTAACATACCTTCATGGATAGACCCACAAACACCATTTTGCAGGGTGACTGCATCTCGCTGCTTTCAGAGAAAAAGATTCCGCATGCGGTAGATTTAACGTTTCTCGACCCGCCATTCAATCAGAGTAAGGAGTATGCCTCGTGGGATGATAACCTCCCCCCGGGGGAATATTGGGGGTTGATGCAGCAGGTGTGCAAAGCAATTTTCTCGCTGACTTCTCTCGGTGGGGCGCTCTATTTTATGCAGCGGGAAAAAAATACGGATTTTGTTCTGCAGTGCCTGCGCGATGCCGGGTGGACTCTTCAAAATCTTATCATTTGGAAGAAAAAAACATCTGCGGTGCCGTGTATCCGCAAGTTCGGGAAACATTATCAGGTCATCGCGTTTGTGACAAAAGGACCATCGGCGCGCGTATTCAACCGCCTTCGCATTGCGCCGCCGCTTCCTGCGAATTACAAATATGAGCGGCACAGAGGCGTATATGTGACGGACGTGTGGGACGACATTCGTGAACTGACTGCGGGTTATTTCGCCGGCGATGAAGCCCTGCGAAAGAACAGCGGAGAACGCCTTCATAAGCAACAGTCGCCGATTGCGCTCCTTCTGCGAATTATCCTCTCTTCTACGAATGTCGGCGATACAATCTTCGATCCCTTCGCGGGGACTGGCACTGCTCTTGTGGTGGCGCAGCAACTGCAACGCCATTCAGTCGGCGTGGAACTTGACCCGGAAAATGTCCGCTGCATCAAGGAACGCATGAAAGCGATGAACAAAGCGGACAGCATTGTGCGGTTCTATGAGGATTACCGTTATACCGAGAAGTTGGCGCAGCTCTGGCCTCGCGAGAAGGCGATGTTTTCCCATTCGCCGATTCTAAAGAAGTATGAACCCGTGAAATTGTTCTGATATGCCGTATTCCATCTTCCATTTTTTTCGCTCTCTTGCCGATAATCGAGGGAAGTTCAGGACCGTAAGAAGGTTAGACAGTTTTCCTTTTGTCCGCCGGTTGCTCTCATGCAGGAACAAGGGCATTTTCCCGGATTTGGCGATTCGGCTGAATGGTGAGAGAAGTATTTTCACAGGAGGAGAACTTATTGAGTTGAAGGACAGCGCGTCGTATACCGTCGCATCATTTAATTCCACGATACCCTCGCGGAGCAAGGTAATCGCCGACATTATTGCTGGAGAGGCGAGTAGTATGCGGGTGCAAATGGAGCGCGCCGGCGACGACATCTTTTCATTGCCCGAGCGCGCGGTGTATTATCTGGTGCGCGGCAGGAAAGGTGGACATACAAAAATGTGTCTGGTATATGGGAGCTTCTTTGAGACCGTATCCGCCGAGGAACTTATCAGCCAGTCGTTTTCTCAAGCGCTGCGCGAGCGGTTGCATGAGAGCGGTAAAACTATTTCGCGCGAGATGCAGGAAATGGTTACCTCGCTGCTTTCAGAACAGGAAACGTTTAGTCGCGTGCGTGATGTGAAGAAAGCGTCGGTAAAACTGCGATTCCGAATAATGACCGAAGTGAAAGCGGAGGGGAACATCTTGAATCCGAATACGTATCCCGAGATACGAGACGACACTTTGAATCTTGTCCTTTCGTGCCACGATGATACAGAGGAACAGGAGCAAAGGAGGAAATTGGCGCTTGTTTTTCCAAATGATGAGTTATCTAAATGCCGCTTGTTTAAGCTCAAGCATCCTTTGAACGGGCATTTTCTCGTGTTGCAAATGTCTCTTTAGGGGTATAATGCCGTCGTATTAGAAATAAACGATCTACTATGTCTGCCTTTGATTACATCTTTAGCGACGTCGGCATTGACCTTGGAACTGCGAATTGTCTTGTGTATTTGGGGCGCAAGGGGCTTATGGTGAACGAGCCCTCCGTTGCTGCGGTGAACGAGAAAACGAGCCAGATTCTCGCAGTGGGGGAAGAGGCAAAAAAGATGATGGGGCGGACACCCGCGCACATCAGCGTCATCCGTCCGCTCGTGGGAGGCGTCGTGTCGGACTTCGAGATGACGCAGGAGATGTTGCGGCAGTTCTTGCGGAGGGCGAGCCGCGCGCCGCTCCTCGGGTTCCGGCGCGGCGTGATAGCCATTCCGAACGGCGTGACCGAAGTGGAGCGGAAATCGGTGGAGGATGCGGCAACGAATGCCGGATGCAGCAAGGTCTACCTCGTGGAGGCGCCCGTGGCGGCGGCGTTGGGCGCGCGGCTGCCGATTCTCTCGCCTACGGCGAGTTTGATTGTGGATGTCGGCGGGGGGACTACTGATATCGCCGTGATTTCGATGGGAGGCATCGTGGTGGCGAAGACGCTGCGGGTAGCGGGAGACAAATTGAATGAGGACATTATCCGGTTTGTGCGGGACGAGTTCCGGCTCGCCATCGGGGAGCCGACTGCCGAATACCTGAAGATTGCGGCGGGTTCTGCGGTTCCCGTTGAGGGCCGCATTGAGGTTTCCATCCGGGGCCGCGACTACACTACGGGGCTTCCGCGCGAGGTAATGGTCAAGAACGCGAATGTCCGGCAGGCGACCCAGAAATCGCTCCGTACCATCGTGGACGCGGTGCGGGAGGTGATTGAACTCACGCCGCCGGAGCTTGTGGGCGACATGCTTGCGCAGGGGATTTACCTCTGCGGCGGCGGCGCGCTCCTTCGGGGCCTGAACGAGCTCGTCGAGCGGGAGACGGCAGTGAAGACCTCCGTCGCGGAAGAGCCCTTGACGTGCGTCGTGCGGGGATTAGGGCAGATTGTGGATGACTTCGACGGGTACCGGGCATTGCTTGATAATCCCCTGAAGCCGCTGGAGATAAAACTTTAGTGAGGGGGTTAAGGTAAGGAAGCTAGTATGGTGAGGGGGGTAATGTTAAGAGTGAAAAGAATACCGATATCCTTACCCTTACCTCTCAACCAGTCCAAAACTATGCCCGAAAAACGCATTCTCATCCTCCTTACCGTTATTGTGGTAGGCCTCGCAGTGCTCCGCCCCGAAGTGGGGTTCTGGATTCGAGAGAAGCTGCAGGGAGTGTCGGAGGCGCCCGTGAGCGACCTGTCGGCGGAGGTGGTGGCGCTTAAAGCGGAGCTTGCCCGCCGGGAGATTGCCCAGTATAAGCTCCCTCTCCGTTCTGAACGCACGGTGCTCGCCGAGGTATACTCGCGGTATCCGTTCGGCGTGAAGCACGAACTCCTCGTAAACGCGGGAGAACGGGAGGGGGTGCAGGTGGGGCAACCCGCACTTTTCCGGGGCGTATTTGTGGGCAGCGTCACGAAGGTGTTTGCGCGCGCGGCAGTGGTGGAAACGCTGTTCGACGTGCGTGCAAAGTACGCCGTGCGCATCGGCAGCAAGGGAGTGGATGCCCTGCTTGCCGGCGGAAGCGAACCCCGCCTTACGCTTATCGCGAATGACGCGGCGGTCTCGCCCGGCGCCGCGATCGTGAGCGCGGCGCCGGGGGTACCCTACGGGCTTGCGATAGGCACGGTGAGAGAAGCGCACTCCGGGCAAAATGGATTGTTTCAAGAGGCAAGCGTTGCCATACCATATTCGCTGGGAGAGTTGCGTGTGCTTGAGATTATGACGGATTATGTTCCAATCTCCTTTTGAATTTTGACCGCAATGAACCGGAATATCATCTATGGCGCGTTCTTTATGGTAATCGCATTTTTGCTGCAGGCACGATTTGGCGGCATGGGGATCGGGCTTGAGAACGCGGTTTTCATCGCGCTCCTCGGACTCGCGTTTTTTCTTACGCCGCCGCAGATTGTGTTGTTCGCAAGTTCCGCCGCATGGCTCCTGAATTGGCAGCCGGCGTGGAGCGCTGAAGTGGTGCTCCTCGCGGCGATTCCGGTCGCAGTGAGCATCACGCGGGACCTTTTCCCGGGCTCGTGTGCCGCGGGTTTTATGGTTGCCGTGGTGCTGGGAGCGGGGCTTTGGTACGCGGCGGCAGATATCCGCTTCGTTGGGGAAGCTGCTCCCCGCATACTCCGCGAAGCCGCGTTGAGCGGCGCATGGGCCCTCGCAATTCTCGCGTGTATAAGGTTGAGTCTTGTGAAATGGGGAAGCTATAGGTAGGGGCTTTGCGCGAAGCATTTCTCCGGGGCATACTACGTGCATGAGAAGGAAGAACCACGAGGAGATTCCCGCGTTTGAAGAGGCGGTGGCGGAAGATTGGGCTGAAGGAGCGGAGGTGGTGGAGGTTCCGCTCGGGAGCCGCCCGCTCATTTACGTCTGGTTTCTCGTCCTCGCGCTCGCAGTCGCTTTTTCCGGGCGGGTTGTGTTTTTGAGTTTGGGAAAGGGAACGGTATATACGGCGCGCGCACACGCGAATCTTGAGCAGGTGAAAAAGACGGCGCCGCTTCGGGGAATCGTCACGGACCGGTTTGGCACGGTACTCGCAGAGAACGAGGTTGCACCCTACGTGTTTTTGGAAACAGCAGTATTTTTGAAGCGCGAGGAACTTCAAGACCGGACGCTTGAGGCATTGCGTGTGAGTGCCGGCATCGCGCCCGAGGAGGTGTGGGGATGGATTCGGGGTGCCGACCCCGATCGCCTCGGCGAGCGCATTCCTGTTCCCGTTGAACTGAACGACCGTGTGCTGGTGGTGTTGAAGGGGCTCGACCTCCCGACCATTACCGTGGAGGATGGCGTCGAGCGGGTATACAAAAAAGGAAAGGCGTTCTCACATGTGCTGGGGTATGTGGGGTTCCCGAGCCGGGAGGATTTGCGGGCGAATCCGGCGGTCAGTGCTGACGAGATGATTGGGAAAGACGGCGTGGAGCGGTCCTATAACGATTTTTTGAGGGGGGACGCGGGAATTACGGTGGTGCGGCGCGACGCGCGGGGGAACGTGCTTGATGCTTCCGAGCGCCAGGCGCCGTCGCGGGGAGCGACGCTCCGCCTCACGATTGACGCTGAGTTGCAGTCATATTTCTACGAGCGTCTCGTGAAGGGGCTCCGTGCGCTTGGCAAAAAAGTCGGCGTGGGGATTGCGCTTATTCCCCAGACGGGAGAAGTCGTCGCACTCGTGCAGGAGCCGTCGTACGACAACATGCTTCTTTCTGGTCAGGGGCACACGAAGGAGAAGAAGGAGATACTCACTTCGCCGGAAAAACCCTTGTTTAATAGGGCGATCGCGGGGGCGTACAGCCCGGGTTCGACGATAAAGCCCTTAGTGGGCGTGGCTGCTCTCAAGGAAGGCGTGATTGACCCGAAGCGCGAGATTTTCTCCCCGGGGTATCTTGATATCCCGAACCCCTTCGATCCTTCAAAACCTACGCGCTATAAGGATTGGCGTGCGCATGGAAGCGTGAATTTGGCGTCAGCAATCGCCGTTTCGAGCGACGTGTATTTCTACGAGGTGGGCGGCGGTCTGCCTGCCGGTCAGGCAGGCGCGTCCGGGGGTATTAAGGGACTCGGGATAAACCGTCTGCGGGAATGGTGGCAGAAATTCAATCTGGGCTCTCTCACGGGAATAGATTTGCCCGGGGAGGTTGACGGGTTTCTTCCCTCAATCGAGTGGAAGGAAAAGCGGGATAAGCGCCCGTGGCTCGTGGGAGATACCTATAACGTTTCCATCGGGCAGGGAGATTTGCTTCTTACCCCCCTCCAGCTCCTCGTGTATATGAATGCCATCGCTACCGACGGAAAACTGCTGCAGCCGGTAGTCGTGGCGGACGGCGCTCCTCCGAAAGTAGTCGGCGACCTTTCGGGGCTTGCGCGGGAGTTCGAAGAGGTCGAGAAAGGGATGCGCCAGGCAGTCACTGCGCCGAACGCGACGATTTATGCGCTCCACGACCTGCCGTTCACGGTTGCGGCAAAAACGGGCAGCGCGCAGGTGTACAATAACCGCAAGGTGAACGCCTTCTTTGTGGGCTACGCGCCCGTTGAGGACCCGAAACTGATTGTCCTCGTGCTTGTCGAGGATGCGAAAGAAGGGAGTTTAAACGCGATTCCCGTGGGTGGGGATGTGCTGAAGTGGTACTATGAACGTCGCGTGCAAGGAACAGGCGACAAGGAACAAGGAACAAGTAACAAAGGGGATGGGGACGTTTGAAAATTGCTTCTTACTAATTGATAATTAGCGCATATGACGCAAGAACAGAGAATCTGCCAAAATTGCAAGCAGCAATTCACCGTTGCATCGGAGGATTTCGATTTCTATAAAAAGATGCAGGTCCCCCCGCCCACCTGGTGTCCGGAGTGCCGGCTCGTGCGGCGACTCGCGATGCGCAATGAACGGGCGCTCTATAAACGAAAGTGTGATTTGTGCGGGGAGGAGAAGATCATGTCATTCAGTCCTGCCGTTCCATTTACGGTGTACTGCAAGGAGTGTTGGTGGTCGGATAAATGGGACTCTCGGCAATACGGCGCGGATTATGATTTCTCAAAGCCGTTTTTTGAGCAATTTCGCGAGCTTTTAAAGCGTGTGCCGCGACCAGGGATTGTGCATCAAGGGACCATTGTAAACAGCCAGTATACAAATCGAGTGAGCAACCTGAAAGATTGTTACCTTATCTACGGGAGCAACTTTAATGAGCATTGTTTCTATGGGACGTGGTTCAACGACGCCAAGGATTCCTTTGATGGTCTTTCCGTCCAGAAATCCGAACAGTGTTACGAATGCATTGATTGTTTCCAGTGCCAACATCTTCTCTATTCGCAGGAATGCACCGCGTGCAGTAATTCATTCTTCTTATTCAATTGCCGGAATTGCGAGAGCTGTTTTGGCTGCGTGAACCTTCGCAATAAGAGCAATTGTATTTTTAACGTGCAGTACAGCAAAGAAGAATATAAAAAACTGGTTGCGCAATTCAATGTGGGGAGTTATATGATGCGCGATGCGCTGGAAGCGAAATTCAAGGAGGCGAAAGTAACGCACATCGTTCCTTCTCTTGTTGCGCATCACAGCCAAAATATATCGGGAAACTGGATAGAGGAATCGAAAAACATTTTCCGAGGATTCACCTGCAGAAAAGTCGAGGATGCGCGATATGTATACGGGCTTGTGGAGTCGAAAGACGCAATAGACTACTGTTTTTGGGGCAGGACCACCGAGCTTGTATATGAGTCAATCAATGTAGGGTATCAGTCGTCGAACATCCGTTGCAGCACCGAGATTTGGGACCAGGTGAGAAACGCTACATATTCGATGAATTGTCACAACTCGCATGACCTGTTCGGGTGTATTGGTTTGCGTAACGCCGAGTATGCCATTCTGAACAAGCAGTATTCTCAAGAGGAATTTGAACGGCAATCCGCGAAAATCATTGAGCAGATGAAAACGGTGCCGTATACGGACTCGCAGGGAAGGATATATAAGTATGGAGAATTCTTCCCGGTTGATTATCACCTCTTCGCATATAACGAAGCAACCGCTCACGAGTATTTCCCCCTTGCCCGGGAAGAGGCCGTGCGGCGGGGGTATTCGTGGAAAGAGCCGGAGGAACGGAATTATCAGGTTACCGTTTTTCCCGAGCAATTGCCTGATCATATCAAGGATGTGAGCGACGATATGGTGAGCCAAACCATCGGTTGTGCGCACAAGGGAACATGCAATGAGCAGTGTACGACGGCATTCCGGTTGACGCGCGACGAGTTGCAGTTTTACCGCGCCCACGAAGTGCCTCTGCCGCGGCTTTGTCCCAATTGCCGCCATCGCGCCCGGTTGAATAAGAGAAATCCTTTGAAGTTGTGGCACCGCGTGTGCGCGTGTAATGGTGCGGAGAGTAGGGGACAGATAACATATCGTAACACCGCCGCGCACGCGCACGGCGTGTCTCCCTGCCCGAATAAATTCGAGACCTCGTATGCGCCGGAGCGGCCTGAAATCGTATATTGCGAACAATGCTACCAGGCCGAAGTGGCGTAGGAGTGATCGCAAATATCGCGAATAAGGGAAAATAACGCGAATAACATGGTACAATCAATTCGCATTATTTAATTCAAATTTGCATTATTCGCGATTACTCCCATGAGCGAGTTGAGACAAGACCTCGTTTCCGGAGACTGGATTATCATGGCGTCCGAGCGGGCGAAGCGCCCGCATGACCTTTTGCGGAAGGCGAAGCGTGCGCCCTCTCCGAAGCGCACGTGCCCGTTTGAGGACCTGGAAAAATCGGGGAACGTGCCTTTGCGCGCCCGGTACCCGGCGAAAGGGAAGTGGCAGATTGCAGTGATTCGGAACCGGTATCCGGCGGTGCGTGCGGAAGACCGTTGCGCGATGGGAATGCGCCAAGGCCCCTATTCTTACATCGAGGGCATCGGGCACCATGATTTGGTCATTACGCGGAGCCACACGAAGAATTTCGCGTCGCTTTCCCTCTCGGAAGCCGTTTCGCTCCTTGAGCTCATCCAGCGGATGTATCGGCGGTTCGCGAATGACGGCTGTTCGCGGTATGTGTCCGCTTTTGCAAACTGGGGTTCTATGGCGGGAGCATCCGTTTATCATCCTCACTACCAGCTTCTCGCGTTGCCTATCGTGCCTCCGGATGTCGCGCATTCGCTCGAGGGCTCGAAGAGTTATTTTACGAAGCACCATGCGTGCGTCCATTGCGATATGCTTCGGTTTGAGCATGAAGCCGGGACGCGCATTATTGAGGAAAATGCCCTTGCGCTCGCGGTTACGCCCTTCGTTTCGCGGCAGCCCTTTGAGGTGCGGGTGTATCCCGCTTCGCATCCTCCCTCCTTCGAGGCAACGCCGCGCCGCGTGCTCCGCGAGGTGGCGCGTGCGCTCCAGTCGGTGCTCCGCCGCATGAAGCGGTTTCTCTATGACCCCGACTATAACTTTTTTATCCACACGGCGCCGCTTGAGAACGGCGCGCGATATCGCCATTACCACTGGCATATAGAGGTGTTCCCAAAAGTATCCATTCCCGCGGGTTTTGAATTGAGCACGGGCGTGGATATCAATGCAGTCATGCCGGAGGAAGCCGCCGCGATTTTGAGGGGCGAGCGGAAAGGGGCACGGATAAGGAACGTATAAGGCGTGATGGCAAGCTGGCTCATCAAGCATAAAGTGCCCGCCGCGCTGTTCGCGGCGTCATTGCTCCTTGTCGCAGGAGGCATGGCGTGGGGGTATTTCGCGCTCCGCGGCATTGCCCAGCCGCTCATCATTCACTTCACGGAGCGGAGCGGCATCACGGAAGTGGGTGCGCTTTCTTCCGTACTCCTCTACGGCGTCTTTGGACTTGTGGTATGCATCGTGAATACTGCCATTGCGGTACCGCTCCTCACCCGGATTCGGTTCTTGGGGCATCTTCTCGCGGGCGCCACCTTTCTCGTAAGCGTCTTGATTTTTATATGGTTTGCGGCTATCATATCCGTGAATTGATAGTGTTAAGTGAGAAGTGATAAGTGAAAAGCCACTTACCACTTACCACTCACCACTCACTCACTATGTCTAAATTCGCAATTATAGAAACTGGGGGAAAACAGTATAAGGTTTCCGCCGGGGACAAAGTAATGGTGGAAAAGCTCGATGTGGAAGCGGGGAGCGTGTTTTCATTCGATAAGGTGCTCCTCACGGCGGAAGGTGAGAACGTGACGATTGGCGAGCCGTATGTAGAAGGAGCGAGTGTTGAGGGGCGAGTGGTGAGGCAAGCGCGGGACAAAAAGAAGATTGTGTTCAAATACCACTCAAAGACCCGGCAGCATAAGAAAAAAGGACATCGACAACCTTTCACCGAGGTTTTAATAGAGAAAGTGTGAGACAGCCCCGCCCTGTGGCGGGGTGCTCAATTTTTCAGACAATCGCTTCGCTCTTGGGAAAAATTGGCAAAGGGCACCGCCAGCCGTTCACGGAATTGGAGATTGTACGCGTATAAATTTTCCCCGCATATATCTGCCATGGCAGATATATGCGGGGAAAATGTAGTTTTGCGTAAATACTTGCTATAGCAAGTATTTAATCTTTTTTAGATTCCCTTACTCCAATGTTCTTGAGAACATTGGAGTAAGGATTCGGTTCTTTAGTATCCTTTATTTTGTATGAGGAGCTCCAGAATTTCCCGAGGGAAAACAGGAGGGCGCCCGGCGAGCGCTTGGTGGTAAAACACGGTCGAGGGGGTAAGCCCTGGAAGCGTATTTATCTCGATTACCAAAAGGCGCCCGGTTTTCACGTTGGCGAAAGCATCTATGCGGGCGCAGCCCTCGATGCCGATTTTGGCGGCTACTTGCTCGATGCGCTCGCGAATTTTTTGGAGTGTTCTGGGTTTCATAATTTCCGGAGGCGGGGGAGTGATGTTCACGCCGGTGCCTCCCTGAAATTTTTCTTCTACGCTCAATACTTCTCCTTCTGCAATCGTAATGCTTGGGTTAAAAGCGTGGAGTTTTCCATTTTTTTCCACTACTCCGACTGTGATTTCTACCCAGCCGGATTTCCGCCGATATTTAAGCGAATTGTGTTTTACGCGGAGGATGTCGCTTTCGATGAACCGCTCGAAGAGAAGTTCTTTCAGAGTTTCCGTGGGCATCTCGATGATCTCTGGCTGATGCTTGAAAGTGTTCCGAGGAGCGTGGGAAGTTTTTGAAGCAAGCAGATTGAGATATTTTTGGAGGTCAGTCGAGGAGAAAAGATGCACTATTCCCGTGGAGCAGCCGTCCGCCCGGGGTTTCACGATTACTGTTTCCGCTCCAAGGTCTTTCCGGAGCGCTTTCCAGAACCTTTTAAGCTCGCTTTGGGAGAGTTTCCGGAGCTCTGCTATTTCGAGAATTCTTTCTGGAATTGAATCCACTCCTTCTATCTGCAGCTTATGAATTGCCTGGCTTGTGGCCCATTTGTCCATGCAAAGGCGGGATACTTTCGCATTTGGGCCGTTGAAGCGAATCCCTTTTTTGGAGAAAAGTTTTTGGAACGCGCCGCCTTCCCCCTTGCCTCCATGCAGGGCGTTAAAGATAAACCGCGATTCTTTTATAAATTGTGCCATCGGCATTTTCCGCGGAGGGAAAAACTCCTCGGGATTCTTGTTTTCCGGGAGCCCCAGCCGCAGGCGCGCCCGTTTCTCGAAACTCTCGAGCCGTTTTTTCGCTTTTTCATAGTTCCTGCAATTCTCCGCTATTTCTTCAACGGTGTGATTCAGGGTGAGCTGATAGGGAAGCCGCCATACGTTTTCTTCCTGGTCGAGAAGATGGGGCTGCGGAGCGTATTTCAGAGAGCTGCGGAGTTTCAGCCATACGTTCGTGCCGCTCATGAGGGATACCTGCCGTTCGGAAGTTCCTCCGCCGAAAAGCACATTCACTTTTTTCTTTTTCGAGTTTGTATCGGGAATTTCCTCAGGAATTTTTATTTCATAGCGGGCGCAGGCATTTTTTACGATGTAGCGGAGGACATCTTTGTGAGTCATTCCTACGCGGGAGGATTGCTGGAAAAGGAAACTATTTTGTTCCATGCCGCTTATTGTGTTGAAATCGCAGAACCAGATGTTCCCGTCGGGGAGCACCCAGCCGTCAAACCGGCCGAAATCCCGCATTTTGAAAAGTGCGAACAGTTGTTCCGCGCTCGCCTGAATTTTCTCGATTACCTCGTCGTCAAATCGGGGGGGGCAGTGATAAATAACTTGCCGCGTGGGGAGGTATTTCCTTCGGAAATCGAAGATCTGATGTTTGGTGTAGTCGGTTTCGATCTCTGTGGGAGGCAGGGCCACCGGGCTGCCGAATCTGTTTTCGAGTAGTATCGTGGTGAATTCCACTCCCTCCGCGAAGGGTTCGAGCACGAGGCGAGTGTCCATTCTTTTAGAAAAGAGGAAGCGGATTTTCCCCAGAGCTTCAGCGGGGGTGGAGACGGAAAACACTCCGATGCTCGAGCCTCCGCGAGCGGGCTTTACTATTGCCCGCTTAATCCCGTGTTCTTTAAAGAATTCCTCGACTATTTTTCGGTGATTCCGGCCGTGAATGGAGACTGCCGCTGAGGGCAGTGTGTAGAAACCTTTCTCGCATAGAAACTCGTTCGCATAGAATTTGTCGAAAGAAATCTTGCAGGTTTCGGCAGTCGAGCCAATGAAGGGTATGTCGTGTTCTTCCAGAAAACTTTGAATCCCGCCGTCTTCCCCGAAGTGCCCGTGCATGATGGGAAACACGAGGTGCACGCTCCGGAGAAGTGCGAGGAAGGATTGCGTGCTGAGCGGAGTGGCTGTTTCTTGAAGTTTGAAGTCGAAGTCCGACGGAGTGTTGCTGTAGAGTTGGGCTCTCGACACGCGATACGCGTTTTTTTTCGAGTCGAAGTATACAGGGACTATTTCGATGTTTTCGGAGGAGAGATGGTCCAGCACGGAGCGCGCGGAATTCAGGGATATGCCGCGTTCAAGGGAAGGGCCTCCGCAGAGGATTGCGATCTTTATTTTGCTGATATTCATAAGCTAGTTTTTCTATGTTTTTCTAGGGCTGTATCGAGCTTATGGTCGTAATTCTATATCATAAACAGAAAATATGCGAAATTTTTGATAAGAAATTTCGCTGTATTTCTAAAGTATTCCCTATAAATTCCCTATTTTATATGGAACACCTTAGCTTCAAGAGGAGGGTTTTCTGCACCGGGAAGTACATAGTGGATATTTTTTTCCTTTCGTTTCTCCGGCGTGAAGGAATCCGTAATGAACATAACTGTCTGGGCGGGCATGGGCACTCCGCGCACGTCCACGCCGCCCGCTTCGACAACGACGTACTTAGGGACGTCTGCGGGGAGCGCATTGATTTCGCGTCCGAGCGCGACGTAGTCGGCGGCGAAGGCGCCTTGGACGTTCGGGTTTCGCGCCCATTTTGTAAAGTAGGTGGTGTACGGTTCGACCATAACAATGACTATGACGATGACTGCGGCGGCGTCAAGGAAGAACGAGGGCGTGCGCTTCTTAATCGAGTTGTAGAGCGCGATGCCGCCTGCGGCGGCGAGGATGATGACCGGCGGAATCATGAGGATCGCGCGCAAGGCATGGGGGAGGCCTTCGTTGGAGATGAAGACAGGGAGGGCGGCGAGAAAAGCCCAGGAGAAAAGAATGAGAAATGAGAATGAGGACGAGGGTTTTTTGAAAACAGCGCGAATGCCGAGTGTGAGTCCCGCGAGGAGGAAAATTCCCACGGGCCAAAACAATTCCGGGCGCCCGGCGAAATTGTGCCGCCAATTCCCGTCTCCTTCAAAGTTGAACATTCCCGTGGTTTTCAAAATATTGGAGCCGAGGTCACGGAGAGGAGTCGGCGAAGAAAACACGGAAACTTGGGCGGTGCGGCCGAGGAAGTCCGCAGGGTTGTTCAGATAATAGAGCCCGAGAGGTAGGGCGACAATAAAAGAAGCAAGAATAAAGAAGCAGGAAGCATGAAAAATTCGCTTGCGGCTTTCGGGAGCAGACCGCCAATACCAGAGTATGATGATGAAAATGAGAACGGGGGAAACGCGGTAAGCAATATAGGTATACATTCCCAATCCAAACAGGACTCCGCCGAATATGGAATTTGGAATATGGAATTTGGAATTGTTGTGAAATGCGCGAAGGAGAAAGTATATTGTCCACACAATAAAGAACGGCGCCATGATGGCGCGGAAGCCGATGCGGGAGAATATGATGTGCCACACCGAAGTCGCCATAAGAAAAGAGGCAAATAGAGCGACTTCGGAATTTCCAAATCCCAATTTCCAAATTTCACTCCCTTTTAATTTTTGGACATTGGTAATTTGTTTGGAATTTGAATCTTGGAGCTTAGGATTTTCCCGGAATAATTCCCTGGTTAAGAAGAATATCCCCAGCACGGTAAGCAATCCAAATATGGCGCTTGGCAACCGCAGCACCCATGGTTCATTGACACCGAAGAAATCGAGGAATGCGGCTTGGATATTGATGAAAAGTCCCTCACGCCCATTGTTTTCCGGGTAGTACACCTTAAAATCTCCCGTGCGGAGCGCCTCAAGCGCATTATTCCCGTTCATCGCCTCGTCGGGGTAGAGGCCGGGCGGAGTGCTTACGAAGTCGTAGAAGCGGAAAAATCCGGCGAGAAGAATAATGAGGACCAGAAGAATCTTGGCGTTGCGGGACATGGTTTTATTCTAACCAAATTGCCTGAAACTGTGTAATGAGGAATAATGAGTAGTATGATTGTGCGCGAAAAACTTACGGTGCCGCTTCAGGATTCCTTTGTGAAGGTGGTGGTGGATATCGAGCGGGAGATACTTTCCGCGGCGTGCGAATACCACGTAGACTGCATGGAAGAGCTTGCGGAGGACGGTTCGAAAGGGGAGAACCTTTGGGGTGCGAACGTGAATTTCACCGATAAGAGTATTGTGTTTGTGTCCCTCATTAACATCAGACCTGCATTGGGAAATAGAAGTATGGAAATCAAACTTCCCGAAATTCGCGGGAAAGTCGAGCAAGTGATTCGAGAGCTTTTATTCTAATGGCCACACGAGAACGCTGGGCGAAGTTTGATAAGCACATGCAACTCCTCAATATCATTGCAGAGCTTGAACGGGCGCGGGTGTGGCAAGAGCAGGGAAATGCCCCGGCGTATCTTTCTGCATTGGAACGTGCGCTCGAGTTGATTGATTTTTCGCTTGGTGAGGAGAAATGGAACAAGAGTAAACTCCAGCTCATTATTCTTCGAGAAGAGATAGCAAAACTTTATTGCGGGGAAAAAAAACAAGTTGCGGAACTTTTTCAAATTTTATAAAGGTTGAACCTTAAGAATTCCAAAGGTTCAACCTTGGAGAACCCATGACTTCAGAAACTAAGTCGTGCCAAAGCTGTAAGGCGGAATTTTCTATCGAGCCGGACGACTTCTCGTTCTATGCCACTATCCATGTGCCGCCGCCCGTGTGGTGTCCGCAGTGCCGGTTAATGCGCCGGATGGCGTGGTACGGATACCGGATTCTTTATAAAAGAAAGTGTGATTTCACCGGAGAGGGAATTATCACGATTTACCATCCCGACTTGCCGTATAAGGTATATAAGCAAGACGTGTGGTGGAGCGACCAATGGGACCCGAAGAGCTATGGGCGCGAGTACGACTTTTCCCGCCCCTTCTTCGAGCAATACAAGGAACTCATGGATGCGGTGCCGAAGGCGGCGCTTCACACCGAGTACACCACGATGGTGAACAGCGAGTATTGCAACGCGGCGAGTTTCCAAAAGAACGGTTATCTTTGTTTTAAGCACATCACCGGAGAGGATTCCGCGTACACGAACGTCGCCTTGCGTACGAAAAACTCGCTTGACCTCGCGTATTCTTCGGACCCCGAGCTTTGTTACGAGATTGTGAACATCCGGCGGTGTTATGAGACGTTTTTCTCCGAGGATTGCGAGGATTGCCACTCCGTGTATTTCTCGCGGGACTTGATTGGCTGCAACGATTGCGTGGGATGCAGCAACTTGCGGAAAAAGCAGTATTGCATATTCAATGAACAGTTTGCGAAAGAGGAATATCGGAAAAAATTCAGGGAGTTTGATTTCGGTTCCGCAAAGAACGTGGAGGAATTGAATAAACGCGCCCGGGAGTTTTTCCTGAAATTCCCGCGTCGGGCGCTCCACGGGAGAAATAACAGTAATGTATCGGGGGAATATATCTATAACTCAAAAAATGCTCACGACGTGTACTTTGTGGCGGATTCGGAAAACATTCGATATTGCCAGCTATTTTTGAAAGGAGGGACCAAGAATAGCTACGACTTCACCGCATTCGGTTCAAGTTCCGAGTGGGTGTATGAGGCGACGTGGACGGGGTTAAACACGAATAATGTCCGCTTCAGCATATGGAATTACCGGAACCATGACACCGAATACACGTTTGGCTGCCACGGATGCGGGAACGTGTTCGGGTGCGTGGGGCTGAAGAGCGCCGAATACTGCGTCTTTAATAAGCAGTATTCGAAAGAAGAATATTTTCCGTTGGTGGAGAAAATCAAGAAACAGATGGATATCACGCCGTTCATGGACCGGCTCGGGCGCGAGCACCGCTACGGCGGGCAAATGCCGGTGGACCTTTGCCCGTGGACGTATAACGAAACCACCGCATATGAATTTTCCCCCATCACGAAGGAAGAAGCACTCGCAAGGGGTTTCATGTGGCGGGACCCCGACCCGCGGGAGTATCGGGATGCAACTATCACATTGCCGGACCATATTAAAGACATACCCAACACTATCACGAAAGAAATCCTGAAATGCGAGCAGTGCGGCAAAAATTATCAGATTATCCCGATGGAACTCCAGTTTTTGCGCCGGTTCAGTTTCCCGATTCCGCGCCGTTGCCCGTTGTGCCGCGACCGTGCGCGAGTGAAACAGCTAAACCCGATGGCAACGTATGACCGTACCTGTATGAAGTGTAATGTTGTAATCCAGACTTCATATGCGCCGGAAAGGCCGGAAATTGTGTATTGTGAAAACTGTTACCAACAAGAAGTCGCATGAGAAAAGTTTTCACCCTGAGTACGTCGAGGGACGAGAGTTGTTATTAAAGAGAGCTTGCCTAATTATGTGATTATGTTCTCTTATTCTCTAATTCGCGCGAATTAGAGAATAGGGAATTTTTTTAGGGGAATGAGTATGATGATGAGAATGAATAACTCCGAACAACGGAAGTGCCAAAACTGCAAAAAAGATTTTGTCATAGAACCGGAGGACTTCGATTTCTATAAAAAAATCAAGGTCCCGCCTCCCACATGGTGCCCGGAGTGCCGGCTCGTGCGGCGGTTAGTGTGGAGAAATGAGCGTTGTCTCTACAAACGGAATTGCGACCTATGTAGCGTCGCCGTTTTTTCCGCATTCGCACCCCAAGCCCCTTATGCGGTGTATTGCGTGGAGTGTTATGCATCGGACAAATGGGACGCAATGCAGCATGGTCGTCCGTACGACTGGAATAAGAGTTTTTTTGAGCAGTGGCGCGCTCTTTTTACCGATGTCCCCCAGCGGAATTTATATGTTACCAACTCTACCCATTCTCCCTACGGCGGGAATATGCTGCGCGATTCTACCCGCATATATCTTTCCTATTCTCTCTTGAGCTCGGAAGACGTGTTTTACTCGAAAGATATTGATACATCGCGCTCGGTCTTCGACAGCTTTGACGTGGTGGAATCAGAGAATGTGTTTCAAGGTATGCTTGGATATAAGAACTATAATTGCGATTTCATTTATTTCTCCCGCAGTTGTCTGGACTCTCGGTATCTCTATGACTGCGTAAATTGCCGCAACTGTTTCATGTGCACCAATCTTCGCAATAAAGAGTTTTATATCAAGAATGCCCCCTGCACGAAAGAGGAATATAAAAGAGAGATCAACAAAATTGACTTTGGGAGCTACAAAATATCGGTGAGTCTCTACGAAGAGTTCTTAGCGGCGATACGAAACGCCCTCCATAAGTACGCGATAATTCTTAATTGCTCAAATTGCACGGGGAACGACCTCATTAATTCGAAAAATGCACGCGTGTGTTTCAGCAGTCACGACATCGAGAATGTGAAGTTCGCGTTTCGGATTCTTACCACGAGAGATGCGATGGACCTTACCTACCTCGGTATCAACTCCGAACTTTTATACGAATGTCAGGGGACTGGAAGCGCGCATAGTTCTTTTGTGCGATTCAACATTCACGGGTTTGATGGGCATAATCACGATGTGCAGTATAGCGCCAACTGCGGGTCTTCCTCTCATCTTTTCGGATGCGTGGGAATCCGCAATAAGCAGTATTGCATCTTGAATCGGCAATACTCAAAGGAAGAATATGAGGCGCTTGCGCCGAAGATTATCGCGCATATGGACGAGGTGCCGTATATCAGCAACACGCGACAAGGATCAAGCGACAAGGTAATCGAATACAAGTACGGGGAGTTTTTTCCCATCGAATTTTCGCCGTTCGCGTATAACGAAACGCTTGCGCAAGAATACTTTTCGCTTACGGAGAAAGAGGTAGATTCGCGCGGATATCGGTGGAGAAAACCGGACGCGAAGCATTATTCTGTTACGAAGAATCCCGAGGATTTAGCTGACCACATCAAGGATGCTGATGATTCAGTGTGCGATGAGGTGATTGGGTGCGCGCATAACGGTTTATGTAAACATCAATGCACCACTGCATTCAGGGTTTTGCGCGAGGAGCTTCAATATTATAAGAGTAGGAATGTTCCACTCCCACGCCTCTGTCCCAACTGCCGCCATTATGAGCGGCTTGCCCAAAGGAATCCTCTGAAATTGTGGCATCGGCGTTGCAGTTGCAATAAAGGAACAAGTAACAAGGAACAAGGAACAAGTGGCTATAAAAATACTGCCGCACATTTTCATGGCGACGCGTCGTGCCCGAACGAACTCGAGACGCCCTACGCGCCGGAGCGGAAGGAAACTGTGTACTGCGAAAGTTGCTATAATGCGGAGATACTATAACCGATGCCAATATGCTAATGGATACTAATTATGCGAATGAAATTCAATTGGTATTATTAGTATGAATTTGTATATTAGCATCGCTTATGATTCCAGAAACTAGAATTTGCAAAGAATGCGCCGCCCAATTCCCGATCGAGCAAGACGACATTGGCTTTTATGAGAAGTTCGATGTGCCTGCGCCCGTGCGGTGCCCGGAGTGCCGCCAGCGTAGGAGGTATGCGTGGCGGAACGAACGCGTGCTCTACCGCCGGAATTGTGACCTCTGCAAGAAAAGCACGGTAACGATTTATTCTCCGAACAAGCCCTTCAAGGTGTATTGCCCGCCTTGTTTTTGGTCCGACAAGTGGACAGGGTTTGATTACGGACGCGACTTTGATTTTTCAAAGCCCTTTTTCGAGCAATGGCAGAAACTTCAGCTTCAAGTGCCCCGCATTGCGCTCCTTACCAAAAACAGCGTGAATTCGGAGTACACAAACCACTCGAGCAACAACCGGAATTGCTATTTGAGTTTCAGTACGTTCGATTCGGAAAACATCATGCACTCGGCGAACGTGTGGAAGCAGTCGAAGGATTGTATGGATTGCTATCTCGCGAGTGTGGAGGGAGGCGCGGAATTGTGCTATGAATGCGTGAACTCCGCAAGGATTTTTAATTGCCAGTTCGGCGTATTGCTCAAAGATTGCACGGATTGCTTTTACTCCTACGATTTGCGCGGGTGCTCGAATTGCGTGTTGTGCTGGAATTTGCGTAACAAGCAGTACTGCATTTTGAACGAGCAATATCCGAAGGAGGAATATGCAAGGAAGGTTGAAGAACTCCGATTCGGTTCTTTCGGAGCGCGTGAAAAACTTCACGCACGTTTCAGGGAAGTACTGGAAAAACAAGCTCTCCATAAATTCGCAGTCATTGAAAAATCGGTGAATGTGTCGGGTAATTCGATTTTCAATTCTAAAAACGCGCATCATATTTTTGATGCAGACAAGGCAGAAGATACGAGGTATGGTATTATCGCGCCGGACGTGAAAAGCACAATGGACTCGTACCATTACGGGTTCGCATGCGAGTTGAACTACGAGTGCCATGCGCTCATCCATGCGTACGATGTGAAGTTCACGCACTTGAGCTACGACAATTCACATCTCGAATACTGCGATTCGTGCCACAACTCCGAGAACCTTTTCGGCTGCGTGGGCATAAAGCAAGGGAAGTATGCAATTTTCAACAAACGATACGAGGAGAGTGAATACGCGGCGCTCAAGAATCGCATTATCGCGCACATGAAAGAGACGGGGGAATACGGCGAGTTTTTCCCGCCCCAGCTCTCACCCTTCGGGTATAACGAAACGCAGGGGAATATCTATATGCCGCTCACGAAGGAGGAGGCATTGACGAAGGGGTACAAATGGGAAGACCTTGTGCCGGGCACGTTCGGGAAAGAAACATTAAAACCCGAAAACATCCCCGACAATATCAAAGACATCCCCGACTCAATCGTGAAAGAAGCGCTCGCGTGCGTGCAATGCAAGCGAAACTACAATATTGTGCAAGCCGAACTGGATTTTTACCGCCGCAGTATGATTCCAGTTCCCCGATTGTGCCCCGAATGCCGCTATCGCCGGCGGCTTGAGTTGCGCTTGCCGCGGAAGCTGTGGACGCGAAAATGTATGTGTGGCGGTGCAGCTTCAGAAAACGGGAGTTGGAAGAATTCTGTTCGTCATAGTCATGGTAATGGTCATTGTGAGGTTTTTTTCGAGACGCCCTACGCGCCGGAGCGGAAGGAGGTTGTATATTGTGAAGCTTGCTATAATGCGGAAATCGCATAGGAATCAATGTTTGGAAGTCGAACTTCCCTAAGGAAGTTCGACTTCGGCAGACTGAGGAATCCCGAATCCCAAGCCATTCACTATGAAGAAAGAGCAAAACCTTTTCGGGGATAAGAAGAAAGTGTCAAAAAAGTACTACGCGTGGCGCATCCCCGGCGGTGGAGAGGGCGTTGCCGAGGGGTGGGGCGAGGCGGAAAAACTGGTGTTGGGGAAACAGAGCGCGCGGTTCAAGGGATTCAAGGCGAGGGAAGAAGCGGAGAAGTGGCTCGCGCTGGGGGCGGATTATGCGGTGAAGCACGTGCAGGAGCTTGCGCCGGGGATTTACTTCGACGCAGGCACGGGGCGCGGGGAAGGGGTGGAGGTAAGCGTGACAGATGAGAAGGGCAAGAATCTTTTGCACAGGGCATTGCCGCGCGAGGAGTTGAACCGCTTTAAGAAACACGCGTTGGGAAAGGAAGTTACAAACAATTACGGCGAACTCCTTGCGTGCAAGCACGCGCTCGAGATTGCGATGCAGGAGGGAGTGGAGAAAGTGTTCGGTGACAGCAAGCTTGTGATTGAGTTTTGGAGCAAGTGGCGGATAAAGAAAGACGTGCCCGAAGAAACCTTCCGGCTCGCGCGCGAGGTGGCTGCGCTCCGAAAAGAATTCGAGAAACAAGGCGGGGAAGTACTCCGGATTTCCGGGGCGCATAATCCGGCGGACTTGGGGTTTCACTAGAATCCACACTTACCCATTCGTACGAATGGGTAAGTGTGGATTTGACTTTTATGGTTAATTTGATATAAAAAAAGAGCAATTCAGGCAGTCGCTCTTTGACGCAAGTTGAAGAGAGGAAAGTCCGGACACCACGCTGGTTGCTAGTAGCTAGTTTCTAGATGCTAGTTCACCAGTATACGTAGCGGCTAACAGCCGCCGAGCGCAAGCTTAGAGGTGCGAGCAGTGACGTCCCGAGGGGAAACCCGAGGGAAGACCCTATCCCAAGCTAGATTGGTTTAATTCCGCTATAGGGATAAGAAAGCGGAAGTGAAACGGCAAAATCCTTACCGGGTGCAAGACCGTACTCCAATGCGAAAGCATTGGTTTGAGTCGCCAGAGCCCGCGAGCAATCAAGCCACGTAGAATCGCTCCGCGATCACGTGGCCGCGTGATAGATGAAAATCTATTGTACGCGGGGCCCCAGACAAATGATTGCCGCTTCGACGCAAGTCGAAGGCACAGAATCCGGCTTACCGAATTGCCATCCCGCTCTTCCATTGGAAGGGCGGGATGCTTTTTATTTAAACATCCTTCGATGTAGGAGCGTTTTTCGGTTTCACCAGTTCGTAGATGCCCAGTTTCCGGAGGATAAAAAGCATTCCTGCGCTTACCACCGTTGCTACTGCGGCGAACTCCGTGAGTCCGAGCGCGGCAAGCATGCCGATTGCCGCCATAACCCAGACCACCGCCGCGGTGGTGAGCCCGTGCACATGCTCCGTGGTCTTGATGATGATGCCGCCGCCGATGAAGCCGATGCCCACGACGATATTCGCAATGACGCCGAAGACCCCAGCATTGTTAATGATAATTGCCTGGGCGGCCTCGGGATTGGCGGCGAGGAGGTAGGGGAGTGCAAGACCCGCGATGGTGAAGAGCGCCGCGCCTCCCGAGACGAGCATTCCTGTCCGCACCCCCGCTTCCTTGCCCGCCGATTCCCGCTCAAGCCCCATAATTGCGCCCAATACGAGCGCAACCGCGAACCGTGCAAGCATTTGAGAAAAATCAAGCATTTAGGTATAGTATAGCAGATTGGACTCAATAATTTTCAAGTATCAATTCACAATTTTCAATTAATATTCAACTATCCAATTTTGTCATTGGACACTCATTGAAAATTGAACATTGGAAATTGATAATTTCGAGTTCTACAATCATGCAGAATCGAGTTTATGCGATAGACATAGTAAAGAAGGAAGGACAAGAGATAACTCTCTTGGGTTGGGTGCATGCGCGGCGCGACCACGGGAAGCTCGTCTTTATTGACCTCCGGGACCGGAGCGGTATTGCGCAGGTGGTGCTGGGTTCGAGCATAAAAAATGCGAATGACTTGCGGCTTGAGTATGTCGTGAAAGTCACCGGTGAAGTGAAGAAACGGCCGCCCGCGATGGCGAACGAGAAGACTCCGACGGGACACTACGAAGTAAGTGCAAAAACGCTCGAAATTATGAGCGCCTCGGAGGCGACTCCGATTCCTATTGACTCTGACGGGTACGACGTGGACGAGGAGGTTCGGATGAAATATCGCTATCTTGACCTGCGGCGGGAGCGGATGCAGCGCAATCTCCGCGTGCGGCACGAGGTGGCGCGGTTTATCAGGAACTACTTAATAGAGAAGGGTTTTTGGGAAGTTGACACGCCGATTTTGACGAAGTCCACGCCGGAAGGCGCGCGCGACTTCCTTGTGCCGTCGCGGCTTCAGCATGGAAAGTTTTATGCCTTGCCGCAGTCTCCCCAGCAATATAAGCAACTCCTTATGATTGCGGGCGTCGAAAAGTACTTCCAGATTGCGCGGTGCTTCCGCGACGAAGACCCGCGTGCGGACCGGGCATATGGCGAGTTTACCCAGCTCGACATGGAAATGTCCTTCGTGATGCAGGAGGATATTTTAGTCCTCACCGAGGACTTATTTACGAAGCTCTGCGCCGCCGTATTCCCGGAGAAGAAAATCATGCAGACGCCGTGGCCGCGGCTCACGCACAAGGAAGCGAAAGCGAAATACGGCAACGACAAACCGGATTTGCGCAAGGACAAAAGCAACCCCAACGAGCTTGCCTTTTGCTGGGTGCTCGACTTCCCGCTCTTCACCGAGCAGACTAAAGAGGACTTTTTCCACGGCTCCGGCGCGGCAAAGTTTGCGCCGTCGCATCACATGTTCACGGCGCCGCACCCCGATGACGTGCCGTTTTTGGACACCGACCCCATGAAGGTGCGGGGGCTCCAGCACGACATGGTCTTGAACGGCTTCGAGGTGGGCGGCGGGAGCGTGCGTATTCACGAGGCGAAGATTCAGGAGAAGATATTTGACCTCATCGGCTTCAGTAAGGAACAAAAAGAGCAATTCTCATATTTCTTGAATGCCTTTGCATACGGCGCGCCGCCGCACGGCGGCATCGCGCCCGGGTTCGACCGGTTTATCTATGCCGCGTTGGGTGAGAAAAGTGTCCGCGAAGTGATACCGTTTCCCGCGAGCGCGGGCGGGTACACGTCCGTGATGACGGCGCCGTCCGAGGTGGAAAGGTCGCAGTTAGATGAACTTGGTATTGAAATTAAGAAACAAAAGAATAAAAAATGATCCACCCAATCTTTATTTTGTTTATCACTCTAGGTGTGCCTGTAGTTGCTTATGTTCTGTGGATTCCAATTGGATTTACCTGTGGTTCGGGTATCCCCTGCATAGTGCCTCAAATTTTATTGTTTTGGTTTTCCCTGTTCGTGCTTATTTCCGGTCCGCTAGCTCTTGTCTTTGGGTTGCATAAAGAGGATAAAAATAAGCAGAAGTCTGCTCTAAGGGTTGTTGCTTCTGTAGCTGTTATTACACTAGTATTCTCGCTCCTTTTCCTTTTTGTGATATGAAGGGCATTCATTTCCCATTATTCAAGACCAAAACCGACGGCGTGCGGCGGAAGTTCAATTTGAGCGACCCGAAGGACCGGAAAAAGTATTTCCAGGCAAAGGCGGGAGCGGAAATAAAAAAGCTCAAGAAATATCTCGCGAAGAAAACGTTTGTGGGCTATCTCCTTGGCAAGAAGAATTCCGGGAAGGGCACCTACTCCAAACTTTTTATGGAAGCGGTGGGGGAAGAACATGTCCAGCACATCTCGATCGGAGACGTGGTGCGGGACGTGCATGCGAGTCTTTCGTCCGACGAGCACAGGAACGACCTCATCGAATTCCTCGGGAGGAATTACCGCGGGTTTCATTCGATCGAAGACACGATTAATCTTATCGAGGGGAGAAGCCAGACGACACTTGTCCCTTCGGAGCTTATTCTTGCGCTCATCAAATACGAAATTTCGAAGCGGCCAAAGCGGGCGCTTTTTATAGATGGATTTCCGCGGGCGATTGACCAGATTACGCACTCGCTCTTTTTGAAGGAGCTCATTGGTTATCGCAATGACCCGGATTTTTTCATTTTCATTGATGTGCCGGAGCGGGTGATTGATGAGCGAATGAAGTCGCGCGTGGTCTGCCCCATTTGCAAAACCCCGCGCGGATTGAAGCTTTTAACTACCAAAGAAGTGGGCTACGACAAGGAGAAGAAAAAGTTTTACCTCATCTGCGACAATCCCTCGTGCAACGGGGCGCGGATGGTGGCGAAGGAAGGCGATGAGTTGGGTATCGGGCCCATCCGGAAGCGGCTCGAGCTCGACGACAAGATTTTCCGCGAGCTTCTAAAATTGCAGGGGATTCCGAAGATTTTTCTCCGCAATTCGATTCCCGTGAAGGAGACGCAACGGTATGCGGATGAGTATGAACTTACGCCGGCATATGAGTACAAATGGAATCCGAAAACAGAGAAAGTAACGACTGCGGAGAAACCCTGGACGGTGGAAGATGATGACGGAGTGTCTTCCTACAGCATTCTTCCCGCAGCGATTGTAGTGGCGCTTATCAAACAGATCGCGGGGGTTTTAAAACTTTAAGCTCAAATTTCAAATTTCAAAATTCAAAATGTCATAATTGGAACGATCGTCCCAATTATGACATTTTAGGAGCAGTGCCGTTTCAGATACACCTCCACGGGTTCGCGGGTGGTTTGCGTGAGCGGTTCGGGGAGCTTATTAATCGGGAACCATCCGAAAGTTTCGGTTTTGTCGGGTTCCATGTTCTTTGGAACGCCCTTTGTGATGCGAGCGAGAAAGTGGAACGCCACCCAATGTTCTTTTTCTTTGGAGAGAATCTGATTGGTAAATCCTAGCGGTTCGAGGAGTTCGATTTCCACTCCGAATTCCTCTCTCACCTCGCGCCGCACGGCGTCCTCCACCGTTTCGCCGTATTCCACGGCGCCGCCGGGCTTGCACCACATGCCAATCTCATTCCGGCTCTTGCGCTTGAGGAGGAGCGTCTCGCCGCGAGCATTCACGATGAGCGCACCGCATCCCACGCCGATATAGTCCTTGCCGGCTTGCCCTGAGTTCATTGAAGGGGATTTATGTTTCTATTCGCCAAGGTTGAACCTTTGGGGTTCTCAAGGTTCAACCTTTAAGCATTCACTTGTTTACTTATTTTCTTAAGCAATACATCCAAATCGCCGTCCAGCACTTTTTCGATGTTATGCACTTTCGCGCCGAAGCGGTGGTCGGTAATCCGGTCATCGGGGAAGTTGTACGTGCGAATTTTCTCCGAGCGGTCGGCGGAGCCCACTTGTTCTCTCCTTGTCGCTTGTACCTTGTCGCTTGTCGCTTCGTTCTGGATTTCGTAGAGCTTCGCGCGGAGGACTTCAAGCGCCTTCTCGCGGTTTGCGTGCTGGGAGCGCTCTTCACGGCAGGAGACGACGATGCCGGTGGGTTTATGGAGAATGCGCACGGCGGTTTCCACCTTGTTCACGTTTTGCCCGCCGGGACCCCCTGCGCGGGAGAAGCTCACTTCCAAGTCCCCTTGGTTGATTATTACTTCCTTGGCTTCCACAATCGGGAGAACTGCGACGGAAGCGGTCGAGGTGTGAATCCGGCCCGCTTTTTCGGTTTTGGGTACGCGCTGGACGCGGTGGACGCCGGACTCATGTTTCAAGGCATCATAGGTGCCTTCTCCCTTCACCTCCGCGACGAGTGATTTAAATCCGCTTAAAGAAGTCTCGTTTTTATCGAGGACGGCAAATCCCCAGCCTTTCAGGGCGGCGTACCGTTGATACATACGGCCGAGGTCTCCGGCGAAGATGGTGGCTTCGTCGCCCCCGGCCCCCGCGCGGATTTCGAGAATGACTTTCTGCAACATTCTATTCTCAATGTCAGGAAGTCTGACTTCCTCAGGGAAGTCAGACTTCCCCATATTGATGCGGACCTACTCTTTACCGGACTTTTTGAGGCGAGGTTTCTTGAGCGTCGGAGTCACGATCCACGCGGCCGGCAGTGTCGATGAGTTTTTCTTCTCCGGTGAAGAATGGGTGGCACTTCGCGCAGATTTCCACGCGAATATCCTCTTTTGTTGCGCCCACAGTAAAGCTGTGCCCGCACGCGCAGGTTACTTTCGCTTTATCGAAATATTGAGGATGTATATCTTGCTTCATGCTATAGGGTGGATGCCTGCCCTGTACCAAACGAAGTTTTGGTGCGCGGGTCGGTTTTCATAATGTGGGAGTATAGCGCGGAAGAGCGGCTTTTGCAAATGTGCCGCCGCCGTTTTATCCTTAATCGCAATGCACACACGTATCGTAATCCTCGCGGCAGGGAAGAGTACCCGCATGAACGGCGTCTCCAAGATGTTTCTTGAGGTCGGAGGGAAGCCGATGGTGGTGCGTGTGCTTGACGCGGCAATTGCCTCGGGCGTGGATGCGAAGCCGCTTGCGGTGGTGGGGAAAAACGGGGATGGGGTGCGCGCGGAACTGGGGGGCCGGTGCGACTATGCGGTGCAGGAGGAGCAGAAGGGGACCGGGCACGCGGTGCAGTGCGCGGAGACAGCATTGCGGGGAAATGCAGATGCTATCCTTGTGCTCTATGGGGATAATTGCATGATTGGGGCAGGCACTATCCGGCGGCTCGCCGAAGCACGCGCGAAGAGCGGCGCGGCAATCACAATGCTCACGACCACTGTCCCGGATTTTGATGGCTGGCGGAAGCCGTTCTACGATTTCGGGCGGCTCGTGCGCGGCGCGGATGGGAAAATTCTGCGGAGCGTGGAGAAGAAAGATGCATCTCCGCAAGAACTGGAAATTAAAGAACTCAACCCGTCATTCTGCTGTTTCGATGCGGCGTGGCTCTTGGAGAATCTCAAAAAGATAAAACCCCACAACGCGCAAGGGGAGTATTACCTTACGGACCTTGTGCAAATCGCAATTGAAGAGGGTGCCAAGGTGGAGGTGATTCCCGTTGACGCGCATGAAGTTATTGGCGTGAATACGCAGGAGCAGCTTGAGATAGTCCGTGGGCTTTTGGTGGGTTAGCAATTCTCACAGGATTGAGTTTCCGGATACGATTTTTCACTATCCTGTCCGACGATCGTCGGACAGGATAGTGAAAAGAGAGGAGTGGCAAATCGCGGCTTTAACGAAGTAAATTCCACAGCGAATCAAAGAGGAGAAGTTGAGTGGTATAGATGCCCTCGTCCTCAATGATGAGCCCGTGAGGGACGCCGCTCTCGCTTACCGATATCATTGCCACCTTCCCCGCATAGAGAATCGTATAGGTGGGCGCGCTCTCTTCCTTCGTGAGCCACTTGCGCTCATCCTTACCATGAATGTCGCCGCCGGGGCCGATGCCGATGGCGCGCATTGCGATTTTCCGCTTGATGCGCTCGTCGGTAAATTTCGGGAACGCATCCTTGTGATAAAGATAGGGGCGAATGGACGAAGAAGAGTACGCGGCGTACTCCTTTTTGGGGAGCCGCTCGGCAGAGTCGAGTACGTCCTCGAGGATGGTGCGGATGCCGCTTCCTCCCCTGTAGTACTTTACCGTGGGATGGCTGCCCGCGGCGCGCGAGAGCGAGGAGAGCCGGGGAATAAGTTCGTGTACGGCGCGCTCCGTGTCTTCAATCTCCTGTTTTTTTCGGAGGAGAAGGTTCGCGAGCGCCTTTGGCTCCTCGGCGACGAAGTGCTGGCGTTTTTCTTTGTGGTAATAGGAAACCAGTCCCTTGTGCTGGAGTTCTTTCAAAGCATCGTGCGTGGTGCCGCGGTTGATGCCCGTGTGCTCCGCGATTTTCCTTATGGCGGTGGGTCCGAGCGAGAGAAGGGAGAGGTACACCGTCGCTTCCTTCGCGTTTAACCCCAACCCTACAAGGGCGGATTGCATGGCTTCTGTAATATCAGATTTTGCCATTGGTTTCTTACTTAATATATGCTTATTTGCCCATTTTGTCAAATTATTGCTGACAATAAATGCTTTTATGAAGTATTATAATGTTTTGTGTCATGTTTCTTGTCAAAATTTTCATTGACAGTATTTGTCTCAAGCATATCCTTGGGGTATGTGCGGCATTATTGGGTATATTGGTAAGCGCGATGCGCTCCCCATTCTTCTTGAGGGATTGCGCTGCATGGAATACCGCGGCTACGACAGCGCGGGGGTGGCCGTGATCTCAAAGAACGCGGTTACGTGCGTCCGTGCGAAAGGCAGGGTCGCTTTGCTTAAAGAAAAATGTCTGACCGAGACCCTTGAAGGCGCGGTCGGCATCGGGCACACGAGGTGGGCAACGCACGGAGAGCCGAACGAGCGGAATGCCCACCCGCAGAGAGATTGTATGGGTGACGTCTTTATCGCGCATAACGGTATCATCGAAAACCATCAACCTCTCAAGGACCATCTCATCAAAAAAGGTCACAAATTCCTTTCAGAAACCGACACCGAGGTCATCAGCCATCTTATTGAAGAGTATGACAAAAAGGAGAAGGACTTTCCGAAGGCCGTTCGTCTCGCATTGAAAGATTTTCACGGAGCATTTGGCATCGTCGTGCTCTCGCGTAAGCATCCGGGAGTTTTGGTCGCCGCCCGTTTCGGTTCGCCGCTCATTCTCGGTATCGGCAAAGAAGAGTATGTGGTCGCCTCTGACGCGAATGCGGTCCTTCCTGTCACGAACAGGGTTATCTATTTAAATGACGGCGATATGGCAACGCTCTCCGGCAGCGCGTATGAAATATCCGATTTCAGGAATGGCGGAGGAACACAGAAACGAAAGAAAACGACTATCGAGTGGACGAGCAGCGCTGCAGAACTCGGCGGCTATCCTCACTTCATGTTAAAGGAGATCATGGGGCAGCCGCAGTCGTTGCGAGATACCATGCGTGGCCGTCTTCTTTCTCATGAGGGCACGGTCAAGTTCGGGGGGCTCGAGCCGTTCGAAAAACGAATGCGTGCACTCCAGCATATCACGCTTGCAGCCATGGGAACGGCAAGCTTTACCTGCCTTATCGGAGAATACGCCATTGAAGAACTTGCTGGTATTCCGGCCAAGCGCGAGATCGGGTCGGAATTCGCCTTCCGGAGTTCAACGGTAAATGCCGAAAGCGCCTTGCTTGCGGTTTCGCAATCCGGAGAAACAGCGGATACGCTGAACGCCATACGGGAGGCAAAGCGCAGAGGCGCTCTTACTTTGGGAATCGTGAACGTAGTAGGTTCCACCATGGCACGGGAAGTGGACGGAGGCATCTACAACCATGTGGGACCAGAGATAGCCGTGGCATCTACCAAAGCCACCACGTCACAGGCGCTCCTTCAGATTATGCTTGCCCTGTATCTCGGAAGACTTCGCGGAATGGTTTCCAGATCAGAGGGACAAGCGATAGTCGCGGAAATGCAAAGGCTTCCAAAGCACGTTGAGAAGATATTGAAGAGCAAGGAACGCATCAAAGTACTCGCCAAGAAATATAAGAAGTGCGAAGATTTTTTTCTGCTGGGGAGAAAGTATAATGTAAGCGCAGCCTTGGAGGGGGCGCTGAAACTCAAGGAGTGTGCCTATGCCCATGCTGAAGGATGCAGCACTACGGAGTTAAAGCATGGGCCTATCTCGCTCATCGTGCCGAATCTTCCTTCTATCGTCGTGGTGCCCAGAGACGCCCTGTATGAAAAGAACAAATCAAGCGTTGAAGAGTTAAAGGCCAGAAAAGGCCCGGTCATCGCCATCACCACCGAGGGGAACAAGGAGCTTGAGAAAATAGCCGACGCCGTGCTCTATATCCCGAAAACGCTTGAGATGCTGACTCCCATCCTCGCCATTATCCCGATGCAACTCCTCGCCTATTACCTCGCGGTTGAGCGGGGTAACGATGTGGATAAACCGCGAAATTTGGCGAAAAGCGTAACCGTAGAATAAAATAGCCGACCTATGAGTCAGAGTTTAGAACAGTTTCAAAAAGTTTATGCTGAGTCCATCAAGGACCCGGAGAAGTTTTGGGCGAACATAGCCGGGGAGGAAATCCAGTGGTTTCAGAAATGGAAAAAAGTTTTTAGCTGGGATTACCCGAATTACCAGTGGTTTGTGGGCGGCAGGTTGAACATTACCCATAATTGTCTGGACCGCCACATTAGCGCCGGCAAGGGCGATACGACCGCACTCATATATTTAAATGAGAAGTATAAAAAAAAGACTATCAGTTACCGGGAATTGCTGCGGCAGGTCAATAAGTTCGCCAACGGTTTGAAAAGTTTGGGCGTGAAGAAAGGAGATATGGTGGTTCTCTACATGCCGTTGGTGATTGAACAGGCGGTCGCGATGCTTGGCTGCGCGAGGATTGGCGCGGTTCACAGCGTGGTTTTTGCGGGTTTCAGCGCAAACGCGCTGCGGGAGAGGATTGAAGACTGTGCCGCCAAAGTGGTCGTTACTTCCACATGGACGTTGCGGCGGGGGGAGAAGAAGGAGCTCAAATCAACGGTGGAGGAAGCTATCGAGAATCTGGGTTTTGTGCGCCATGTAATAGTACTCCAGAGAGACGGAGAGAAATTCGAGTTGATCAAAGAAAAGGAAGTTGATTTCAAAGGCTTGATGGAAAAGCAAAGCGGTGTCTGTGAGCCGGAAGAAATGGACAGCGAGGATGTCTTGTTTGTGCTCTACACGTCCGGTTCTACCGGCAAACCGAAAGGCATCGTGCATACGGTCGGCGGTTACAGCGTGTACACGCATTACACTACGAAAAAAGTTTTTGACATTCGGGAGGACGATATTTTCTGGTGCACTGCGGACTTCGGTTGGATAACCGGCCACAGCTACGTGCTCTATGGGCCGCTCTCGAATGGCGTAGCATCCGTAATGGTGGAAGGTGCGCCGGATTACCCCGCTCCCGACCATTGGTACAAAATAATAGCGCAGGAAAAGATCAGTGTCTTTTACACGTCGCCCACGGCGTTACGCATGCTCCGCAAATACGGCGAAGCGAATTGCAAAAAGCACAACTTCTCCAGTTTGCGGGTGTTGGGTACGGTGGGAGAACCGATTAACCCGGAGGTGTGGTTGTGGTACCAAAAAAACATCGGCGCGGACAAATTGCCGATAGAAGATACGTGGTGGCAAACGGAAACCGCCGGTCACATGATAGTGACGCTCCCCGGACTGCGGCAGAAGCCGGGCAAAGCCGGAAAGCCGTTTTTTGGAATAGATGCCGATGTGGTTGATGCAAGCGGCAATCGCATGCCGGTAAACGGAAAGGGGTTCCTCGTTATCAGAAAACCCTGGCCCTCGGCGTTGCGGGATTGTTTGAACAATCACGAGAGGTTTGAAAAATATTGGAACGAAATTAAAGGCGTGTATTTTAGCGGGGACTTCGCTATTAAAGACGAGGACGGCGATATCCAGGTTTTGGGCCGCAGCGACGACGTGATGAATGTTTCCGGCCACCGCATTGGTTCCGCGGAAATAGAAAACGCTTTGGTTTCCCACCCGGCGGTTTCCGAAGCTGCGGTTATCGGCAAGCCGGATGAAATCAAGGGCGAGAGAATTAAGGCGTTTTTGGTGTTAAAGCCCGGGAATGTCGCCAGTGAAGATCTGCTTGCGGATGTGAAATATCACGTGAAGCGCGAAATTGCGAGTATGGCGGTGCCCGAGGAAATAGAGTGCGTCGCCAGCTTGCCGAAAACGAGAAGCGGGAAAATCATGCGGCGGCTTTTGAAAGCAAAGGAGCTGAGGCAGGACGTGGGCGACTTGTCCGTGCTCGACAAATAAATGAAAAAGATTCTGGGAAATATCAACAAATATATCCGCGCGGCCAATTATCTGACCGTTGCGCAAATTTATCTGCAGGATAATTTTTTGTTGCGGAGGCCCTTGCGCGCCGGAGACATAAAGCCGAAACTTTTTGGCCACTGGGGTACCTGCCCGGGGATTAATTTTGTGTACGGCCATTTGAATTACCTTGTGAAGAAACACCGCCAGTCGGCTATCTTCGTGTTAGGCCCGGGGCACGGCATGCCGGGACTTCAAGCGAATCTCTTTTTGGAAGGCACGCTGGGGAAGTATTATAGGAAAGCTTGTCGCAATGAAGACGGTATCGGTTATGTTTCCAAGATGTTCGCTTGGCCGCGCGGTTTCTCGAGCCACTGCAGTCCGGAGATGCCGGGCTTGATTTTGGAAGGCGGGGAGTTGGGTTATTCGCTTTCTTCCGCGTACGGGGCCGTTTTAGACAACCCTGATTTGTTGGCTGCGGTGCTCATCGGCGACGGGGAGGCGGAAACCGGGGCAATGGCCGCGGCGTGGCATATCAACAAGCTTATTGACCCGGCAGTGAACGGCGCGGTGCTGCCTATTTTGCATCTGAACGGCTACAAAATTTCTGGCCCTACCATTTTTGGCAGAATGAGTGATGAAGAGCTCAAGAAACTCTTTGAGGGCTACGGCTATGAGCCGCTATTCGTGGAAAACGACGAGAGCGGAGAAAAAATGTTCGCGACGCTTGAGCGCGCGTATCAAAAAATTAAAAAAATCCAGGCGCGGGCAAGGAAGAATGCGCGACATTTCAAGCCTTGTTTCCCGATGATTATTCTTAAGACTCCCAAAGGCTGGACGACGGTGAAAGAACTGCGCGGGCAGAAAATTGAAGGGACCATCCTTTCCCATCAGGTGGTTATGCCGACCGTGAAAGGCGACGAACAGGAGCTCTTTGCCCTGGAGGAGTGGCTTCGGTCATACAAGTTCGGAGAGTTATTCAATCCAAAAACCGGATTTTCCAAAGAGGTATTGGACATTGTTCCGGACGGGAAGTTCCTGCTTGGAGATAATCCTCATATGTTCGGTGGGCACTATAAGCTCTTGCTTCTTCCCGATGCGAAGGATTTGGAGAAGGTGGTTGGTGCCCCGGGGAAAGTGCAATCGAATTCCATGCGCATGGCCGGAGGATATCTTAAGGAAATCTTTGCGCGCAATAAAAAAGCCCAAAATTTCCGCCTGATGTCGCCGGACGAAACCTACTCAAACCGCCTTGATGAGGTTTTCAAGGAAACCGCCCGCGGCTTTGTCTGGCCGCATTATCCGACGGACAAAGATATGACCCGTGATGGGCGGGTAATGGAAATGCTTTCCGAGCACAATATACACGGGCTTGCGCAGGGCTATGTGCTCACCGGCCGGCACGCGGTGCTTACAACCTATGAGGCATTCGCGCAAATTTTTTCCAGCATGGCGCACATGTACCAGAAATTTTTGAAGTACGTCCGCAAAATGCCCTGGCGTCTGGATATCCCGTCGATGAACTATCTTCTTACGTCCACGGTATGGCGCCAGGAGCATAACGGCTACTCGCACCAAAACCCCGGATTCCTTTCCGGTATGCTCGAGAAGCACAATGATTTTGTGAAAGCATATTTCCCCGTGGACGACAATAGTATGCTCGCGGTCATGGAGGAGGCGCTCTCTTCCAAAAATCAGATAAATATCATCACGGCGGGAAAGACGGCGGAGCCCCGCTGGTGCAGTCTTGCTCAGGCAAAGGCGGCGCTCAACGACGGGCTTTCCACCTGGGAGTTCGCGAGCGATGATAATCCGCATGTGGTGTTGGTCGGGGTCGGCGATTACATGACTAAGGAAGCGCTGGCGGCGTTGGAGTTCGTAAAAAAAGACGCTCCGGCAGTCCGCATCCGCTTTGTGAACATAGTCCGTTTGCAAGCGGCGTGCGCGTGCGAGGGCGAGTTCCATGAGCAAATCCCGAATGCCGAAAAATATCTCACCATGGACAAGCCGGTCATTGTAAATTTTCATGGCTACCCCGAGGCCATGGAATCAATCTTGTGCAAATTGAAGAATCCGCAACGGTTTTTGGTGCATGGTTACTCGGAAGAGGGCGGCACCACCACGCCGTTTGACATGCAGGTGCGCAACGGCACGGACCGTTACCATTTGGCTTTGGAAATACTGCAAACCGCACTTGAGCGAGGAGTGATTACGGAGAAGCAGAAAGAGCGGGCGGAGAAAAAGTATCATTTGGCGCTGAAGCGGCACCAGGCATATATAAAAAAGTTCGGTTCGGACCCCCTGGAAATTGAGAATTGGCAGTGGGCGGGGAGCATACGCCCCACGATTGAAGTGAAGCATATCGAACATGAAAGGATTTTGCAGAATGCCCGGACTATTGCTTTTGTCGGTCTCTCCGACAAGCCCGCGCGCCATAGCCACCGGGTGGCAAAGTATTTCCAGAGCAAAGGTTATCGGATTATCCCCGTGAACCCCAATGTCCGGGAAGTTTTGGGCGAGAAGTCGTATAAGACTCTCTTGGATATCCCGAGGGATATCTCAATTGACATAGTGGATATTTTCAGAAAGCCGAGTGAAGTTGTGGCGCACATGAAGGAAGTGGTGGAGCGGGGTGACATAAAAACGGTTTGGCTTGCCGAAGGAGTCAACACGCCCGAGGCCGAAGAGTTCGCTGAAGATTACGGATTGTCTATGGTCACTAATTTTTGCATTATGGAGGCCTATGAGAAAGCGGGAAAGAGGCCAAAAAAAAGTAATAAGAGCAGCACAGATACAACTTCTTAACGCATGGTTTATAATGGCTAAATCACGCATGGCTTCTTCCATTGCAAAATCCCCATGTGAGATTCGACTGGCCACGCCTGACGATCTCCCGGGTGTTGCCGCCTTGGCGCAGGTGTGCTTTCCGCAGGATAATGGCACCGCTGAGTTGACGGAGCTATGGCACCGCAGCGGTATGGCCGCTTATCCCAAAACTCAGTACTTCGTGGCGGTGCGCGAAGGTTGCATTATTGGCTACTGTTCGTGGTCTTTCATCGGCGGGTTTCATAGTGGCGTTATAGAGCTGGAGCAGTTGGGGGTACATCCCGACCACCGCAACCAGGGCGTTGCTACAGTCATGATGAAAGAAGGGTTGACTGCGGTGCGGGCGTTCCTGCGGGAGAAGACCGGGCGCGAGTTGCATGCAATCAAAGTGGATACTGCCACCGATAACACGGCTCAAGCGATGTATCGCAGGGTGCTCGGCACCGAGGTGGAAGCGACGCTCAAAGATTTTCTCTTCGGCAATGATGAAGTTATTATGCTGAAACGTTTTTCTATTGGAGATAAGGAATAAAGAAACGGCAAGAAAGAGATATGGTTGCTCGCGATACAATAAAGCGTTTCATTCTCAAATTGTCGGCTGATGCGGGAGCTTTTTTGCAGAGTCATTCTCATCGTTCTCGCAGGGTTTACCGCAAAGATTTCCATGATTTGGCCACCAATGTTGATATTGAAGTGGAGAAGCTTATTTTGAACCGCATTCAAAAGGAGTTTCCTGGCCACGGTATTTATTCGGAGGAAGCAGGACTTATCCGCCCGGATACTGAGTATCTTTGGATAGTGGATCCGATCGACGGTAGCGCGCATTTTGTCCGCAATATTCCTGTATATACTATTAACATCGCGTTGCAGTACCAAGGCAAAACTATAGCGGCAGCCATCAATCACCCGACCACAGAGCAGTTATTCTTTGCGGAAGCCGATGGGGGCGCTATGCTCAACGGTTCGCCCATTCACGTATCTAAGACGGGAAAGTTGTCCGATGCCTTTGTATTTGTCGAGTTGCCGGAGCAGAAGTTCGCCAGGCAGCCCAGCATTAAAAAAGATTTTGTTGCACGGATGAAAATTGTGGAACGGCTCGTGGCCACGTGCGCACAAGTGGAAACCTATCGTGTCGGCGCGTTCGGCCAGTGCTTGCTGGCGGCGGGCGCGTTTGATGCCTATGTTGATTTGTCCGGTTCCACCCGCAAATGGGACCAGGCGGGGTCTCTTTTAATTGCCAAAGAAGCCGGCGCAGAGATTGTTCACCTTAGCCCGCCAAGCGGCGACGCACTTAGAGCTATGGTTACTAACAGGAGAATAACCAAGGAGCTGGGGAAAATTCTACGATAGCGCCGGAATCGCCAAATGGTCAGTGGCAGCTCTTAAGTATGTCCCGCATTTCCTTTTCCTTGCGGAGAATGTCTTGCGTGAGGGAGACGAGACTTCGCGCGCGGGCTTTATTGTGTTCCTTGCGGGAAGGGTACTTCTTCGGATTCCAGCCGAAATAATTGTCGTGGTAAACATCTTTCGCGAACCGTGAAGCGAGCCCGAGCGTCACCATTGCAAAGGCTTGCATGAGGTATTCTTTCATTTCCGGCGAGAGGGGTTCCACGTTGCGATAACCCTCAATACTGTATTTGAATTGTGGGAGGGACATCGCATTGGGGAATGCTTCCTCCGAAATGGCGCACCAGCGGAGCGCATCGCCCAGGTCCACAAGCGGTGTGTGCCGCATGCAGGTGTCGAGGTCTATCATGCAGATACCTTTGCCTCCACTAAACACGACGTTTGAGATTTTCGGGTCGGCGTGAATAATGGTGGTGGGGAGGTCGGCGGGCAACATGAGAGAAGCCATTTTTTCTTGGATGTACCGATAGTACTCGCGCTGCACTTTGTCCGGTTCTTCGCGCAGAAGATTCTCATACGCCGCGCAGAACGATTCGTAGATTTCCTGTATGTTATGGAGGAAGGGTTTGCTCTTCAAAAATTTCGCGTCAAAATCGCTCATGGCAACATGGAACGTCGCGAGCACTTTGCCTGCCTCGGCGGCGTACGAATCTTGAGTCAGATTTTCATAGATATCGCCTTCGATGAATGTGGTGAGGCGCCACACGCGCCCCCCGGGGCTTTTGAGAAATGAGGCGCCCTCCGCAGTATGCAGCACGCGGGGAGCGAGCACTCCTTTTTTTGACAAGTGGGCGGTCACGCGCTCCATGTCGTAGACGGTGCGTTCGTTAAACACCGCGCCCAGAAGTTGGAGGATATATGTTCCTTGCGCGGTGGCGATGCGGTAGGTGGCGTTGATGTGGCCGGAGAGGATTGGGGATATGTCCCTCACGGGCCCTATAGAATACCGGGCGAGGGCTTCGCGCACACCCTTATCATCTAAGTCGTTCATAGCGATATTCGCAGGAATTATACACAATTCTTTCGCCATTGACAGTTATAGGTTTATCCTTATACTTTCCTGTGCGACAGGTTCGAGTGGGTGCTCACGGTAGGTTTAGCTAATTATGGCGTGGTGAGCTTTTCGAACTATGATATACGACCGACTTTTGAAAAGTACCTTGCTGCTTCGCGACGCGGAGCCGCAAGGGACATATCGGAATCAAACCAATAAAAGAGTTTTTTAGTTGTTCCAATTACGTTTTAGCAATTTCGTAAAAATTGCAGTGCGAGATTTGTAGAAGCTCTTTATGAGCTTTTATTAATCTTTTTTTCGAGGATTTGATCCTGGTCCAGGATGAACGCTGGCGGCGTGGATAAGGCATGCAAGTCGAACGGTGCGTGCATAGCACGCTATCAACGAATAACGAATGGAAACCGAATGTACGAATGATTCGTAAATTCGTAACGGATTCGAGATTCGCTGATGAGCGCGCTGTGCGCGCATAGTGGCGAACGAGTTAGTAACACCCTAGTACGTACCCCGAAGCCGGGCATAGCTCATCGAAAGGTGAGGTAATACCCGATGGCGTCGTGCTTTGCACAGTGCAAAGCGTTCGAAGTTCAAGTTGTTCGAGCGTTCGAACAATTCGATCACGCGAAGCAATCGCACAATTCGAACGTTTACACCGCGCAGAGCGCGATTAAAGGCGCAAGCCGCTTTGGGATCGGCTTAGGTCCGATCAGCTTGTTGGCAGGGTAACGGCCTACCAAGGCGACGACCGGTAGGGGAGGTGAGAGCCTGACCCCCAACGATGGGACTGAGACACGGCCCATACTCCTACGGGAGGCAGCAGTCGAGAATATTCGACAATGGGCGAAAGCCTGATCGAGCGACGCCGCGTGAAGGAAGAAGGGCTTCGGCCTGTAAACTTCTTTTACACATTAGAAAGTTATTGATCAGTGTGTGAATAAGGGGCTGCAAACCTCGTGCCAGCAGCCGCGGTAAGACGAGGGCCCCAAGC
>JACPLI010000013.1 GCA_016186635.1 Candidatus Liptonbacteria bacterium | reverse complement strand
GGTGAATACCGCCCTTGCGGAGGGGCTGCGGCGGCACCGAGGGTTGCGGCTCCGGCAGAAGAAAACACTCGTGTCCGTCATCCTCTCCCATTTGCAACGACCGATGAGAGAAAAACCAACACGAAAGTTCCCTTAACCCGTTATGGTTGACAAAGATAATTGGCGGGATACAGTAAAGTTACTAGACGTAGGGAGGATACTTCGCGTGTCCTCCCGCTTTTTATTTTTCTCGTTTTTTGTAATTCACCTTCCAGCCCAAACTTTTCTCTCCGCCGTAGAAGAGATTTGAGGCATCAATGAAGGCGTAGGTTTTCATATTCATTTCCTGATTGTACGTTTTAATTTTCTTGCTCACAATCTCATTCGCTCATTCGCGCGAATGAGCGAATCATGGAATCAAAGGAAAATCTTCCTTGAGTGTGATACCTGTTCGCGGGACAAGGAAAAAACCTCCAAAAATAGGATATTTTGAGTTCACCGCTTCGCGGGGATCACGAATGAGATTTCCTTGTTCGTCTTTATTGCTTGGAGGTTGCCACCCATCTTTATGACTCCATAACCCGTTGCCATCCTTTCGATACCAATGGAAATCATACTTGTCGGAAGCGAAAAACAATGCGGTGAGGTAGTATCCATCTTGCTCAACCGGATTTTCCACTTTCGTTAAACCGTCCCGAGCGGCACCTTTTGTTAATTGCTCCCGAAATTCTGCGAGGGGAATATTTTGGAAATACGCATTAAAACTATCCGCATATATTTTTCTTTTCACATGCGCGAACCCTATCCCAGGTACTGCCCAGTGATATTCCGGATGGTTCAGAGTATATGAATAGCAGTTGACCCCTTCAACACAAGTTTGGTTGTCATGCTTTTCGCACGAATGCCACTTGTGGGGTTCAAATTGTGGCATATTACTCGCAGGTTAAATAATTTCCGCGTTGTAACACTGTTCGCAATAGATCAGCTCTTTTCTTTCGGGCGAGTACGAGGTCTCGAATTCATTCGGGCACGGATTTTTTCCGTGAAAATGACTGGTCGTGTTCTGATACACGGGCCATGGGCCATGAATGGTTTCGGATTCTTTTTCTCGTGACGCTTGGCCCTTGCTACTTGTTTCTCCGTTGCAGCAGCAACGGCGTTTCCACAGGTGCCGTTCCCCGGCGATTTTGTTGCGATTCAAATGCCGGCACTCGGGACACTCGCGGGGGATGGGTATGCCCATTTTGCGGTAGAGAGCGAGTTCGTAGCCCACGATGCGATAGTTCCGGCCGCAGACGCAGACGAGAATTTCTTTCGTGAGCGAATCCTGCACTTCTTCGATTGTGTCAGGGATTTGATAGGGTTTCAGGGTTTCCTTGCCGCGCGTGCCGGGCGGTTTGTCCCACCACGGGAAACCCTTCGATTTTGTCTGCTGTTCCGTGAGCGGAAAGTACTCCTGCGCCACGGTTTCGTTGTAGCCGAAGCCGCTCGTGCCCACGGGGAAGTACTCGCCCCATTCGCCGGCGCGCTTCATTTGTTCAATGATGCGCGTCCTGAGTTTATCGAAGGATTCTCTTGTATACTGCTTGTTCAAAATGCAGTACTGTTTTTTATTGACCGCAATACAGCCGAAAAGATTTGAGGAATTGTTGCATTTGTCCGAATACCAGGTGTGATTGCAAAAGTGTGAGGCGTTGCAGAATCCCGAATACGTCATATTTAAAGTACTGATGAGTTCGATTGACTGTTCTGGTTTATAAAGCGAGAAGTCGAGGTCATAGCAGTCCTTTGCATCGAGCACGTCGCAAAGCCATTTGCTGTCTTCGGATTTTGTTATATCGAAACTCTCCTTCACGTTTTTCGATTGTTCCTGCACGTCGCCGGTGCACTTCGTGCAGTTCGTGAGCTGGGCAAAGCGGACGAGCGCCTTTTGGGATTCCCGCGCAAACTCTTTTTTCAAAAGTTCGAGCGTGGCGTAGGAGTTGCGTTTCAATTCCGCAATTTTCTTTTTGTAGTCCTCGCGCGAGTAGGGCTGATTAAAAATGTGATACTGCTTGTTGCGCAGGTTCCAACAGCCGAAGCAATCGGTGCATCCTCGGCAATCGTAAGAAAGATGCACGTTGTGGCAGTCGAGACAGCGATTCAAAAAGGAGCAGTTGTTCACGCGGTGGCAGTTTACGCATTCATAGGCGAGTTCGGAGTTGTAGAGGAAACTGCAGTCCACGCAGTTTGTGGAATACTTCACGAACTTTGTGTAGTAGCAATCCATGTTCGCCTCGCCCGCGATGTCGAGATAACACCGCTTGTCGTCCCCACAGTAGCTCACGTATTCCGAGTCGTGGCAGTTTACCACGTCAAGCGAGAGCGTGGGCACTTTCACGTACATTTCCTTGAACTGCTCGAAGAAGGGACGGGAGAAATCGAAATCTTTCCCGTATTGGAAGGGGTCGAGCTTATCGCTCCACCAGCACTCGGGGCACCAGACCACTTGCGGCTTTTCCTGCGGGTAGTACGCAATCAAGGACTTTTTGCATGAGTTACACGCGCGTTTGTAGAAGGTGCGCTCGTTCCGCATCGCAAGCCGCCGCGCGTGGCGGCAGTCGGGGCAGAGCGTCGGGGCGGGGACGTTGAGGCGCGCGTAAAAGGAAAGGTCGTCCACCTCGATTACAAAATGCATTGGACAATTTTTGCAGGTTTTGGTTTCGGAACTCATGCTGATTTTAGAAAGTTTTCTTTTCCCGTGAATCTATACCGTTTTCCTTTTTTTCTCGAATCTTCGCAATCTTACTCTTGATGCCCCGCCGCTGGTCGAAATACAATCTGCCTCGGTACGTAAAGGTGCATCTTTTTATATCCGTGTCCATCATGCGTTGTTCGGTGACGCTATATTCTCTGCGGTTCACATAGCAGTGCCCGTATATCCCTTTCTCATTGAAGTAAATCTCGGCATAGCGGCCGTTTATGCGAGCAAAGCTCCAACCCTTTCCCCATGCAATCTCACCGCGTTTTGGAATTCTATAACGCATGTTTCAAAAAACGTGCGGGAGTTACGATCTTAATTTTCTGATATGTTTCCAGCGTGAGGATATCCTTATCGCCGGTTACGATATGTGTTGCACCGCCAGCAATCGCGCATTCGAGAATCTTATTGTCAGCGGGGTCGGTGCGAATTGCGCGGACTCGCGTCGTTGGAATTACTACCGTGGAGCGGGCGACTATCATTTCAAGAAATTCCCGCGCATCGCGGCTTGGGAATGCAAATTTCCTGACAAGCGTTGAAAAAATCTCCTCAATGATTGCGGGTGAGATAAGTATGGCATATCTCCTTTCTATGCCCTTTCTCAAAACCGAATACGGTACGCCGCGCCAGAAGAGCGCCGATACCATGACGTTCGTATCGAGCACCGCCCTAATCGGCACGGAGGACATCGGATTGTGAGATGCCCGCTTTCTTTGCGAATTTTCTTCCTCGTTTGGCAAGTGCCTCGAATTTCCGCAACGAACCTACAACGGCAATTTTCGCCTTGACTTGTGCAAGTTCCCGCAAAATCAAGGACTGCTCCATGAGGAGGTTTCTATAATCCGTTCGAGTGATTGTTGCGTTGTTTGCCATGCGAGCATTGTAGCAAAAGCAGGGCGAACAGAGAACTTGCTTTTTTATGAAAATATGTCATACTATTGCCAACGCTAGGAGGCACATATAACCTCTGATGCGAGCAGATTTGAAAACAATCAACCAAGAGAAAGGAAAAGCTTATGGTTGAGCAAAAAGACGATCGAGAACGGATAAAGGCGTTCTGCGAGTCTCGCTTGAACGGGGAAAAGTTGATTGAGACGCCGCAACACGAGAACTGCAAAGTGGCAGTGGTGATTCCGGCGAGAGGGGAGCCTCTTGAACAGGTTCTCAATCTGATAGGTTCACTGACCCGCCAGAAAGGAATATCACCGGATTCTTTCGAGCTTATTCTGGTGGTGAATCTCGAAAAGCAAGGCGATTCTCGAGAGATTAAGACAGCGCGATTTTACAACTCCGAAGTTCTGGGTCTTCCAAAAAACACAATCGGGAAAGCGTTGCAACGGCAAGGGATCCGAGTTTTTGTCGTTGACAAAAGTTCTCCAGGACTTGAGTTCGAGGATTGCAACGTTGGACGGGCGCGGAATCGCGGTGTGGCAGAAGCCGTGAAACGATTCTTCGAGCGCGGCGAGGATGGCATCATCATTCAAACGGACGCGGATGCGTGGTTTGCAGATGAAACCCACCTCGCGAGAGTTGTTCGTCTTTTCGAGCGGAACAAAAATCTCATCGGTGCTGCAGGCGGGATTCGATACGAACTCAATGACTGGGTACTTGGCCATCTCAACTTCGAACCATATTGGCAAAATCTCGTGCTGCTGAAACAGGTGAAGCGTTTGTGGCAGTTCGACCCCAAAGAGACAAAGAAATGTTATGTGGACTTCAGCGGTGCCAACATGATGAGCAGAGCGTTTGCAACGGCACTCATCGGCAATGTTGAGGACCGGAGCGGGGGAGAGGACACCAGCTTCGCCATTCGGATGCACGAGCTTGCGAGAGCGCGAGGGCTCGAGGTGCGCGACGTGAAGGATGAGTTTCGGATTGCAACCGCACTTCGAGAAAGTCATCGCACGCCGGTGAACTTCAAGTGTTTCCGCGGGGAAACGCTTGAGGGTCCGCTCGTTGAAGACCCGCGCAAGTCAAACTTCCGAACGTGGTGGCGAAAGGAATGTCCAACCGTGAGGAAAGAAGATGCGTGGCATCGGTGGACTGCCCAGTTGCCGTTGATACCGCTTCGGAAGCTATGGAGAGAACTGCTTGCAGGTGCAAAGGCGAGGAGTCAGTTCATTGAGGCTCAAAAGCTTCGTCTGCCAAAAGAGTTTCTCGATCCCACAGGAAAAAACGACTTCAGTTTCCTGTGGAATGATTGACATGAAGTCACACGTCGACCCGGTGGGAATGCATAATTCTCCCCGGGCGCGATCTTTTTTAAAGCACCGTGAGAGTGTGATAGGATGAGGCATGGCAATGCTGTCCCGACAGCCCGATGCGATTATTATTTTTGATTTCGGTTCGCAGGTGACCCAGCTTATTGCGCGGCGGATACGCGCGCGGCATGTGCACGCGGAGATTGTGCCGTATAACGCGAACATCGCACGCTACAATAATCCGTCAGTAAAAGGATTTATTCTCTCCGGCGGTCCCGCGAGCGTGTATGCGAAGGGTTCGCCGCAGGCAGACCCGCGGATTTTTACGTTCGGAAAACCAATCTTGGGAATTTGCTACGGCTTGCAGCTCCTTGCGCATAACTTGGGCGGCAAAGTGGAACGGGGCGAAAAGCGCGAATACGGGAAAGCGGTGCTTACGGTGCGCGACCGGGGCCGCGACAGTCTTTTTTACAAAACTCCTCTGAAGCAAACTGTGTGGATGAGCCACGGCGATGCCGTCAAAAAAATGCCCAAAGGGTTTACGGTGAGCGCGACCTCCGCGCACTCGCCCTGCGCGGCGGTGAGCGACCGCGTCCGGAAGCTCTACGGCGTGCAGTTTCATCCGGAGGTGTGGCACACGGAGTTCGGCACGGCGATTCTCGAAAACTTTGCGAGAAACATCTGCAATGCCCGCCCGCAATGGACCACGCGGCATTTTGTCTCGGGAGCTATCGAGGAGATTCGCGCCGCAGTGGGGAAAAAGCGCGTGGTGCACGCCTTGAGCGGCGGCGTGGATTCCACGGTGCTTGCGGTTCTTTTGAAAAAAGCCTTGCCCTCCGGCCATGTCAAAAATGTGTTTGTGGACAACGGCGTGCTGCGCCTCAATGAGGCAGGACAAGTGCGGGCGAGTTTGAGCAGTCTTGGCTTGCGCGTGAAATTTATTGATGCGTCAAAGGACTTTCTGCGGGCGCTCCGCGGCGTGACCGACCCGGAGCAGAAACGCAGAATCATCGGCAGAAAATTTGTCCACGTGCTCATGCGGCAGGTGTCGAGGGGCGATATGTTGAGCCAAGGGACGCTTTACCCCGACGTTATCGAGAGCGTGAGCGTCCGCGGCCCTTCGGACAAAATAAAAACGCATCACAACCGCGCCCCGGAAGTGTTGCATCTCATTCGCGAAGGCCGTGTTGTCGAACCCCTCAAAGAACTTTTTAAAGATGAAGTGCGGGAGGTGGGGAAAGAGCTGGGCATGCCGGATGAAATTCTTTGGCGTCATCCTTTCCCTGGTCCGGGGCTTGCGATTGGGATTTTGGGCGATGTCACTGAAGAGCGGCTTGCCATTCTCCGCACGGCCGACGCCATTTTTATGGAAGAAATCAGGCGTGCGGACCTGTATCAAAAGATTACCGAGGCTTTCGCGGCGCTCGACACAAGCCGGGCGGTCGGTGTGAAAGGCGATGAGCGGGAGTATGGCTACATGATCCTTCTCCGCGCCATCACGACAACGGACTTTATGACTGCCGACTGGTATCGTTTTGACGCCGACTTTCTCGCGCGAGTCGGGAATCGCATCGTGAACGAAGTGCGCGGCGTGACGCGCGTGCTTTATGACATTACCCAGAAACCCCCTGGCACAATCCGGTATATGTAAGCCCGCATCGGGCGAGGTTACGGCGTGAATTGGAGTGAAGCGAAGGTTTCTTTCAGCACCTCCGTCCAGTCTTTCCCGTTCGGGCAGTCCGCTTTGCAGTAACTTAAGCTCTCGGGCGATTCTTCACCGATATCGCACACATTATCCTTGCAGAGGAGCGTACCCTTGCGCGGCACGAGGTAGAGGTCGAGCGCCCACGCTTTTTTGGAGGCGGCGGGCGCTTCCACAAATATCCGGTAGGTATCCCGATTTCTTACCTCTCCGTTCAGGGTGTTCGTCATCGGCGTTTGCGAGTGGAGTATCATGACATTCGTGTGCGACGCCGATTGCACGATAGTTCGCACGCCCCGGGACGCGCTGTAGTTTACGAACTCGAGGAATGAAGGTTTGCGGCAAGTTTCGGCGGGGACGGATTGCGGCGCAAGATATTCTCCTGTGAGATTGTCGCGCGGCTTGCACACCCAAGGATGCGCGACGGGCGCGATAGAAAAGTTTTCTTCGAAAGAAATGAGCGACGAGTTAAAGCGCACGCTGAATCCCAATACGTCGTCGCGGTAGGTAGAGAGAGGTTGCGCCGAGGAGGCGCTGGGCTGCGGCGCGGGAGCGGTGGCGGAGGATTGTGAGAAAAGGACAACTCCGATGAAGACAAAAATCACGCCAAATATCTTTTGCGAGATATTCATTTTTTCTTTGATTGGCCTTTCCCCGTAGAGGAGTTTGATGCATGAATCGAGGTCTTGCATACCCCGTTTGCGGAGTGCCGCACCCGGGGTAACCCACTGGAATGCTTTGTGTTCTTCGGGATCGATACTGATTGGCGGCTGCGCGGCGAGTTTGAGGCGATACATGTGATAGATGGCGCCATGCGCAGGGTATTGCACATAGACGGTGCGGAAGAAAGATAGCTCATTCTCCTTCGCGTGGTAGCCGGTTTCCTCCTTAATCTCTCGCACTATTGCTTCAAGAGGCGACTCTCCTTGTTCCAGCTTTCCAGAAGGCAATCCCCATCTATCCCCCTCGCTTCTGTGATCCTGCCGGTGAAGCAAGAGAATGTTCCCTCCACATTCAACAAAACATCCTGCCGCTTCCACCTGCGGGCTGAACCCCTCCGGTTTTTCCGTAAAAATCATTTACTCGATGCATACTTTTCGCTTGAGCGTAATTTGGGGGTTCTGCGAGGTGATGGTGAACGTATTCACGTAATTCCCGGATTTTTCATAGTGGTGCGTCGCGGAGGTTCTCGTGTCGCTGGCGCGGAGCGCCCCCTGGGAGTTTCCTCCGTCTCCCCAGTCAATGCGGAAGGAAAAGTCCTGCGGGGGAGAGAACGGGTTTTGGATGGCGTACGTGACACTCGTGCTTTTCACGGTGGAGCAGATGCTCAAGTTCACGAGCTGATCTGCGGCAAGCAACTCTCCGGAGTCGGCGGGAGTAATGCCCAACGCCCCCGCGATTCCCTCTTTCGCGTTCTCGGCGATGCCTTGTACCGCGTCGGAGAACGTCTGGGAAATAGCGCCCCCCACCGCTTCGGCTTTTCCGGTGATTGCGGATTGCGTACTGCTCACGATTTTTCCGGCGCCTTTCGTGAGCGGGACAAGGATGTTTTCTTGAAGCGCCGACGAAACGGTTTGGGAAGAAGAAACGGCGCTATTGCGGAGAAGCGAGAATGGATTGCTCTTTGCTCCTGCGGGTGCGGAGGAAGTCCACGCAGGCAGGAAATAGATTGCCGCGCCGACGAGGAGAAGGATGAGAATAAGAATGAGGAGCCCTTTCATACCTCATTAATGTAGCAAAATGCGGCTTTAGATTGTAGTAGTGCTGTATACTTACTCTATCTCTATCACTATGAAATCAGGAGTGCGCGGGGGAATACGAGCGTGGGTTTTTGCCCACAAGCTTGTTGCGGTGGGTGCTGCAGCGGTGGTAGTGGGAGGGGGATACTATCTCACGGGATGGTTTGGGCGCGGTTCGGAGGCGACTCGCTATGTGCTCGCGGGCGTCACGCGCGGCACGGTCGTGGCGTCGGTTTCCGGTGCGGGCCAGGTAAGTGCCTTGAATCAGGTGGAGGTGAAGCCGAAGGCGTCGGGGGAGGTGCTCTCACTCCCCGTGCGTGAGGGGCAGTCCGTAAGGGCGGGAGGAGTTCTCGCCCAGCTTGATTCGAACACCGCGCAGAAATCGGTGCGGGACGCCGAGGCAAATGTGAAAAGCGCCCAGATTTCCCTCGAAAAACTCCGTCAGCCGCCGGACGAGCTTTCGCTCACGCAGGCGGAGAATGCGGTTACTGATGCAAATTTCTCGAAGCAAAACGCACAGAACGATTTGGAGAAAGGATACGAGGACGGGTTTACGCTTGCCGCCGATGCGTTCGTTGACTTGCCCGGGGTGATGCTCGGGCTCGACGGTATCGTGAACGGCACGACGCTGAACGGGAGCCAAAACAATGCCGATGCCTATTACGACCTCATCAAACTGCAGAAGCCGTCCGGAGACCAGTTCCGTGACCTTGCGACTGCCGCGTACCAATCGGCGCGCGCGGCATACGATAAAAATCTCGACGCATACAAGAACGCAAGCCGCTTTTCGGCAACTTCCACTATCGAGACGCTTGTGGGGGGTACCTATGCCTCGGCGAAGTCCATCTCCGAGGCAATCAGGAACACGAAGAACTTTTTAGACCTTGTGAATGATGTGCTCACGAGCAAGCCGGGGACGAGAATTCCTTCTCTTCTTGCCGCGCACGAGAGTAATCTTCAGTCATACATCGGGACGGTGAACAGCCACATCAGCAGTCTTCTTGCGGCGCTCACTGCCATTCAAAACGGCAAGGACGGCGTTGCGAATGCGGCGCGTACCATCACGGAGCGGATGCAGGCACTCGCGAAGCTTAAGGCGGGAGCGGACCCGCTGGACGTAGCGTCGCAGCAGCTCTCGCTCACCCAGCGCGAGAATGCGCTTCGCGATGCGCGCGAGACGCTCGCAGACTACTCCGTGCGTGCGCCGTTCGACGGCATTGTGGCGAAGCTCAACGCGAAAAAAGGCGACGAGGCATCGCAGGGCACGGCGATTGCGACGCTCATTACGTCCCAGCAGACGGTCGCGATTTCACTGAACGAGGTTGATGTGGGGAAAGTGCGGCTCGGCGCGAAGGCGACGCTCACCTTCGATGCGATTCCCGACCTTACGGCGACGGGGAGTGTGGTGCAAATTGATGCGATTGGCACGGTGACGCAAGGCGTGGTGAACTATGGCGTGACGATTGCGCTTGATACGCAGGACGGGCGCGTGAAGCCTGGCATGAGCGTCTCCGCCATGGTGGTAACCGATATGCGGCAGGATGTACTCACCGTGCCGAACGCCGCGCTCAAAGCGCAGGGGAATATGCACTATGTGCAGGTGGCGAGAGGCGTGGAAGCGGGTGTCGCAGGGCAATCCTCGGCGCAGGGCATGCTTCTCGCCTTGCCGCCTCAGCGGCAGGCCGTAACCATCGGACTTTCGAATGATGCGGTGACGGAGCTCACCAGCGGAGTCAAAGAGGGCGATGTGGTGGTGACCCGTGAAATTACGCCGTCCGCACAAACGCAGACGGCGCAGCAAGCCGGAGGGAACGCGTTTCGGTTGCCGGGAGCAGGAGGCGGTGGCGGGGTGATTTTTAGGAGATAGCTACCGCACGAACTTACGAATTCATTACGAACATACGAAAGGATTTACACATGTGGCGGTTCGTATTTTCGTACACAGTTCGTAGATTCGTGCGGTTACTAACATGATTGTCTGCACCAACATCACAAAAACGTACGGCACGGGCGAGACGGCAACGCCGGTACTGAAGGGTATCTCGTTTACAATCAAGGAGGGCGAGTTTGTCGCCATCATGGGCCCGTCGGGCTCGGGAAAGTCCACACTCATGCACATCTTGGGGTGCCTGGACACGCCCACGTCGGGGACGTATGTCCTTGCCGGGCATGACGTGTCCGAGCTTTCCGACGACGAGCTCGCGGAGGTGCGGAAGAACAAAATCGGGTTCGTGTTCCAATCATTCAATTTGCTCCCCCGTGCGAGCGTCCTCCGGAACGTGGCGCTCCCGCTCTCCTATGCCGGAGTGCCGCGGGAGAAACGCGAAGCACAAGCGGTGCGTGCGCTTGCGGCAGCGGGGCTTCTCGAGGACCGGTGGCATCACCTCTCAAACCAGCTCTCCGGCGGGCAGATGCAGCGCGTGGCAATCGCGCGGGCGCTTGTGAATAGCCCCGCGATTATCCTTGCAGACGAGCCGACGGGGAACCTCGACACGAAGACCGGCGAAATTGTACTCGGCACGTTTCAGGAGCTCAATCGCGCGCATCGGCACACGATTGTGCTTATCACGCACGAGCGCTACGTCGCCGAGCACGCGGACCGGATTATTCATATTCAAGACGGAGCCATTCTTAAGGATGCGAAGAATCCCCGCACAATTGCCGCGCGCCCTTCCCATGAATGATTGTGTCATTCCCGCGGAAGCGGGAATCGAGAATTATGGATTCCCGTTGTCACGGGAATGACAGGGAAAAACCATTATTTACCATCTACCCATGACTCTTGCCGACATCGCGGCGGAAACTTACGCGTCGCTTACGGTAAACAAAGTCCGTTCGGGGCTCACGATGCTCGGCATCGTGATTGGAATCGCCTCGGTGATTGCGATGGTTTCCATCGGGCAAGGCGCGCGAGGGTCAATTGAGGCGAGCATCCAGTCCATCGGCTCGAATTTGCTGCTCGTGTTTCCCGGCGCCCAGCGGGGGCCGGGAATGCAGGTGAGCGCGGGGCGCGGCTCGGCGCAGAGTTTGAAGCAGGAAGACGCTGACGCGATTGCGAAGGAAGTGCAGTTTGTGAAGGCGGTTGCGCCCGAGATTTCCCGCCGCTACCAGGTGGCCGCGCGCGGCACGAACACGAACACGCAGGTGGTGGGCACGGTGCCCGTCTACCCCGAGGTGAGGAATATTCAGGTTGAAGAGGGCTCTTTCATTACCGAGGCGCACGTGCAAGGGTTTTCAAAGGTGGCAGTGCTCGGCCCCACGGCGCGCGATGACCTTTTCGGCGAGGGAGCGGATGCGGTGGGGCAGACGATTCGGATTAACCGCGTGGACTTCAAAATCATCGGCGTGACAAAACAAAAGGGCGGAAGCGGCTTCGGGAGCCAGGATGATATGCTCTTCGTGCCGCTCACGACGGCACAGCGTTTTTTGGCGGGCGACACGTATGTAACGACAATCAGCGTGCAGGCGAGCGAGCAATCCGCGATGAGCGCGGTGCAGGAGGAGATTACAAATATACTCCTTGACCGGCACCGCATTGCGGACCCGGCACTTGCGGATTTCAGCGTGTTGAATCAGGCGGATATCGTAGAAACGGCGTCGTCCATCACGAATACCTTTACCATGCTCCTCGGTTCGATTGCGGGCATCTCGCTCCTCGTGGGCGGCATCGGCATTATGAACATGATGCTCACGACGGTGACCGAGCGCACGCGCGAAATCGGATTGCGGAAAGCGATTGGCGCGAAGCGGCGCGACATCAGCGCGCAATTTTTGGCGGAGTCTGCCGCGCTCACCCTCCTTGGGGGTGTGGTGGGGGTTGCGGTAGGGTGGTTCATCGCATGGGGCGTGAGCCGTTTCGCGGGAATTGCAACCTCGGTTTCGTGGAGCGCGGTGCTCCTTGCGTGCGGGGTTTCGACACTCATCGGGCTTGTGTTTGGGTACTACCCCGCCCGCCGCGCAGCGGCATTGAATCCCATCGAGGCGTTGCGGTATGAATAGGAGTAATCGCGAATAATGCGAATTGGTCCGCCAGCTGGCGGAAAATAACGCGAATAGAGGAACTCGGGTCGAGGGTTCTAGAAAATAGAGAAAGGGAGCATGCACAAAAATAAAATAGCAGTGAGTGTGGTCGTCGCGATGGTTATTGCGGGAAGCGTGGGTTTTTGGGGAGGGATGCAGTATGTGAGGCAAAGCATTTCTGGGAGGAGCGGCGTTGGCGGAAATTTCCCTCAAGGGTTCGTGAGGAATGGGGGAGGTATGATAGGCGGCGGAGCCGCGCGATTCGGGAACGGCGGCGGTCTTGTGGCGGGCGAGGTCTTGAGCAAGGACGAGAAGAGCATCACGGTAAAGCTTCGTGATTCTGGTTCGCGCATTGTGTTTTTCTCGGGTACCACGCAAGTATTGAAATCCGCGACGGGCACGGTGAGTGATATTGCGATGGGGGAACAGGTTGTGGTAACGGGCACCGAGAATGCGGATGGGAGCATCACGGCGCAGTCCATCCAACTCCGACCGGCGTTTATGGCGAGTTCGACGAGAGGCAGGAGTGGTAGTAATTAGGTAATTGAGGGGTTAAGGGAACTTTCGTGTTGGTTTTTTGAGTGTCGGCAGACGAAAAAGCTCGATATAGTCAAACTTTTTCGTCTGCCTTGACCGGAAGATAGACATCCGATTGTCTATCTTCATGCAAAAACACAAAATGTGC
>JACPLI010000012.1 GCA_016186635.1 Candidatus Liptonbacteria bacterium | reverse complement strand
GTGCGCTTGAAGCCAAGCTCAATCGGAGACCGATGAAGGTCCTCGGCTATCGCACTCCCGCAGAAATGTTTGCAAGGCATCGTACCCGAAAACAAAAAACGCCCCGATGAGGGGTGTCCGGATTGAGGGGGTCGGGTGCCCACCTTCGAGTCGCGCAAATAATAATATATGGGTATGATTCTGTCAATTGTGCATAACTCGCTTGCCGCTCACTCGCCACAAAGTATAATCAAGGCATGATTGGATCACACTAAAAAATCCCTCCCCATGCGGGGAGGGATTTTTTATTTGGACTCTGGAAAAATCATGTCCCAGATTTTTCCCGCCACGTTGCGCACTTCTCCCGTGTAGGGGAAATGATGGTTGCCGATGTGCGGCAAGCTGTTGCACTCAATCACGCCGCACCTCTGCTCCCGCCACGACTTCGTGATATCGGGAATCATAAAATCAATTCCCGCGATGTCGTCGCCGAGGTACTCTCCGATTTGCTCAAAGAGCTTTTTGTTGTCGGGGTGCGCCTCTTCTGTCACGTCCCATGATGTTCCTCCCACGCCCCAGTTCACTTTGAAGTGGAGAAATGCAATCTCCTCTTTTTTGAGCACAGCTTCCGGCGTGAGCTTCTGCCATGCGAGCTCGCGCGCGGCTTCGGGAGAATCCACGTTGATTTCCGCAAACACCGGTCCGCGCCGGAGCGGATTTTTGTTCTCTTCGGCAACCAGTTCCCGCACCGTGCGCCGCCCATCGCCCACCACATGCGGCGGGTCGCGCCGCAGGACGCCCGCGAGCTTCCTCTCCACAAACGTCGCGCGATACACAGGTCCCGTGAGCTCTTCCTCAACGAGCACCGAGGGAGCGACCTGCCGCGCGTTCCAGAACGCCCTCCGCAATTCCTCCGGGGTCATGAGATGCACCGTCACGTGCGCCCCGCCCGATCCCTCGTGGGGCTTTACGATGACCGGCTTTCGCAATGCGTGAAACGCGCGGAGTGCGCGGCGCTCGGTGCGGCAATGCTTCCCCTCCGCGACGGGGAACCCCGCCGCCTTGAAACGGCGCTTCACCTCATGCTTGTCATCAATCCATGAAAGCGATGGCTGTATTCTCGCGGGGCGCGGCAACCCTTCAAAGACCCACGTCGTTCTTTTATGCCGCGCGAGAAAAATCCTCCGCGGGAGCCCCAGGATGCGGAGTTCCCGCATCTCGATCCCACGCTTCTTCGCCTCTCCAAAAAGCGCCTGCGCGGTCTCTGAAGGGTGCGTGCGCAAGTCATCAATCTCGAGCGCGAGCCCCGCCTTTACGAGGACCCTCGCAAGCGGCGGCACTATATGATTCAGCGCCGCGTCCACCGCGGGCATAACGCGTGAAAATGCGGCATCGAGCGGGCGGGTGAAAGGGCGGAAGAATCCGTCAACCCGCAGCCGCCACCGCTCCGCCCAATGATGCACCCCCGCCATGCCGCACTCCGCGCAGGGCTTCGGTTTGAAATCGGGGAGCATGATTGCCATCGCTCCCCATTGTACCGCCAAACTCTCCTACTTTATAAGGTCCCCTTTCCAGACCTCATCAGACTCCTTGTCGCTGAACGCGCGCCAGAGCGAGAGGAAAAAAATGTAGTGGATGGGCCAGAAGAAGAACATCACGGCGGGGAGTCCGAGGAGCGTCACTTCCTGAAAGGGCCAGTTGGTGTAGGTCCAGGCACCGGAGCCCGCGAAAAGGTTTTGCGTCTCCATAAGGAGCGCCGTGCCAAGCGAGGCGACTACCACCGCGATAAGCGGCGTGAAGTAATGGTGAAAAATGTCACGCAAGAGCGAGGTTTCCTTCCGGAAATACTCGATTGCCTCGAAAAGAAACCACGTGCCGAAGAACATGAGAAGGATGAAGCTGAAGTTCACTTTGTAGTCCACCGCCTTCGTGAGCTCGAAGACGTACCCGCCCCGTTGCACCGCATAATCGTTCGTCATAAGCGCGGCGGCAATCGGGATAAGGATGATGCCCAAAGCGCCCAGCGAGGTATAGAGCGGGGGCTCGAACCCGAAATACGTCCGCACTGTGTGCCTGCCCTTCCGCCACAAGTCGAGGAGCGCCTTCACAGCCAAGTAGCTCTCAATCACCATAAGCCAGTACAATGCGAAGCTGAAGACGAAGACAATGGGGTACGTCGCATTGTTCAGCACAGGATAAAACCACAGCTTCCCCAGCCACTGCGAAACGCCGTCAAGCATAATCGCCCCGACCATGGAAAGCGCGAGGTAGGCGATGAGCGTATGCGCATTTTTAAATATCGCGCGAAGGAGCGATTTCTCATACACCGCCTCCGTCACTCCTTCAGAGAGGAAAATAATGCCGAGCATGAAGAGCGCGCCAAGCACGGTGAGCGTTATCCAAAGATACGGCGGCGCATCTCCATAGTTCTCATGCCGCGGCAGCAAAAGCTGCAGGTACGAGAGCGCGAGAAATACTATCCCTATGGCAAATTTAACGCTCATTGAAGTTGGAAAATCATGCCGCCGGAGTTATTCCAATGTTCTCAAGAACTTGAGAATAAGAAAACCCTGTGGAGAAAGCGCGTGGCGCACCGCGGCGCCCTCCGAACGTTTCAGCACCAACCCCGCATGAGTAAGCCGCCGCACATGTTCCGAAATGGTTTTGAAGTTAACGCCTAATTTTTCTGATATTTCCATGACTGAAAGCTGCGGCTCGCGGTGGAGAAGGTCAAGGATTTCTATCCGGCGGTGGTTTGCAACCCCTTTCGTGATTCGCTCAAGCTGCCGATACCGTAGATTCCCTTTTGAATCCGGACACTTTGGTATCGTGAGAGCATGAGAAAAAAAGAACCGCAGCCATCTTTCGGCTGCGGAGCGGGTGGAGATTGCATATCTCCATGCACGGGAATACTCGGGACGGGCTATTGCAC
>JACPLI010000014.1 GCA_016186635.1 Candidatus Liptonbacteria bacterium | reverse complement strand
GTGCGCTTGAAGCCAAGCTCAATCGGAGACCGATGAAGGTCCTCGGCTATCGCACTCCCGCAGAAATGTTTGCAAGGCATCGTACCCGAAAACAAAAAACGCCCCGATGAGGGGTGTCCGGATTGAGGGGGTCGGGTGCCGGGTTTTTGTGAAGGAAACTATAACAGATAGAGCAGAATCCGTCAATGTCTGGATACTAACTTAATTATAACATTACCCCAGCGGCACCCTGTTCGGGTCGGTTGCAAGCGCGAAGCGGGAGACTGCCCCTACTGTATGGAAACCGGTGCCCGCAATGTTTTCACAAGTTCCCGGTTTTTCCGGAAGGACCGCGAGGCATTCAAAACCTCCACAAGAACCGGACGGCCCTGTTTCGAAAAATGAACGATAACGTTGCCCATTTCCTCCGCGTACTCAATCTTGCCGCTCCGCGACATTTCAAAAGCCAGAACATCAGAATCTGCGTCGTATGAAATTGTGGACTGATTTTTATGTTTCATATTGAGATTTCCTCCCCGGGTAAAAAGTGATGACCACGCGCACATCCCCTTCTTCCCGATATACTACGCGAAGGACGTGGTACTTGTCCAACTCGCTCTGCGCGATATATAGCGGGCTTCTCCGATAGTCAATCGCCTCGGGGCGCGTAACTGTTTGTACTACTCTACTTTTCCGAACTATTACGCCGTGCCGCTTGAGCCGTTCGAACTTTTCAACCGCATGCCGCGTAAATCGAACTCTCATTATCTTTCCACTATAACAGGACGGGGGAAGAAACGAAATCTAATATGCCAACTCAAGTGAGGATAAGTTCGCCGTTCCGTGCGCGAAACCTTCGCGGGAGGCGAAGTTCCCACTTATCACTTAAACCTTATCGCTTAAAGCTACCCTAACGGCACTTCATGCCGCGGCACCCGGTTCGGATCGGTCGCGAGCGTGAAGTGGAAGGTCGTCCCCCGCTCCAGCTCCGACTCCGCCCAGATTTTCCCGCCGTGGGCCTGCACGATGTTCTTCACAATGAAAAGCCCGAGCCCACTCCCCTCCGTCTGGAGCTTTAACGCATTGTCCGCGCGGAAAAACTTGGTGAAAAGTTTCTTCACATCCTCCGGCGGGATACCAATGCCGGTGTCCTTGACCGCAACCTCCACAAAGGGCTCATTCGTGACTTCCGCGAGCCCCACCGTGACCGTGCCATTCTTCACGTTGTAGCGAATCGCGTTCTCCACTAAATTCGAGACTGCCATCGCAAGTTTCTGCGGGTCGGCGATAACGGGCGGAAACACCTTCTCGGGTTTGTTGAAATAGAGCGAAACGCCCGCGTGCGACGCGGCGGGGAGGATTTGCCCGAGGAGCTTGTCTAAAAATGCAACAAGGTCCACATTCACAAACGCGTACCCGAAACGCCCTTCCTCAATTTTCGCGATGCCCAAAAGGTCATCAATGATTTTGAGGAGCGTCTCACTCCCCTCGAACGCCCCGTCAATCAAGGCCTTCGTCGCGGGGTCGAACTTTGATGAGTCCTTGTGGAGCGAGTCAAGCGCCCAGTGGAGCCCCGTCGTCGGCGTCCGCAACTGGTGCGAGGCGATGGTCACGAACTCGCTCTTTGACTTCATCAAACTCACCTCGCGCGTCCGGTCGCGGATGACTTTCGCAAATCCCAAGGGCGCCCCATCAGGACCAGTCCCTAACGCAAGCGAGGTCACGCGAAGCTCGAGGAAGGGGTCGGTGAAGGAAAGGTCAACGACCTGCGGATAGGCGCCCGCGGGAGAGCGCGCCACCATTCCGGGGGCGAGCGAGGGAAAGGCCACCTGCGCCAAGAGCCGCCGCCGCGGGTTTTCCGCGTCCTGGGGCGAGAGTGCCCGCCCCACCGCCTCCGCAGACGGAAGATTAAAGAGCCGTTCCGCGGCAGGATTCCAGAATGTTACTTTGAAATCCTTATCGTAGACAAAGAGCGCATCACTCAACCGCTCAAGCACCGTGCGGAATTCACCGGAAGAAAACTCCGCCGCCGGAATGGGCAAAGCGGGCGCGGCGCCCCGCACGGCGAGCGCGAACATATACGCCGCGACGGCAAGCACCACCCCCTGCGCCATAAGGAGGAGCGGGGGGGCAAGGTACGCGCCGAGCGCAACGGCGACCGCGAGGAGAACGCACGCGCTCCAAAGGAGGTAGGGTGGGGACGGAGAAGCGCCTTCGGGCTTTGAGGATTCTGTTTTGGACGGCTGTATTTCCATCTTCTTCCACTATCATATCACGCGTCACAAAAGCCGCGCGGGGTCATTCTGCGGCGCTGCTTCATCAAGACGCTTCACGAGCGCGCGGAACCCCTGTGATTCGAAATAGCTCCTCGCGCGCGCCATGTCCGCGGATACCGCAAGTTCCTCAATCGCCCCCGCGGAAACAGGCGCGTCGTCGCGGAGCGTCACCAGCTCCTTTGCAAGCGCCGCATCTGCGCGGAAGGGCAGGAGTTTTTTCGCGAGTCTCCCGTCCTCCGGCGCCGCGGCGTAGAGCTCCTCAAGCGTGCCGAATTTCTGGAGAAGCGCGGCGGCGGTTTTCGGTCCTATCCCCGGCACTCCTTTCACGTTATCTGATGCGTCCCCCACAAGCGCCTTGTAGTCGGGAAGCTGGCGCGGCGTGAGCCCGTAGCGGGCGCGAACCGCTGCTTCGTCATACCTCACCGTGTCACTCAAGCCGGTCTTCAAGGCGCGCACAATGGTGCGTCCGTCCTCCACAAGTTGGAGGGTGTCGAGGTCGCCAGTCAAAATCACCGTATGCGCCCCTGCGGCGTTCCGAAACCGGTGTGCGAGCGCCGCAATCAAGTCGTCCGCTTCCCAGCCGGGTGCCTCAAATATTGGAATATGAAACACCTCAAAAAGCTTGTGTGTTTCGATAATCTGCGCCACAAGTTCATCCGGCGCCTTCGCGCGCTGGGCTTTGTAGGCAGCATATTTCTCCTTGCGGAACGTGGGCTCGGGGCGGTCAAAGCACGCCGCCGCGTAGCGGGGCGCATCCTCCCGCCAGAGCTTGAGGAGAATGCTCGCAACGCCGTAGAGCGCGCCCACCGGCGCGCCCGAAGGCGACGTCAAAGGAGGCAGGGCGTGGAACGCGCGGTGAATAAGCGAGTTCGCGTCGATTAAAAACAGCTTTTTATCTTCTTTGCTCATTGCCGTATTCCACCATAATAACCCGTTCACGCGCGCCGCGCCCGTGCCGGAAGGAAATGCGGACCGCGTCCCGCGGCAGGAGCCGCGAAGCGCGCTGCGCCCACTCCACCACCGCAACGTGCCGCGGGGAAGCAAAAATTTTCTTAATCCCCAGCGCGCCCGCCGCGCGGCGGCCCTCGAGGCGGTACAAGTCAATGTGATACAGGGAGCGGCGGCGGGGCAGCGCAAACCGCCGCACAAGCACGAAGGTGGGGCTCGCCGCCCGGGCGCGCACGCCGAGCGCCTTAAAGATTCCTCTCGCGCACGTGGTCTTTCCTCCGCCCAAGGGACCGCGCAGGGCAAATACGAGCGCGTGCCGCCTCCCTTTCAACTTCCTTTCGGCCTCCTTCGCCGCCTTTACTCCAAAATACTCGGTTGCGCGCGGGGAGTTGCTGATATGTCTCATACGGCTGCATGTGGAACCGCTACAGCAAATCTCCGCGCCGCACGACTCCCAGATGGTCGTACGCCGGAGGCAGCGCAATGCGCCCTGCAGAGGAACGCTGGAGAAATCCGAGCGCCATAAGATAGGGCTCGTAAATGTCTTCGATCACGCCGCGCTCTTCATTTAACGCCGCCGCGAGCGTCCCCACGCCCACCGGTCCCCCGCCGAACTTCGTGATGATAACCTCAAGCAGTTTCCGGTCCTGCGGCTCAAGCCCCAGCTCGTCCACCTCAAGGAGCGAGAGCGTGCCTTTGCTTGCCTCGCGGTCAATCACCGTTTTCCCGTGCACCTCCGCATAATCGCGCGCGCGCCGGAGAAGCCGGTTTGCAACGCGCGGCGTGCCGCGGGAAGCGCGCGCGAGCACTTCGATTCCCTCCGCGTCAATCGCCATACTTAAAATCCCCGCGGAACGCTCAAGAATCCGCGCGATGTCGGGCGCCCGATAATATTCCAACCGGAATGTTGCGCCGAAACGCGAGCGGAGCGGCTGGGAAAGCAAATTCTCCCGCGTCGTCGCGGCAATGAGCGTAAAGGGGGGCAGGTCGAGCGTGAGCGTGCGCGCGGAGGGACCTTTCCCCACTACCACGTGGAGTTTCCGCATCTCCATCGCGGGGTAGAGTACTTCCTCAATCATCCGGTTGATGCGGTGCGCCTCGTCAATAAAGAGCACCTCGCCGGGCTCGAGGTTGGTCAAAATCGCCGCAAGGTCACCCATCTTCTCGATGGCGGGTCCCGAAGTAACTTTTACCGGGCTCCCCAGCTCCCGCGCGACGAGGTGCGCGAGCGTCGTCTTCCCCAAACCCGCGGGTCCGGAGAAGAGAAGGTGATCCGCCGCCTCTCCCCGTTTCTTCGCGGCTTCGATGAGGATTTTCAAATTGTCCTTTACCCGCTCCTGCCCCACATACGCCTCCCATGTAGCAGGACGAAGTGCCTGATCAGCGGTGCCGTCATCATTTTTAAGCTTTCTGGAGGATATATTGGGCATGCTTGACAATAAATATTTTTTATGCTACTATCTCCGCACCGCAATGGCGCACCCGCCTGAGATCTGAGGGCTGGAATTATTTCTAATATTATTCAGGACGGCTTGGCTTCGGCGAAGCCCATCCTCGAAGTAATTCTATCCTGCCCGGTATTAATCGGACAGACCCATCATCCGGCGCAAGCCGGATATGCCCTCAGATCCCAGTCGACTGCCACTCCAAAGGGCCCGTCACTTCCTCCACTTCCTTCAAACTAGTGAGTCCGCGAAGAGCCTTAAGGACTCCGTCTTCCTGCATCCGCACCATGCCCTGTTTCACGGCAAGCTGTACCAGCACCGTCTCCGCCACCTCTTGAAGGATTACTTCTTCGAGCTCGAGACCGCCGCGGAAAAACTCGAAAATCCCGATGCGGCCTTTGTACCCAAAGTGGTTGCACGCGCCGCACCCCGCCGGCTCAAAGAGCGTAGGGTGCGCGTAGGGCGCCCGGTCAACCCGAGAGGGAATCCGCTTCAGGAACGAAGCGATATGCGCCTCTGTTTCCGGAGTGAGCGGCACTTCTTTTTTGCACTTCTCGCACAGCTTCCGTACAAGGCGCTGGGCAATTACGAGAGAAACCGCTGCCCCGATGGTCGCGGGCTTGACGCCTAAATTGGTGAGCCGCGGCACTGCCCCTACCGCATCGTTCGTGTGCAACGTCGAAAGCACGAGGTGCCCAGTCAAAGCCGCTTGGAGCGCGATGTCCGCGGTCTCCGTGTCGCGGATTTCCCCCACGAGAACCACGTCGGGGTCCTGCCGCACGATTGCCCGGAGCCCGCTCGCGAAGGTGTATCCCGCTTCCGCGTCCACCTGCGTCTGCTCGATGCCCTCCACGCGGTACTCAATCGGGTCCTCAACCGTAATAATCTTCACCTCGGGGTCGTTCAGCTTCCGTAAGAAGGCGTAGAGTGTGGTGGTTTTTCCCGAGCCGGTAGGACCGGTGTTTAAGATAAGCCCGTTCGGCTTCGCGAGTTCGGCGTTCACAATCACAAGGTCGTCCTCGCGGAGGCCAAGGTCTGCAAAGGTGAGGATGATTTCCTTCGGGTCAAGAATCCGCATCACCACCGTCTCCCCGAACTCGGACGGGACAATGGAAACGCGGATTTCTATCTCCTTATCGCTCGCCGCGCGCACGGTAAAACGCCCGTCTTGCGCCTCGTCCCGGACATTAATCTTTAACCCTGCAAGAAGTTTGAAGCGTGCGAGGAGTGCTTCGTAGTTTTTGAGAGGGATATTGGTCGCTACGTCGTGGAGGCGCCCGTCGATGCGAAACCTGAATTTCGCCTGCTCTTCCTCGGCTTCGCAGTGCACGTCGGACGCTTCGTTCGCAAGGGCTCCCGCAAGAAGCATTTCGAGAAAGTCCGTGGTGCTCTCCTTGGCAAAATCAAGCGCTCCAAACGCTTCCTTCACCGCGCGGAAGTTGGGGAGTTTGCGCATGAGCTCGGCAAGCCGCGCCTCAAATTCCACCTTTCCCGTGATGCCTTTCGCCTCCTTTACGGAAAACGAGTACATATGCCACAACTGGGCGATTCCCGACCTCGACGCAATCACCACTTTGAGCGCGGGGAATTGCTTTCTTAACTCGACAAGGAGCCGGAGTGTCGGCGGAAGGCGGGGGTCCGCCACCGCCACGGCAAGCGTGCGGTCTCCGCGCTCAAGCCCCACCGCAAGGGCTTCTCGCGCCTGCGGCTCAGGAATGGCGGTAACCGCTTCAAACGACGCGGGGGTCTTGCCGATATCCACGTAGGGGTACCCCAATTCTCCCCCCAGCCGCTTCGCGGCGCGCTCTTCGCCCTCCCGCCGGAGCTTTATCAGTTCTTCGTTTAAGGGAGTAGGGGCAGCAACTTGAGACATATGCTCTATTCTATACTTCTTGCTGCTTGCACGGCAAATTTTCAAGGTTCAATTATCAATTTTCAAAGCAACTACAACTTCCCAGAGAGACTCCAATAGTTCAGTATTTTGAAAATTGGAAATTGATAATTGAAAATTATATGCTAGCACTATGGCTGGCCACTCGCACTGGGCGGGAATCAAGCATAAAAAGGAAATTGCGGATAAGAAACGCGGGGCGGCATTCTCAAAGCTCCTCTCGGCGATTACCGCCGCCGCACAAAAGGACCCGAATCCGGACTTCAACCCCCGCCTCCGCACGGCGGTCGAGAAAGCGCGCGCGGAAAACGTCCCTGCCGCGAACATCACGCGCGCCATCGGGCGGGCGCACGAGGATGGCTCAACCATGGAGGAACTGCTCTTTGAGGCATATGGGCCGGGGGGCGCCGCGCTTCTCATTGAAGTAACGAGTGATAACAAGAACCGTGCGGTTGCGGAAGTAAAAAATATTTTGCATGAATCGGGGGGCAAGTGGGCAGAGCCGGGGAGCGTCCGGTGGGCATTTGAGGACAAAGGCGCGGGCGCATGGAGCGCAAAGTTTCCCGTCGAACTCGCGCCGGATGATGCACGGAAGCTCGCCGCGCTCGTCGCCGCACTCCATGAGCACCAGGATGTGCAGAAAGTGTATACCAACGTACGATGACTATGACACATGACAATGACTGCCCACAATCCATCCTTACGTCATAGTCATCAGTCATCGTCATGGTAATTCTCGGCATCGACCCCGGCACGCATCGCGCCGGATACGGCGTTATCGAAAGTTCCCGGAACGAGTGCCGCTATGTCGGCGCGGGGCTCCTCCCTGCGCGCCACGAAGAAGCGCATCTGCGCCTCAGAGATATCAAGCGCGGGATGGATACGGTGATTGGGGCATTCCGCCCCGCGGGCATCGCCGTCGAGAAACTCTTCGTCACGAGGAACCAGAAAACGGGCATTGCCGTGGCGCAAGCCCGGGGGGTAATCCTCCTCGCCGCCGCGGAGCACAATCTCCCGATTGCTGAATTCGGTCCCGGCGAAATAAAATCTCACCTTACCGGATACGGCGCCGCGGACAAATCCTCTGTCGCAAAAATGGTGCGCATCATCCTGAAATGCCCCTCGCTCTCCGTGATTGACGATGTAAGCGACGCGCTTGCAGCTGCGCTCGCCGCGCACTTTATAAAAGCATTCGGTCGGGATTGACCCCTCACTTCCTCCTCGTTGCAGTGAGGGGTTGACAACAAAATGGACTCCTCTATAACAAAGTGATGGTGCTGATGAAAGGTCGAGAATAACGTGCTACTTATGGAACGGGTCCATCTCATAGAGCTGTCGCGCGGCTTGAGCGACGAGGACGACGAGAATGACGGTCTCACGACATTTGATGACGAGTTAGAGGAAACAACCCCCCCTCTCGAAAGCGAGGAACAGGAAGAGGAGGGTGAGCGGCGCGAAGACCGGTTCGGGTTGAACGACTAGCCGCTATTGCCCCCGCCTGTCCATGGACAGGCGGGGTTTTATTTTTGAAACTCTCTTCCCCGCGGGCTACAATACGAACCATGGCACATCTTCGCCATGCACGCCGCCGCCCGTCCGCACTGCGCACGTGGACTATACGCGCCATCGCGGCGCTCCTCTGCGGCATCGCACTCGCCGCCGTCGCGGGCACACTCGCTTATTCCATCCTCGCAAAAGACCTCCCGTCAATCGAAGAAATACGCCACCGCAAGGTCGCCCAGTCAACAAAAATTTACGACCGGAGCGGGAAGGTACTGCTCTATGAGGTAAGCGGCGGCGAACGGCGAACTGTCGTTCCGCTCGCGGATATCCCCTCCTATCTGAAGAGTGCAACCATTACGGTGGAAGATGAAAACTTTTATAACGAGCCGGCGTTTGACTGGAAGGCAATCCTCCGCTCCCTCCTCGCAAACGTGGAGCGCGGGAGAATCGTCCAAGGGGGGTCCACCATCACACAACAGCTTGCAAAAAACGCCTTCCTTTCGCCGGAGCAAACTATCACACGGAAACTCAAAGAGCTTATTCTTGCAACCAACATCAACCGCCAATACTCAAAGGATCAAATTCTGGAGCTGTACCTGAACGAAATCCCCTATGGTCCCACCGCCTATGGCGTGGAGGCGGCGAGCCAAACGTTTTTCGGGAAAAATGCGAGTGCGCTCACGCTGGGAGAGGCGGCGGTGCTTGCCGCGCTCCCGAAAGCGCCCACCTACTACTCGCCGTGGGGCACCCACCGGAACGAACTTCTCGCGCGGGCGAAATTCATCCTGAAAAAAATGCGGGGTGCCGGAAAAATCGGGGTGCAAGAGCACGAAACGGCTGAACAAGAGCAGATTACGTTCGCTCCGCAGGGGCAATCTATTAAAGCGCCCCATTTCGTGATGCTCGTGCAAGATTATCTCACACAGAAGTACGGCGAGGACCTCGTCCAGAAGGGAGGGCTCCGCGTGCTCACGACACTGAACTGGGGACTCCAGCAACTTGCCGAAACCGCGGTGCGGGAAGGAGCGGACCGAAACGAGGCGCTCTACGGGGGGAATAATGCGGCGCTTGTGGCGGAGGACCCTGCAACAGGGCAAATTCTTGCGCTTGCCGGGTCGCGCGATTACTTCGATGTCGAGCATGACGGCAATTTTAATGTGGCAACCCAAGGGCTGCGCCAACCCGGGTCAGCCCTAAAGCCCTTCGTATACCTCACCGCATTCGAGAAAGGGTATGCGCCGGACACCGTGCTCTTTGACGTCCCCACAGAGTTTGCGGCGCGGGACCCGGACTGCCCCTCAATCCCCGCATATGAGGAAGCTGCTGCTTCGAGCACAGGGCCTTCCACCTGTTTCCACCCGCACAACTTCGACGGCTCGTTCCGCGGACCGATGTCCATCCGAGAAGCGCTCGCGCGCTCGCGCAACCTCCCTGCGGTCAAGATGCTTTACCTCGCCGGCCTCCGCGACGTCCTCGAGAACACCAAGCGCTTCGGCATTGCCACACTCACCGACCCCGGCGCCTACGGGCTTTCTCTCGTCTTAGGCGGCGGCGCCGTGCACCTCTCAGAACTTGTAGGCGCCTACGCCGCGCTCGCCAACGACGGCGTGCGGCACGCGCAGAGCTACATCCTCCAAGTGTATGCGAGCAATGGGGAGATTATCGAGTCATATCAAGACGCGCCCGTACGCGTTGCCGACGCGCAATCCGTCCGCTTGGTGAATGATATCTTGACCGACGTGGAGGCGCGCCGGGGGCTTTTCGGCAACAGCACCTCGTACACCACGCTCGCCGACCGCGACGTCGCCATGAAAACCGGCACATCAAACGATTACCGCGACGCGTGGGCGATTGGGTATACCCCGACGCTCGTCGCGGGAGTATGGGCGGGCAGCAACGAGAACACTCCCATGCACAAAAGCGGCTCGAGCATATTCGCGGCCGTGCCGATTTGGAGCGCGTTTTTCCAAGCTGCTCACGCCTCCCAAAATTTCCCCGCAGAAGCATTCCCCCGCCCCGACCCCGTAGCCCCCTCAAAGCCAATCCTCGCGGGGGACTACCGCGCAAACCGCGAGATTCACACCATCCTCTACTCCGTGGACAAGGATGACCCCACCGGTCCCCCGCCCGCCGACCCCGCGCAAGACCCGCAGTTCGAAAATTGGGAAACGGGTGTCTTGAGCTGGGCGGCGCGCTTTATGCCCGACTTCGGCAACTACAATGCCTCCTCCACAATAGGAATTGCGCAGCTCATCATTGAAACCCCGGAGAATGGTTTTGTCGCGCAGGGCAGCTCGATTCCTCTCCTCGCGCGCTTCTTAGGCCCCCGCGCCGCGCAGGAGATGCGCATCCGACTCAACGGGGCGCTCCTCGAAAATGTCCAAGGGCCTTTCCCGACGGGGAGCACGCTCACCCGCAGCATCCCGCTCAGAGAGGCGCGGCAACAAAACCTTCTCGAGGTGGAGGCCGCCGACGGGAATGAGGTGCTCGCGAAAACCCAGGTAATTTTCTATCGCTAGGTTTTGAGAATCGGCTTCACGATATAAAAATACGATGCGTCCCCTTGGGAGCGGAAAAGCGCGGGGGAGGCTTCGTCGTTCAGCCCGATGGACACCTCGCTCCCGCGCGCCACGCGCAGCATGTCATTAATGTATCGCCCGTTGAAGAGAACATCCCCGTCTTCTCCCCGAACGGCTGCGGGGAGCGCATATACGTTCTCTCCCGCGCCCTGTGCGGCAGCGCTCACCTCAAGCACCTTCCGCTCCCGGGAATACGCAAACCGAACTTCGCTGTTTCGGTCGTTGAACACGCTTGCGAGCTTGATGGCTTCGAGAAGGTTCTCGCGGCCCACCGTGAGTTCGCTTTTAAACGATGTGGGAACGATCGCGGAGTACTCGGGAAACGCCCCGTCAACAAGCCGGGAAATGCACTCCGCCGCTCCGGCGGAAACGAGGATTTGATTCTCGTCCACGCAGACCTTCGCATTGCCCTCATCCCCAAGCACGCGGAGAAGCTCGCGGCTTGTTTTTAAAGGAATGAGGGCGCGAAACTCGCGCGTTTCTCCCGCGGAGAATTGCGAGGGAGGGATCTGCTGTTCGGCAAGCCGGAAACTGTCGGTTGCCGCACACGCCATCCGCTCGGGTGCAACATGGAGCAATACGCTGTTGAGTTCGGGGCGGAGGTCGGAAAACTCCGTGGCAATGAGCACCGCACTAAGCGCATCCCGCAATGCGGGCGCTTTGCACTCAATGCATGCCCTCGTGCTTTGCAGTTTGGGGATTAAAGGGAATTCCTCGGCGGGAAGCCCTTGGAATGTGGCGCGGTAGTTGTCGGAGGCAAGCGAAAGGTTTGCGCCTTTCTGTTCAAGATTAATCCGCTCACTCCGAAGTGTCGCAAGAACCTCCGTAAACGGGCGGGCGGGTACGGTGACCCTTCCCGCTTCAATCACTTTCCCCGACACGCTGTATTGCACCGCCAGTTCAAGATTCGTACCGGTAAATACCAGCTTATTGCCGTGCGCTTCGATAAGAATATGCTTCAGCGCCGGAAGCGTATCTCCTCCTGCGGCACGCCCCGCCGCGGAAACCGCTTCCACAACTCCTGCCCGCAATACAACCGCTTTCATAGTAATAAGTAGTATAAAGGATAAATAGATTATTGTTACTGCTGTTACTGTTAGGTGTGTGGATATGGGGATGGAGCGGCGGCATGCATATAGCGCAAAGAGGAAATGGCAAGAGGGGTGGGGATGGTGTGTGGGTTACCCCTTATGAATAAGGTCTTTTATCATGAGAATTTTTTGGTTCAGCAGTGCATACTTATTCACATCACGGTTGATTTTTTCATAGGCGTGTATCGCCGTGGTGTGGTCCCTCCCCAGCCTTTCCCCAATCGACGGATAGGATAACTCCAGCATATCCCGAAGCAGGTACATCGCAATCTGCCGCGGCTCCACCACTTCCTTCCGGCGGTTGTGGGTGATGAGGTCGTCCGCGCTGATGTTGAAAAACTCCGCAACCGCTTTGAGGATTTGGGCATCCGTCACGCGGCGCGAAAGGCTTTGTGCCGACTTCTCAATAATCTCTTCCGCAACCGACTCCGCAATCTGCGCCTGCTTCCGTTCCTGATAGAAGAGAATCTTGTTCAAAATTCCCTCGAGTTCGCGGATATTCTTCTTGACGCGCTTCGCGACGAGCTCCACCACCCCGTCGGGAAGGGTTTGGTTTACCTCCTGAAGCTTGCTTCTGATGATTGCCACCCGCATTTCATATTCCGGGTAGCTGATGTCCGCGATAAGCCCTCCCTCAAACCGCGACCGCAGCCTTTCCTCAAGCGTGGGAATTGACTGGGGAGGGCGGTCCGACGAGATGATGATTTGCTTGTTGCCTTCGTAGAGCGCGTTGAAGGTGTGGAAAAACTCCTCCTCGGTCTTTTCCTTCCCGCCGATAAACTGAATGTCGTCAATAATAAGAAGGTCCACGTCCCGGTATTTCTTTTTTATATCTTCCATCCGTTTGTTGCGGATTGCCCATACCACGTCGCTCGTGAAGCGCTCCGAGGGGACGTACTTGGGGCGGATGCTGTTCTTATACTTAAGCTTCACCTCGTTTCCGATTGCCTGGATGAGGTGGGTTTTCCCCAATCCCACGCCGCCGTAGACGAAAAACGGGTTGTATTTTCGCCCGACATCGTTCACGATCGCCGATGCCGCCGCGAACGCAAGCTCGTTCGAGGGGCCAACGACGAACGAGGAAAGCGAGTAGCGGGGATTTAAGTTTGATTCAGGGTCAACTGCAAGGTCAAGCCCCCCCACGTTCGTTTCCATCCGCTGGGGATGATGCGAGAGGGCGGCGCCGGGAGCAGTTGCTTCGAGGTGATGGGGCGCCACTACAAACTCTAATTTGCGCGCCGATGCATCGAAATTGCGGATAATCCCCAAAAGATTCTTGTGATACTTGTTTTCCACCCACTCCTTGGCGAAGTTGTTGGGAAGCGCGATATAGAGCGTGCCGTCTTGTTTGTCGACAAGCCGGCTGCTCTTCAGCCATGTGGAGAAGTTTGCCCGCGAGAGCTGCACCTCCATCTCAGCGAGTGTTGATTGCCACAGTTCTTCGAGGTTCATCCCGTTAGAAGCAGGTTGTCCTCGGACAACCGCAGCAAGTTATATTTACCCCCTGCGACGCTTTTCCGGTGCGGTGCGCGGCGAGATGTATAGTGCATAGTTTTGTTGCTTCTCACAGGATTCATTCCATGAAACGCGCAGCTTCATGCGGTGCGGGCGGCGCGAGCCCCTCACGGGCTTCATTCTGCGGGGGCGAAACTTCCATCGCCGATGGATTCATTGTAGGTGGAATTTGGAAGCCGTCAAAAGTCTCTTGCGCGCGAGTTTGGGGATTTTCTGTGCACAACGCATTTTTTGAGCCCTAGGGGTTGGCATGGAGGAGTAATCGTGATACCATGAATGCATGTCTCGCACCTATCAGCCAAAGAAGAAGAAACGAGCCCGCACACACGGATTTCTTTCCCGCCAGCGCCGCCCGGGCGGGCGCGCGGTGCTGCGCCGGAGGCGCCTTAAAAAGCGGCACTCCCTCACTGTGTAAGGAAGTGCTATGCTTGCTCGGCGGTTTCGGGCGCCTGTAGCCGAACTCTTGAGGGTGCGCGTGCGCGCGCTCTATGTTTCTCCCGCCGTTACTCTCAAAGCACAGGCGAACAAGGCGGGGCATAACAGATTCGGGGTAGTGGCAGGCGCCGCGGTAGATGCGCGTTCCGTGGTGCGCCATCGGCTGAAGCGCGTGGTGTGTGCGGCGATGCGCGCATGGCCCTCTTCCCTTTCCTCGGACTTTGTGGTTATCCTCGCACGCCCCGCGGCGCGCCTTTCTTCGGGAGAGTTGCGTGCGGAACTTGACCGCGCTCGCGATGCGGCAGTGCAGGCATCCCGTATCACGTAACACTTATCACTCCCCACTATAATATCCCAATGGTCTATCTCTACGACACCTTTTTCTACCAGCCGCTCTTAAACGCGCTCGTCGCGCTTTACAATTCCCTTGCGTTTCAGGACCTGGGGCTTGCCATCATATTCCTTACTATCGCCATCCGCCTCATTCTTTTCCCGCTGTTTCACAAAAGCGTCCGCCATCAGGTGGTGATGCAGCGCCTGCAGCCGGAGCTCAAAAAAATCCAGGAGCAGCATGCGAAAGACCGCGAGCGGCAGGCGAAAGCGATGCTCGAGCTTTACCGCGCGCACCGCATCAACCCCTTCTCCGGATTTCTCCTTCTTCTCGTGCAGCTCCCCGTGCTCATCGCGCTCTATCAGGTATTCTCCGGCATACTCGACCCGCAGGTGGTTGCGAAGGAAGTCTATAGTTTCGTGCATGCGCCGGAAACGCTCACGCCGAGCTTTTTCGGCTTGCTTAATTTAAGTGAGCAGAGTATCTTCATGGTGGGTTTGGCGGCACTTGCGCAGTATATTCAGGGGCGCATGGCGCTTCCTGCGCTGCGGGGAGGTGGGCACTCTCCCACCGACGCCGAGCGGATGGGGCGGAACATGGTGTACATTGCGCCGCTCATTACGCTCGTGGTGTTCTGGCAGTTCCCGGCGGCAGTGAGCTTGTACTGGGCGGTTTCCTCGGCGTTTTCGGTGGTACAGCAGCTCATCGTGAATCGGCAGCTTGCCCAAGGAGGAATCCCGCCAGAGGCGGGCAGGCGCGAATAGCGCGAATCGAGCACATAATGAGAATATGGACTTTCGAAATTTCGTACAAGAGCTTTTTGAGCGGATGGGATTCCGTGACTTTCATGTTGAAGTGCGCGAGGAGCGGCGCGGCACCGTTTTCATTTACGACAATCAAGCGCTGGTGAAGGAAGCGCTCCCTGCGCTGGTTGCCAGTTTGAACCACGTGGTGCAGCTCGTCGGGCGGAAGCACGGCATCCCCCCGGTGATTTTTGACGTAAACAACTACCGGCAGGAGCGGGAAAATTTAATCGTTGAACTCGCCAAGGCGGCGGCGAAAAAAGTGCACATGACGAGAGCCGAGGTTCCGCTGCCAGTGATGAACTCCTATGAGCGCAGAATTGTCCACACCGCCCTTGCGGTGCACCCCGAGGTGACGACGGAGAGCGTGGGAGAAGGGAAGGAGCGTTACGTGGTGGTGAAGCCGGTCGGATAGGGAGCGCCCGCACGCGGTTCCGGGGGACGGGTCGCTCGCCTCCAGTCCCGCAACTGTCCGCGAGTGAGTGCGCGAGCGGGAACAGTTGGCGCAATCCCGTTATCTCCGCTGTTCCCTCGGAACCGTGTGGCGGGCGCCTATCCTCGGGTGGGTTGGGAATGAATTCGCGTTATTGAAGTCCAGATTCGCATTATTCGCGATTACTCCCTATTTAATCTGGAGCGAGTACAGTTTCTGGTCGTAGCGGTTTATGAAATAGAGCGTGTCGCCCGAGACGGCGAGCATGTCGGCGTCGAGCGGGCGAGCGGCATCGTCAAAGAGAGTTCGGGTCGCGCCCGTCGCAAGGTTTATCATTAAGAAGACATCTTCAGTGAAAAGCGCCCGTTTCCAGTACGCGTCCGGGAGCGCGCTCACATTGAGCGTATCTGCGTCGCGCGGGACGGCGCAGATAAGAGTGGCGGGAGCGGATGAGGGCGCCGCGGAGGCTGCCTTTGGCGCCGCGCCGCCGCCGAAGGAGGCGCACTTTTGCGGAAGCGTGAGGAAGGTAAGCTCCTCGCGGATGGTCCCCTGCGGTGAGACGAGGTACAGCCGCCCGCCCCGTCCCGCATCTCCCGCGGCGAAGGCGAGCCATTCTCCCGGGGGCCCCGACGCTCCGGCCGGGGCAGGCCACCGCACTGCGAGTCCGCGCTGTTCTTCCGCGAACGGCGCAAGCATTTTCTTTTTCATGTCAAAAATCCACGCGCGCGCCGGAACCGCCGCGCTGGGGCGCTCTTGGAGAAAGATAAGGTCGGGCAAGGGCCATGCAAGCGTGATGTCCGCGAAGCGCGCGCGAAGAAGTTCCTGGGGTTTTGCCTTCGCGTTCGCGAGATCGAGCACTCCCAGCACGACAGCGCCGCTGTTCTGCCGCGCGAGATATGCGGCGCGGGAGTCGTTCGGCGACCACGCCGCGTCAATGATGGAGAATGGGAACGGCTGCCACGTTTTCGAGGCGACATCGAAGACGCCCGCTTGCGGCGCAGTGCGGTCGCCGAAGAGCGCAAGCGCCTTTACGCCGCCCGCGGAAAAAAGCGCTTTTTGGAGCTCTGCAATCGGCGTGGGGCTCAAGGTGGCGGCGGTGTCCCGCACTGCGGCAACCGCCCCGTCGATGCCCATCACCAGCACGCCGCCGTTTGGAGCGGGCGCAAGTGCAAAAACAGGGTTTTGATACAAGATGCGGAGTCCGTCGCCGAGGAGGACGGGCTCGGAAGGAGAGGCGGGCGCGGGAGGCATCTCGGCGGTGGCGCCCCCCGACGTTTCAGTCGGGGCAAGCTCTGGCGCGGGGAGCTCTTCTCCCGCCATTTCTTCCGCCGGAGAAGGCGCAACCGGCTCATTGCGGTAGCGCAGGAAAAACCCGGCGAGGACGACGGCGCCCGCGACTGCGAGGATGATGAGGAGATAGAGGAGGCGTTTCATTTTGAAGGGTCGTACGTAAAGCCGGCGCAACTTCTTAATGAGTTTTGCGCGCAGATAGTTTTGATTTTATCTATCGCAATTTTTGCCTCATCACGCACTTTTTGTCCGCTTCCCGGGGAGATTTTCTCCACCTCGGCCGCCTTTGTTTTTGCGTTCGTCACTATTTTTTCCATCACGGATTTTGCTTGGGACTCCGCCGTTGACTTTGCGATTACGGCTCCTTGGCCGGTTACCTTCATGCGTTCCGCGACGTCCCGCGCGGCGGCATCGGCGTCGAACTGGACGCCGTACTTAAACTTATCAACGAGGAGGCCGGCAGCCCCTGCGGCGTCTCCCGCGCCGTTCAGATTTACCGCCGCAGTTCCCAATCTCCTGTCGCGCGCGTCTCTGAGGCGCGCCGCTTCTGCAGGGTCGTTGTTCTCGAGCGCGACGCGGGAATCCAGGTCGTGACGCTTTGCCCACGCCAGCGCCGTTTTTCCGATGAGCTGGCGCTCTATGTCACCCGCCTCTTTATTCAGCTGGTCTATCCTCGTTTTAACTGACGGGTCATACAACGCATCTTCCTCAAGGAGTAATGCTTCTCTGCGGAGGTCCGCCGCCCTCGTTTCCAGCCTCTGGGCCTCCCTTCTTGCTTCTTTCGCTTCTTCATTCAGCTTATTGTAGTCCACTATCGACGAGGGGTTGTACGCCGGCGGGGTTCCGGTTTTTGCCTTCAAACCTTCCAAATTCACATCTTTGAGCGTAAACGTTACCGTGCCCGGCGGATGCGTGATGATGTCGGGGTTCACGTAGTTGATGATGAGGACCGCGCCCATGAGAAGCGCGAGCCCCATGAGCGCTTGTATGATGTGGTCCTTCCCCCTGCTCCGCAGTTCGGGGCTCGCCGCGGAGACGGCGTAGAGAATCGCGCCGTAGACGATGGCGCCGAAGGCGAGAATGCCGCCCAGCATCAAGGCGAACTGGTAGAAGTTTGCGACGAACCCTGCGGGACTTGTGGTGGGGGCGGTGCCGGGGATGTTCGTGTTGATGGTCGAGGCAAAGGCGGCGGTCCGCCAGCTGGCGGAGGCAAGGAGGAAGAGCGCGAGTGCGGAGAGCGGGGACTTCATTTGAGCGTGAATGTTGCCGACGCCTGCGCGGCCTCGAAATCAAACGCGGGATTGAGGAACGAGAGCGCTATGGAGAGCGCGCTGCCGGCGGCGCCTTGGATGGTTGCAGTGAGTTCCGTGGGGTTGCCTGTCTGCGACGCGGGCGCGCCGTTCACCGTCCACCGCGTGACGAGCTCCAAGGGGTCCGTGACGTTGAAGAAAAAGGGTATGCCGCGGAGGGAGAGCGGCGAGGAAACTTTTGCGTCGGGGAAAGGCGCCGCAAGCACGGCCTCGGGGCGGACGATGGGGATGTTCACGGCGCGGAGCAGGGCGCCGCCGCGGTAAGAAAGGGCTTCGACGCGGAGCGAAAATGAGCCGCGCAGTTCCTCCGGCGCGCGGAGCGAAACGCTCGTGAGCCCCCTGCCGCGCGAAATGAGGCGGTTGTTGAGGTACCAGTAGAAGGTCTCTCCGGAGAGGTCGGCAAGCTTCCCTCCGTGGAGCACATCAAGCGACGCGCTCACTTTTGAGCCGCCAGTCGAGAGCGCCTTTCCGGCGTAGCCGGGAGGGGTATAGGTGTGCGCCTGCCAGCTGATGATGACCTGCGGCTCGGTTTGCGCGTACGCGTGCGGCAGAAGCATTGCGATTACAATAAGCAATGCAACTGAGACGATAAAGCGAGCCGTTCTGTCGTTCCCGCAGAAGCGGGAACCCAGGATCTCCCTTAGTGCCCCTAGATTCCCGCTTTCGCGGGAATGACAAGGAAGAGGAGGTTGTAATTCGCGGGTATTCATATCCTCCTTCATTCTAGAGCATTTCCCTCCGGCGCACATCCTCAAGTTTCGGAGGAGGGGGCGCTGGCGGTTCGGTTGAGGAGACGGGTTCTTCCGGCGGGAGCGGTTTTTCCATGAGCTCCCGTACCTTTTCCATCGGCTCTTTTTGAACCCCAAGCGCCTCATCGGGAACCGGTTGCGCTCCCGGCGCTCCGCCCGGCGCGGCGGATGCCGGAGCGGATTCTGCGGTTGTTCCCGCGCCGGCTGGGGCTTGTTCGGCGGCGCGTGCCTGCGGCGCCTGCGCGGGCGCGCCCGCTGTGCCCCCTCCCCCGCCTTCCGCGGCGCCTTTTCCTCCCCCTCCTCCCTTTGCCGCGGACGCCGCCGTTTCCGCCACGGCGAGCGTCTTCGCGCCGAGTCCCTCGGGATGCCAGTCTGCCCACGTGGTCCAGAGCCATCCTGCGGTGAGGAGCGGGAGCGCGCCCACATACGGGAAGAGTTCTCCAATCCATGTGATGAGCTGGCGGAACGGCGGGATTGTCTTGAGGACGAGATACACAAATATCGTTGACGCGAGCGCGTCGAGAATCCAGAAATCGTCGAGCCCGAAGAATACAATGGCGACTTCCGCAATGTCTATGAGCGCGAATACGGTTCCTATCCATATCGCCTCAACGACGGAGATTTTTGGCTCGGGTTCCATGGTAGTGTGCAGGGGTCGAATGTATTCTTTCTGTTGTTCCCGCGGAAGCGGGAACCCAGAACCTTATCTCACTTTCCTGGATTCCCGCATACGCGGGAATGACAGGGCTCTAGCGGGATTTTTCCTCAAGGAGCTGTGCGGGGTTTGTCGTTACAATCTGGTCCTCGAAATACGAGGCGACAATCTGGATGGCGACGTGCTTTTTCCCCGCGAAGAAGAGCCCCGTGCCGACCTCCGCGCCCAAGAGAAGCGATTTTTCGGCTTCCGTGAGGTCAAACGCTTTTGCCACGATATCAATCGTCGCAGGCGCTTGTTTCAAAAGGAGCTGTACCGAGGAATTCGTGATGATGGGCCTGCCGTAGGGAGACCTCAGGAAGTCCTCGACGTCCTGCGTGATGGTGGAAACGCCAAGGTAGTACTTCCGGGCGCGCTTCACGAGCCCAAAGAGGAACGTGGCGGAGTCTTCGTTTTTCATCATAATCCATGCTTCGTCAATCATGAGAATCCGGCGTTTCAACTTCGCGCGGATGAGGTTCCAGATGAAGTTCAGGATGACGAACATCGCAATCGGGCGGAGCTCCTCCTCAAGGTCGCGGATGGAGAAGACGATGAAGCGGTTGCCGATGTCGATATTCGTGTGCTGGTTTACGAATCCCGCGAAGGACCCCTTCGTGTACTTATAGAGCCGTTCCGCCATCGCGCGCCCGCCCTCAAGGTTGCGGAGCACGGTTTCGAGGTCCTCAAGGAGCGGGGCTTCCTTGCCGGAAAAATCTTCCCCCGCCACGATTTCGCGCGAGGCGTAGGTTTCGGTAATCGCGCGGTCGAGGAGCGCGTCTTCCTCGGGCGTGATTTTCCCGAGCATGAGCTTCACCAAGCTCGCGAGGTTCACGACGTGCGACCGGAGGATGTCCGAAGGAGACTCCCCTTCCGGAATGATGGGGATGTCGAACGGGTTGATGTGCTCTTCGGACGAGAGCGAAATGCTGAAGAAGCTCCCGCCCAAAGCCTCCGCGAGGCGCTGGTATTCGTTCTCGGGGTCAATCACGATGACTTCGGCGCCCACCATGAGCGAACGGATGATTTCGAGTTTCGTGGAGTAGGATTTTCCGGAGCCGGATTTTGCAAAGACGACCTGATTTGCGTTCTCGAGAGAAAACCGGTCGAATATGACCAAGCTATTGTTGTGGCGGTTGATGCCGTACATGATGCCCTCGTTCGAGGTGAGGTCTTCGGAGACGAATGGGAAAAAAGAGGAGATGGGGCTCGAGTTCATCGGCGTCCCGATATTGAGGCGGTCGCCTCCGAAGGGAAAAACCGAGAGGAGCCCCTCAAGCTGCTCGAAGAGGGCGGGTTTGATGTAAACAAGCTTCGCTTCCATGAGCGAAGTGATTTGCCCCTCAAGCCGCGCAAGCTGGTCCGGCGCGTCCGCGTAAATCGTGATGTAGAGGGCGGCGTGGAAGAGCTTTTCCTCCGATTGCTGGAGCGTGTCCCGAAGGGATTCCACGTCGCGGAGCGCGGTTTCGAGCAGGGGGTCGCGCACGAGCCCTTTCTCTTCCGTATCCGCGATTTGCGATTCGAGCTGGGCGGCTTTCTTGCGGAGGTTTTTGAGGGCATCCCCCGTGTTCATGGGATTCACGAAGATGGAGACGTCGAGAAGGCTGGGGAGGTTCACGATGGGCTCAAACCAGCCGGTTGCAAGGTACCTCGGGTAGGAGAGCGCGAAAAACGTTTTTGCGAGCTTGCTGCCGATTTTGACGAAATTCGGCGTCACCTCCGCGCCTGCCGGCGCAATGATTTTTGAGACATCGCCAATTCCGCCCTTCTTCACGGGTTTCTCCGCGCCTTGGGTTTGGGCCGTTGCATTCGCCCCGCCTTTCTCGTCGGCGGGAAGCGCAAGGTTTTCGCGCTCGACGGATTCGGGGTTGTAGAAGTTGTAGAGCATCTCCGCAAGCTCGCGGTCGCCCAGAGGGACCGCTTCAAGCCCCACGGCGGCAAGCCCCTCGGCGACCTGGGAGACGCGCTGCTGGAGCTGTTCCAGCGACTCCTCGAAGGACTCTTCCTTCTCTTTCGCCTCTGCCGCTTCCGCCCCCTTGCTTCTCCCGAGAAACGGGATGAATCGCATAAGACTCCTCGTGGTGGGGAGTGAGACGGTCGTCCACGGCACGACCACGAAGAATGTTTTCTCCATAATCGCGTTTTTGTCCACGAACCCCTTGATGAACTCGCGGTACTCGGCGTTTTGGTTGCGGAGGAGGGGGGAGGGCTCTTTCTGCTCGTACGCGGCGAGCTTCTCGAGATATGTATCAATGTTGATTTTCCGGGAGTGGATGATGAGCTGCAGGGGGAAATCGAGCGTGTTCAAAAAGTTCTGGTAGCTGGCGGTGATGATGCCTTGCTCCGTCTCCGAGCGGAGCGCGAAGTTCACGCCGCTCACCATAAGTATCTGGCGGAGGCCGCCGTCCTTCAAGATGAGCGTCCCGTCTCGGATTTCCTTGACCGCGACGAGGTCCTGGGCGTTGGCGAATTCTTTGGGCATGAGTTTTGAGTGATAAGTGGCGAGTGATAAGTGATGAGCGATAAGTGGTGAGGGGTGAGGGAAGTGGTGGCTATTCTTTATCATTGTACTCGCTTGGAGGTGTTCGGGTAAGCCTGATTTTAGATTCGAGAGTCCGCCGCATTGCGTGCAGCATTCGTTGCACTTCATCAAGCAGCTGTTCTGCTCTCGCGACATTTACGTGAGGGTAGAGGCGTTTTATTATGATGAGTTGTGTCTCAAGTTCTGCCGATGATCCATCCGCAATCCTTATGTACTGCAGATATTCCATGCCGTTTTTCCTTCTCGAACCTTCGGCGATGCTTGACGGGATTGAAACTACTGCGCGGCGCGCTTGCATAACGAGACCATATAACTCCTCCTTCGGAAGTTTTGCGGTGCAACAGTAAACTTCTTCCACAAGAACAACCGATTTTTTCCAAACAGTAAGTTCTTTATACGATTTGATTTGCATTGCATTGTATTCCCTCATCACTCGCCACTTAACCACTCCCCACTCACCACTCATCACTCACCACTTGTCCTCTAGCGGTAATCTATCCTCCTCGCGGCGCTCCTCTCCCCGCTCCGCTTCCGGTAGATGGAGTAGCGGTCGCGCTGAGCGAGGAAGAGCCCCGGCGAGAGCTTCTCCGCGCCGGTTTGGAGCTTCTGCCATGTCCGCCGCAGGGAGAGTCCCGAGAGCACTTCCTCAAGCGAAAGCCCGCCCGTCTTTTCTTCCGTTTTCGTTCCTTGTTCCTTGTCCCTTGTTCCTTGCGCTTCCGGCTGCCACACGTACGTTTGCGGTTTCCAGAGATAGCGGAGCGCCGCGAGCGCGACCGAAGGGAGCGCGCGCCCCCCTACCCTCACGAAGGCGAAGGCAATCCCGCCGCCGACGAGGGGAATAGAGAGCACGAGCCAGAGCCACGGCACGACGACGAGGTACAGGACAAGCGAGACGCCTACTGCGGCGCCGACCGCGATAAACTGCTTGAGCGTGAAAGGCCCCACAATCTTGTCTTCCGTCTCGATAAATTGGGGAACTTGGAATTGCATAGGAGTAATCGCGAATAATGCGAATTGGGGCAAATAACGCGAATTAAGGTTTTCCGAGTCAGGACTTGAAAGAATCTAAGTTTATCGTGTCGGCGCCGGTAGCAGGGGGTAGAGGCGGCACGGGTGGCTCATCGGGCGGAGGCGGAGGCAGGTCGGGTTCCGGGGTTGCTTCCAAGGTCGAACCTTGGGCATCCGAAGGTTCTAGAGTCCCCCTTCCTCTTCTTCCGAAAAGCCGCGCAAAGAACCCTTGCTTTTTTGGAGAAGTTTCGAGTGGCGAGGGTTGAGTGGCGGGCGGAGGCGGGGGCACGTCCGGCTCGGGCGCGGTTGCGGCGGGAGGTGGAGGAGGCGGAGCATCCAGCCCTGCAAGGTCGGAGAGGTTGAACGCTGCAAACGTCGGGCTTGGAACGGGAGTTGCATCTAGTGATGAGTGTTGAGGGGTGAGGGGTGAGAGGAGAGTTGCCTCATCACTCATCACTTTTCCCTCGCCACTCACGCTTTCGAGCGGCGTGCGCAAGTCTCCGTAGTGAACGATTCTCGATTCCTTTTCTTCCTCGCTTGTTCCTTGTTCCTTATTCCTTATTCCTTCTGTTGCTCCCCCTATCTCGATGTCCGCCTGCGGGGCTTTCTGCAGTTCCTGCTCCGAGGGGCCGAACTCTTCCGGCCTGATGTCGAGCGAAAAGTCGCCGACGTTCGGGAGCGAAGGCGCGGGGGCTTCTTCGTGGAGGATGAAGGGGGAAGTTTCAAGTGGCGAGGGTTGAGTGGCGAGTGGCGAGAATGAGTTTTGAGTGGTGAGGGGTGAGGGACGGGTCGCTTCATCACTTATCACTCTTCCCGCATCACTCATTCTTTCGGGAGGCGGCATCTCGAATGCTGGTGGTACTTCAAAGGCTTCTCCTTGTTCCTTGTTCCTTGTTCCTTGTTCCTTAAGCGCCTCAAGCGCTACGGGCGTTTCTTTGAAGAATGGCTCTTCTGCGGCGGAGGGGCGGAGCTTCTCGAGCGTTGCTTCCATCCCGTGAGAGAGAGAAGCGCCCTGCGCGCCTCGCGGGAGCTCCGGCGAAGCAGGCGCGCCCTCGCGGTCTTCCATGGAGCGAATATCCTCAAGCATGACGGGCCCCGCAGGCGCCTCGCCGTAGCGGGGCGTGGTTCCCGGAGGGGCGTAGGAGGACTCGAGCGTCTCGCGGAGCGGCGCGAAAATCTTCGCGTGGAGCGCCGCGGCAATCGCGTTTGCAACCTCGGCGTGGATGCCGGTCGAAAGCTGCACCTCGCGCGCGATGTCCTCGGGGTGGAGGAATCCCAGAAACACCCACGAAGCGATGCGGGCGACCTCGCCCGTTTTTTCCTCGGAGAGATGCTCCGCCGCGCAGGTTTTCCAGAGAATATCGCCGTATTTTTCAGAGACAAGCGCCTCGCGGAGTCCCTCGGGGAGCATATCCCAGCGCTGGAAGATTTTTTCTTCGGGTATTACGGTTGGGTTGTTCATGAGCGTGTTTAAGTTGTGCCTCCGCCGCTAGGAGGAGGGGGCGCGGGCGCGGCGTGTTCTTCTTCACCTCCTCCTCCTTCGTGCGCGGCGCCTGTCATGTGGTGTGCAAGGATTTTCTTGGTGAATCTGTCGAGACCTTCTTCTAAATACTTCTTTTGGTCGCCGCTCGTGGAGGCGATGCCGTCTTTGAGGATTTTTGTATACATTTTCTTAAATCCATCAAATTGCTTCGCACTCATCTTAGAGATGATATTCGGGATGAGTTGTTGGTTCGAGTAAGCCACTTTTTGGGCAAATACCTCGCCCATCGCTTTGATGCTTTCTTTGCTCAATCCAAACGCCGCCTTGTCGCCGAAGATTTCTTTATACTGCACTTTGTCTCCTTTCTTTAAGTCTTCCGTAGCTTTGCCTGTAATTTCTTTGATTTTCTCCTGTGCGTTTACTTTTCTTCCGGTTTTCTTCCCTGTCTCCGGGTCTACTTCATCAGCCATTGTTTCTTCTTCCGCTTTCTTTACTTTTTCTTTTACAAACTTTTCGTATTCGGAGGGCTCTTGGGCTTTTTCGAGCGCCTTTCCCCTAGCTTTTTCTGCATCTTCATCACTATCTCCGTGCGCTTTTGCTTCTTCATACGCAACCTGACCCTTTCTGTATCTTGCGACTGCTATTGCTTTATTTCGCCTTTCCTCCGCGTCTTTATCGCTATCCCCATGTGTTTTTGCGGTCTCATACGCTATCCTCCCCGCTTCTGAAATATCGGTCTTGTGGGGGAGACCCTGTCTTTCTGCCCACATTTCCGCTTCTTGTTTTGCCACTCCTCTCGCCTTATCTTGTTCTTCCGCGTATGGTTTCTTTTCTCCTGCCCCTTGGCTCGCCTTAAATGCATCGTCATACGCCTTTTCCTGGCCGAGCGCTTTGAATGTCCGCTCCTTTTCTTCGGGGCCGTAGTACTTGCTGTCAATTTTGTCGAGCCATCCTTCCTTTGTCGCCTTTTTAACAAGCGCCACCCGTTGCGGCGCGGTCATGGTGCTTGCGAGGTTCGCCTGCTGTTCTTCGGTGAGTCCTTTGGTTGCATCTTTCACATCCGCTTCCGCGCCGCCCATCAAGCCGCTCCGCCCTCCGGCGACGCCTGCCTGAATCACACGACCCGTACGCGCCGCGACATAATCTGCCCCGGGAGCATACCCGACGGTGTAACCGAGAGCTTTTGCCGCCGCGTTCGCGGCAAAATTAAACGGCTTTGCTACGGCCCTAAGGATTCTGCTCTTGCTTCCTGCGCCGAGATTAATGTTACTTTGCCGAAGCGCAGCAGCTCCTTTTTGCTGGAGTGCGGTCGCGGCATTTTGCACCCCCGCTTTTTGGAGAATCGCTCCGCCCGCCTGTCTCGCGCGTTTCCCCACATACCCCTGTGCCGCTTTTCCGATGCCCTTTACCGCGCCCATCGCCGCGTGGGACCCCGTGATGGAGAATTTCTCCGCGGCGATGAGGCCGCCGATGGCAAGCCCCACGAGAACCGCCGCCTGGAGGAAGGTGCCCATCACCTGGTTCGCGGCGCTCCCCACGAAGCTCTTCAAGCCACGCGCGTAGCTGTCGGGCGGCGCGATGTACGCGAGCCCTTGGAGCCCCTGGGACGGGTCCGCCGCATTCCCCGAGGACATTACCTGCCCCGTGATAATCACGAGCCACATAAAGAAGAGCGAAATCGGCGCGAAGAACGTCCACTTGAGGAATTTATCCCACCACTTCTTCCAGATGCCTTCGGTCAAGGGGAAGACCCACAGGAGCCACGCGAAAGGCATGAGGATGAGGAGCATGCCGAGATATACATAGCGGACAAGGAGCATGAAGAAGAACGTGGCTATTGTGATGAACATCACAATAAGGATGGCGGCGACGAAGATGAGGTTGATGAGCGGCACGAAGAGCGTGCCCAAACTTTGTCCTGCGGAGCCGGCGCCCGCGACTTTTTCCAAATCCTCGGCGCTTGAGATGGTGTCCGCATCCTTGATGGTTTGGTTGAGGAAGGGGCGCTGGGGACCGAATGCTCCGGCGAATGCGTCTGCGAAAGCGGTGGCGCCGCCTCCGCCGCCCGGGAAGGCGGAGAGGAACACGCCGGACATCCGGTCGGAGAAGTTCACGATGGCGCCGCCGATGACCAAGCTGAAGTTCACGAGGAGCGCCGCCGCGATGAGCTTGATGAGGAGGCGCTTCATGCCGTAGTGCTCGTACCGCAGAATGGTGGCAATCGCAATAATGATGATGCCGAGGACGAAGCCGAGGTTCGCGATGGAGAGTGTCACCTTGAATCCCTCCTGCACGGCGACGGAGTTTATGATGTTCGTGTTGAGCTGGAGCACCACCCCGATGCCGAAGACGACGAGCGCGGTGAAGAAGCCGACCACGGCGCTCACGATGTAGGAGATGACGAATCCGACAAACCCGACGGTTCCTCCCAGTATGCCGCCGATGAAGGTGTTGGTAAGGCTGCCGAGGAAGTCGGCTACGCCTGCGTGCGCTGGCGAAGGAAGGAGCACTGCGGCGAGTACGAAGAAACCAGCACAGAGCACGGCGGTGAGCCGCGTGCGCCGGGAAGCAGAGCGGAAGATTCCCCCAATGCGGCGGATGAAGTGATGGACTATAGCGAAGGGGCTTTTCATAGGGTTTACTCGGTAACGGTGACAATGCGCGTGCGCGAGGCGCTCACGCCGCCGATGTCCACGGTGTAGGTGAAGCGGTACTGCCCTGGCAAGTCAAGCTGGTAGCGAGTGAGTTCGGGGCGGGTAAGGTTCTCCTCAACCGGCGGGAACGTACTTCCCCGCGCGCTGTTCTCGGCAATCACGAGCGAAATCGCGGAGGCGGGCGCGGGCGTCGGGCTGTTGTAGGTGGGGTAGTAGGTCGCCGTCGCCCACGGGAGCGGAAAGAACCTCACTGCCTCCGCTTTCGTGAGCGTGGCGAGCACCTTCGAGAGGTCGAGCACCGGCGCCATGCGGCGGAAGAGTTCCACAGTGGCAAGCGCAAGGCGCTCCGCATCGATGCGGAGTTTGTTCACGCGGATGCTCGACGCGGGGAGAATAGTTCCTGTGCCGGTATTCCGCGCCTGCTCGGTGTTGAGATATATTTGCATGTCCGATACCCCGCTTGGCAAATCAACTGTCCATGCCGCGCCGCCCGGCTCAAAGAGCGTGAGGAAGGGTTCTACGGGGATTCTCGCCCGCGCGAATCCTCTAAGCGGGACAGTTCCATGCGTTACGATGTGGGCGAATTCGAGATACTCGGGTGCGGCGAGCGTGAGTTCCCACCATGAGGGAGAACCGGGCCACGTGTCGGAATATGTCTGCGGAGACCCGTCGATTGCGGCGGAGGCGTCGTAGGTAGGATGCCGCGAGCGGCTTTGGGACGCGGTTGCGCCGCTAAGGTCCACCCGTGCCGGCTGGCTCTCGAAGCCGGGAAGCGTGCCGCCTTCTCCGATGGACGCGGCGGTCTCCGCCGCTTCGCGCTGGGTGGCCTCGCAGTTCGCGCGGAGCGCGGGGTCGGCGAGGGAACTGCAGGAGGTCTGGTCTGCGAGCGGCGATTGCCCCTGCGTGCTTGAAGCACTTTGGGCCTTGCGCAGGCACTCCGTCCGCGCGGCGCCAGTGGTGCCGTAGCAGAGGGAATCGGCGGTGTTTGCGGGGGGCGCTGTGGCAGGGGTAATGGAGGTAAGTCCTTTGCCGGTGGACCTTCCGGAGGCGGCGTCAATGCCGAGCATCACGAGCCGGTTCAGCGCGGCATTCGCGACGGTCTGCACCAGTCCTGCGATATCGTCCGCATTCACGATAAGCTCGAAGGGCGAGTCAACCACCGCTTTTGAAACGGCGTCTCCCAGGAGTTTCCCGGGGGTCTTTACGAGCGGCGATTCGCCGCCCGGGCATCCCTTTTTCTCATCCGGCGGTTTTCCGGTGGAGGGGCATACCGACGAACTCAAAAATCCTGCTGCGGCAATCGCCTTGTCCCGCTCGGCGCCGAGGGCGGCGAGCGCTTCGCGCGTCGCGCGGTCGTGCCCCTCGATGAGCGCGCCGAAATAGTTTCCCGTGGGCTCGAAGGTGACGCCGTACTGAATCCACCCGCCATTCCGAAAGTCGCGGTAGAAGTTCTTCACGTTATCCACGATTTGGTTCAGCGTACAGCCGCTGTAGACGGGGATGTTCACGCTCGGCAGGGTGAAGGTAACGCGGAGGAGCGGCGACATCGGCTGGCAGAGCTCCGGAAGCACTCTTTCGATTTCCGCCCCCACCGCATTGTTGAATGCGTTTCCGAGGAACCCCTTCCAGTCGGTGATAAACTGTGGCGAACCGCCTCCGTTAATCCAGTTTACGATTTGCTGCTCGAGCATGGCGATGAGCTGGTTCTTGAGCTGTTGGAGAAACATCTTGAGCGACAGGTCTTTGAGCCGCTGGAACCAGCTCCTCGTATCGTCTTTCACCTTTTGCTTCGTGAGCGTGGCGGTGGTCGCGTTGAGCTTCGCGTCGTTCACCGGCACCACCGCGCCTTGCGCAAATGCGCGCTCGATTCCGAGGAGGCGCGCGAAGGCGCCCCGCCCGTCTTCTGGGACAGAGAACGAGATGCGCTGGAGCAGCCCCGCTTCCTTTTCGATGGCGTCGGCGTCGCGGTCAAGGATTTCGCCAACGCGGTTTTCGACGCTCCGGAGCGCCGCAAGGGATTTGAGCGGGTCGGACGGGTCTCCGAGCGCGAGGTCAACAAGCGCCTTCCGGTTCTTGACTGCCGCGAGGATACTCTTATGAAGCGGCACAAAGGGTTCCGGCACGGGGGTGCGCGCGAGTCCCTGCGCGGCGTTCCCGTAGACCGCGGCGGCGGTGTATGCCGCTTCCATATTCGGCGTCCCTTCGAGGAGTTTCTCGAACGCGCTGCTCCCCACGGTTTCCCCGAGCGTGTGCGCGGCGGCGTTCATGTATGCCGCGAAGTCCTCCGCGCGCGGCGTTCGAAGAACGCGGAGTTCGCGGTCCGGCACGGGTTCGTCAAACCGCGGGAGGAATGAGGCGGCCTGCGCGGCGCTCGAAATATTCTCCTCTATCGCCGCTTCAAGCGTTTTCCGTGCGGGGATAATGAGCCCTGAGGGCGGGCCCTGTAAAGTCCCCGCCGCTTCGTTGGTGCGGATGACCTCCTGTGCAAGCAGGGTGCCGAGCTTTTGAGTGAGATTTGCGGACGCGCCTGGCGTTCTTGCGGCGGAGCGGGAAGATGTAATGTATGCTTCCTGCGCGCCGCCTCCTGATTGTGAAAGGAACGCGTTTTGAGCTACCGCTGATTTTGTTTTCTGCGTGGCGGGAACGGCGGGCGGCGAGAAGAGGGAGGGGATGGCGAGCGCGAGCGCCGCGGCGAGCCCGGCGAAGACGAGGAATCCTGCGATAAGTCTCTTGATGTCCATGTGGAAAAGGTGTGGAGCGGCGGTGGATAGAATACGCCATACTCATTATACCTTGCGCACAATCTCAAGCCCGTGGTTTTTGTGCACACCCCCGCAATCTTTCCCCTGAATACGCAATCTTATCCCCTCCGTCATCCCCGCGAATGCGGGGATGACAATCGTGCCGTATGGCGTGAGGGGATGGCGGGCGGCACATTCCTTATTTCAAAGCGGGAAAAGCGAGGATATCTTTTTGATATCTGCAACAGAAAGGTTCTGCGCGCGGGCGAGAGGAGCTATCCCCGCTTCATGAAGCGTGTGTGCGGCTTCTTCTTTCGGCACGTGGAGCGCCGCCGCCACGTTGTTCAGAATGGTCTTGCGGGGTTGGGAGAAGAGCGCATGGACCGCCGCATAGTATTTCCCCCTTTCCCCCTTTTCTCCTCTTTCTCCCTTTTTTATGACAGGGTTGAGTAATAGAATCGCCGAGTCCACTTTTGGCGCCGGTGAGAACGCGCTCCGAGGAACCACGCGGATTATTTTCGGCTCCGCCCAGAACTGCACGCTCGCCGCAAGCTGATTCATGTGCGGCGGTTTTGCATCAATTCGCTCCGCAACTTCTTTCTGAATGGTGAACACCGCCCGCGCGGGGAGCGGCTCAAGTTCGCTCACGATGCGGAAGAGAAACCCAGTGAGGTAGTAGGGGATGTTGCCGCAGAGCTTGTAAACGAGTGGCGAGTGGCGAGTGGCGAGTGATGAGTGAGAAGTGGTGAGTAAGGAGGGCAATACGGTTCGCACATCGCCCTCGACTATTTCAATGTTCCTGCTTCGCGAGTATTTTTCTCGAAGCGTTCTTGCAAGCCGCGAATCTTTTTCTATGGCAAGAACTTGTATTTTTTCTCCACTCTTCACTTTCCACTTTTCACTCATCAACTCTTCCGTGAGCTCCCCATGCCCCGCGCCGATTTCGATAATGGTGTCGCCCGGCGCGAGCTCGAGCGCCGCCGCAACCGCGCGGAGGGCGCCTTGGTCACGGAGGAAGTGCTGGCCTAATCTTGCTCCTGGCATGCGTGCATTATATATAATAGAGGGATGGCAGGTAATCCGAAGCTGTGGCGGGTAATGATAATCTGTGCCGCAGCAGTTATCGCAGTGACAATAGTGGTGTTCGTGCCCCGTTTTTTCTCATCACGCCGCGCCGAAGTGGTGGAGCCGCCGCGCGAAGCGCCGCGAGCCGCCGCGGCGCCGGGAAATGCGTTTGTGGGCTCCCGCGGAGGGTGGCTTGCCCCGCAGCAAGGCGATACGGGGCACGCAGCGCCTCGTGAGAATAACGGGGGGGCCGCTCCCCGCGCTCGCTCGGAGGGAACTCCCTATTCAGTTTCAATTCCCACGCTCAAGCAGGTCAAGGAAGAAGTCGCGGCGATGCTCCCCCTCCCCTCTCCGCAAGCGGAAATGCTCCCCCTGCCGGCAGTTGCGGATGCGGAGACTACGATTGATGCTTCCGGCGTACGCACACCCGAGGCATATGTGCAGTATTTTGTCTCGCACTCGCGCGAGGTGCGCTTTGATGCAAAGCGGTTCCGGGCGGCACTCCGGAACGATGACGGCGTGGAGCTCCTCCCCGCGGACCTTGTGGCGCGGGCGCTCGGGGACGGCTTATTTGCCGCAATCCGCGATTCGCTCCTTGCGTGGAAGGATTTCATCACTGCGAAGCTCGCGTTCATGCGCGGAATAAAAGTGTACGGAGAAGCGGTGGCGGTGCAGAAGAGAATGCTCGGGTTTGACCGGCTCACGCTTGCGCTCATTGAGAAGGCGCTTGCGGCGGAGCGGGGCGCAGCGGAGAGCGCCGAGCTCAAAACTTTCTTCGAGAAATTTATGGCGACTGCGCAGCATGAGAACAAAGAATTTTCACGGCAGTTCCAGCTCACCGCGCTTCGGGAGCACGGGGGTTTCTTTGAGCGCGTGCTCGGGCTCTTCGGCGCTCTCCCCGCCTTCGCCGCAAACCCTCCGTTTGGGGTTACGTTGGGGCAGCCCTTGACCTGCGAATGTGAAAACGCGTACTGGGTGCCCGTGAGCGGGCCGGTGGCGCCGCCGAACGGCGCGCTCTTTGTGCCGAAGACATTTCTCTCCTCTCCTCTCTTTTTTGCGTTCAAGACCCTGCGCGCGAGCGTGTGGTGGCTGGGGCTCTATACTCCTGGTGTGGTTCCTTGTCTTGACTACTCGGATGAGTGCGAGGGCGTTTGGAAAGAAGGAGCTCCTATCTTTATGACTGGCGCGAGCAAGTAAAATATGCACCACTTTTTATCCCACGTGGGATAAAAAGTGGTGCATGGGGGTTGATCCTAGTTGAGTTGAATCGCTGCCCCCTCACTATTTTCATCATCGGCCGCGCCGGAGGTTTTCTCGTACGCCATGAGATCTTCCGGGATTTCTCCAAGGAACCTCGAGGGAATCCCGAAGAATGAAATCGAGAGCTTCTTCCGCGCGCGCGTCATCCCCACATACATAAGCCGCCGTTCTTCTTCTGTTGCATCTTCCGTTTCTATGGAGCGGGCGTGCGGGAGGAGCCCTTCCGCACATCCCGCGAGGAACACCCGGTCGAACTCAAGCCCCTTGGCGAGGTGGATGGTGGAGAGATGTACCACTGGTTGGCAATTGGCAATTGGCAATTGGCAATTCGCGTTCACATCATCGGTGGACTGCACAAGGGAAACGTGCTCGAGAAAATCAGCAAGGTTGGTGAAGCCCTCCGCAAAACGGAGGAGTTCGGTGATGTTTTCCCGGCGCTCTTCCGCGTTCGTGGTTTCGCGCTCGAGATGTTCAAAATAGTCCGTAGCGGCAAGAAACTTCTCGATTGCTGCGCGCGGGGAAGTTCCACCGCACTTCGTGAGTGTAGCCACGACGTTTTCAAACACGCGTACCCGGAAGGCCTTTTCTAAGCGGTCGCGGCTCATTTCGTCTCGAGGGTTTATCGCAAGACGAAGTCCCGCCACGATGTCTTTTATTTCGCGGCGTTCGTAGAACTTCAGACCTCCATAAATTTTGTACGTAATGTTGCGGCGGAGGAGCGCCTGCTCGAGCGCGCGCGACTGGGCGTTCGTGCGGTAGAGCACGGCAACGGAGTTGCCGGCGTGACCATGACCATGACTATGACGATAACCGGCGTCATGGTGATCGTCATCTGTCATAGTGCGCGCAATTTGCGCGCCCACCCACTCCGCTTCATCGTCCTCGTCCGCGGTTTCGGCAATAGTGAGGAGCTCTCCGTCGGGATTCCGCGTCCAGAGTTCTTTTTTGCGGGCGAACGCATTCTGCGCGGCGACGGCAGAGGCGGCGCGGACGATTATTGCGGTAGAGCGGTAGTTTTCTTCGAGGAGCACGACGCGGGCGCCGGGCCAGTCGCGCTCAAAGTGAAGGAACGTGTCGAGATTTGCGTAGCGCCACCCGTAAATCATCTGCGCGTCGTCTCCTACGACGCTCACGTGGGCGCGCCGTCCCGCGAGGAGCCGCACGAGCGTGTATTGCGCGGGGCTCACGTCTTGGTATTCGTCAACGAGGATGTGCGTATAACGCTTCTGATATCGCGCGAGCGTCTCGGGGCTGTGCTCGAAGAGCGCAACTGTCTTTGCGATGAGGTCATCGAAGTCGAATGCGTTTGCGCGGGCGAGGAATGCCTCGTAACGCTCAAATATCTTTTTGTCGTCACGCGTGCCGGCATCCACGCCTTCTCCCGCCCCGCTTTTTTTCCACGAAATGTAGCGGAGCGCCTGTGCGGGTTTGCCCGTGCGGAAGTCAAGTTCTTTCATAACTTTCTTCATTGCGGAGAGCGAGTCGCCGTCGTCGAAGATGGTGAAACCCTGCGTTCGCCCCACTGCACGCGCTTCAGCGCGGAGAACTTTTGCCCCGAGCGAGTGGAATGTGCCGATGAAGGGCAGGTCGTTCATACGATGACTATGACGATGACTATGACCGCCGTCATCGTTATGGTCATTCGTCATCGTCGCGACGCGGTTCGCCATTTCCTTCGCCGCCTTGTTCGTAAACGTGAGCGCACAGATGCAAGACGGGACAACTCCTTCCTCTATGAGGCGGAGGAGCCGGCTCGTGAGCGTCTTCGTCTTGCCGGTGCCTGCCCCTGCAACAATGAGGAGGGGTCCGTGCGGGGCGGAAGCGGCTTTCTGCTGTTCCGGGTTCAGAGGAGCGTCCATGATGCAAGAGGAGTTGAAAACTCCGCGTTCGGGAGTATACTATGAATATTAGTATGATTCTATCGCTTCATGAGGAGCGCACGCCTTTTGTGGCCGCGGTTTTGTTGCTTGTTGCACTTGCCACTGCGGGAATTCTTGACTCTTCGGGAGAGCTCCCACGGGTTCTTGCGAAAGGGGTGTGGGGGGGGCCGGCGCTACACGCGCGGGGCGCTCAATCGGTGAGCGTGGCGATGGCGAGCCGCCCGCGGCTTGGCATGTCTCCGGCGCACCGGGCGGGCGAGCGCGCTGCGGCACAGGGAGTGCGCCTCGCCGCGCTTAGTGCCTTCGGGAGCGCCCCGGGTTTCTCGCCGCGCACCGAATTTGCCACCTATAAGGTGGCACGCGGCGACACGTTTTCGGGGATTGCGGCAAAGTTCGGGGTATCGCTCGAAACCGTGCTTCGGGCGAATCCGGACGTCAAGGCAAACCGGCTTGCGGTGGGGATGGCGCTTCAGATTCCCCCGGTATCAGGGACGGTTTACTTTACCAAAGAAGGGGAAACGCTTGAATCGGTTGCGGACGCGTTCGGCGTCGCGGCGAAGGACATCGCGGACGCAAACCGCTCTGTGAATGTGGCGATGCTCGGTCCGGGAGCCCGGCCCATTATCCCCGGCGTGCTCGCCGCGCGCGTGAGGGAAAATGGAAAGCCGCTTCCCGCGCTCAAGGGATACTTTATGATGCCGGCGTCCGGATTTAATCTCGGGAATCTCCACCCGGTGAACGCAGTGGACATCGCGGGCGTGTGCGGCACGCCAGTCGTCGCGGCGGCGGAGGGGCTTGCGGTGCCCGATGCGCAATACGGCGAGGGGAGCGGCGGATGGAACGGCGGCTACGGGACATTTGTACTGATCGAGCACCCCGCGGGCGCCAACGTCCGGACACGCTACGCGCACCTTAAATCCGCGTCGGTGGATGTGGGCGAGTATGTAAAACAAGGGCAGGAAATCGGCAGGATGGGCGATACGGGAGATGCGGCGGGGTGCCACGCGCACTTTGAAGTATTGGGAGCGGTGAACCCGTTCGCCAAATAGGAGTATTCGCGAATAATGCGAATTACGGTTGATTCTCCGCCGGAGGTGGATCCGCCTTTGGCGGAAATAACGCGAATCCATTCGCATTATTTGCCGCCGATTTGCGATATTCGCGATACTTTTACTCCTCGCGCACCCTGTAACTCCACGCTTCCGCGAGGTGCCCCGAAGACACGCATTCTGCATTTTCTATGTCAGCAATCGTGCGGGCGGTTTTTAAAATGCGGTAATAGGCGCGGGGAGAAATTTTTTTGTGTGTGAGAGTGCTCACAAACTCCTCCCCTCCCCGGTCCATGCGCACGAGCAACTCGGTGTGTTTGGAGCTCATGTCGGCGTTGGTGGTGATGTGGAGTGTGCTGAGCCGTTCGCGCTGGCGGGCGCGCGCGGCCTCGATTACGGCGCGCGCATCCGCGCTCGTGAGCGCCGCGGCATGCGGCGCGCGGAGATGCTCAATCGGCACGCGCGGCACGGTGACGTGCAAGTCAATGCGGTCGGTGAGCGGCCCGGAAATTTTCTTCTGGTAACGGACCACTTCGTACGGCGCACACTTGCAGTCCTTTTCCGGGTCGCCGTGATATCCGCACGGGCAGGGGTTCATGGCGGCGATAAGCGTAAACCGCGCGGGGAACGTGAGCGCGCCCTTTGCGCGCGCGACGTGCACGGTGCCTGATTCGAGAGGCGCGCGGAGCGCTTCGAGAATGTGACGCTGAAATTCAGGAAACTCATCGAGAAAAAGGACGCCGCGGTGCGAAAGGCTGATTTCGCCTGGTTTGGGGTCGCTGCCGCCTCCCACGATTGCAGGAAGCGTGGCGGTTTGGTGCGGCGCGCGGAACGGCCGTGCGGCAAGGAGCCCCGCCATAGGGAACCCCGCGGCGCTCCAGATTTTTGTAACTTCAATGGACTCCTCCGGCTCCATTGCGGGGAGTATTCCCACCATTGCGTGCGCGAGGAGACTCTTTCCTACTCCGGGAGGCCCGCTCATGAGGAGATTGTGCCCTCCCGCCGCCGCAATGATGAGCGCGCGTTTCGCGTTCTCCTGCCCTTTGACGTCGGCGAAGTCGGGGACATTCGCGGTGGGCGGCTCGGCGGGGCGGTACGCGTGACGCGCGAGCGAGCGGTTTCCCTCAAGGAATGCAATCGCATCATTCAGTGTTTCAACCGGAACCACGTGCGTGTCGGGCACTACCGAGGCCTCGTTGGCGTTCGACGCGGGGAGGAAGAGGTAGCGGAAACCGGACTGCGCTGCCATGTGGCTGATGCAGAGCGCTCCGTGCACCGGACGGAGCCTGCCGTCAAGCGCGAGTTCTCCCATAAAAAGCTTGTCGCTCGCGTCAAAATCTTTTATCTGGTGCGTGGCGAGGAGGTACCCTATCGCGATTGCAAGGTCGTACTGCGAACCCGTTTTTTTTACGTCAGCGGGAGCGAGGTTCACCGTAATCTTCCGGTTTTCCCTGTTCGGCGGCTTTACGCCGGAATTTTTGAGCGAGGAGTTCACGCGCTCCCGCGCTTCGTTCAGCGCCTTGTCGGCGAGTCCCACAATGTTGAACGCATGGAGGCCGACGTTGAGGTCAACTTCAACTTCGATGGGGCGCGCGTTAATTCCCTCAAGTTCTGCGGAGTGCACGCGGGCGAGGTGGTCGCGCATCGGACGTGCCTATTTTTTCTTGCACGAGCGGCATACTGCAGATTCGGGCGCAGTAGTGAGCACTTCTTCTTCAATTGATGCGCCGCAGCGCTCGCAGACGCCGTAGGTTCCTCGGCGGATTTTCTCGAGCGCGGAATCTATTTCACCGACATCTTCCTTGAGCGACTCGACGATTGCGAGCCGATTGCCCGCCTCTTCTGCTTCATCGGTTGCCTCGTCGGAGGAATCCACATCGCTCCCGAAATCTTCCTTCTGTGCGTGGGAGGCGATTTCCCGAAGCAGTTCTTCTTTCTGCCGCTCAAGGAGCGTTTTGTAGTGTGCAAGATTTTTTGTGTCCATAGGGACTAGCATACCACACTGCATATGCTCCCCCACCCACAATCTCGATGAAGTTGCTGAGTGGCGGTTGATTGGCCGGTCGCCCCCATCTGTGCACGATTCTGTGGATAATCCCCTGTATGCGGCAAGAGTAGGTGGATAAATCGGCAAGAAAGAGGCAGGTAAAATAGGCAATCCTTTGCCGAGTTAATCCGGCAAAAATATGGAAAATTAGCTCAAAATTCTCTCCTCACATACAGTCCTGACAAACTTTTTTGTTTGTCAGAAATTGGGAAAATCTTGTAAAACACTGACAAACCATTGGAAAATAATGCGGTTCTCAATTTTATATAAATTTTCATTGAATATCTTTGTCAAGCGGCAAACGTCTGTACTAGTCCAAACTTTCAATGCTACCCTATGGAAACTTTGGATTCTTATCATAGAACCCTGCTTTGTAAATCTTGTATATGAATTTAAAACTCTCTGGTACGCTTGGATCGTTACCTATCTTCTCTAACCACAGTTCAAACTGATTTCGTTTGTTCCCCCTTAACCTTTTGTAAAAGAATGGAACTATTATGTTTTTGAGTTGACCAAATTCTCTTACTATCAGCGTTGCCTGTGGTGCTCTTTCTATCCTGTCCTTTGCTTGATAATCATAGACATAAACCTTATTTCTTAATCCAAGAGTATCTCGTATTGCACATATCAAGCTCTTGTCTCGAATGTGCATTCTTATTGCAAAAGCAGGAATTTTTCTCCCGTTTGACTTTGAGAATGTAAAACATCCTTCTCCTTCAACCACACCGCGTATGTATTCGTAGGATAATTCCATGTTTATCGCTTTACGATTCATATAAATCATATAATGTTTAACGCGTGCACACAATGTAATGGAAAAGAGTGAAATCGGGAAACTCGGCGAAGAAATCGCCTGCAAATCCCTTTCTAAAAAGGGCTATCGGGTTTTGGAGAGAAACTATCGCAAGCCATGGGGGGAACTGGATATTGTGGCAAAGAGTCCCAACGGGACACTTGTGTTTGTGGAGGTAAAGACGATGCGGGAGGGGCGGCTCCAGCCGGAAGACCAAATGTCGCGGGCGAAGATTGCAAAGATGAGGAGAACGTGCTCACTATTCGCGAACGAGCACGCCGAGCTTTTCCGCGACAAAAGGGGTTGGCGCATTGACCTCGTGGCGATTACGCTCCTGGATGACGGGGGAGAGGACATCCGCCACTATGAGAATGTGTGCTAGTTACGTTCCTTGTTATATTTCCAATAGTGCGCAGTCCTGTTTCTTGCGGGGCTTCTCGCAGTGCGGCGGCACGAGAGTGAGCGTTGCGGCAGCCCGCCGCAGACAGCGTCCCCGCAGGAAATAGGACAAGCGCCGTTTGACGGGCGTTCTCTGTGGGGGTAAGATGAGGTTAAGGATTTTAATTCCGCGTATGCGGAATTTTTAATTAGAATATTTCGATGCTGAATATCAAAGATATATCCCGCGCGCTCAAGCAAGTTGCGGAGGAGAAAGGGCTTCAGCCCGAGCGTGTGCTTGAGGCAATCGAATCTTCCATTGCTGCCGCATACAAAAAAGAGTATGGGGCGCGGGGTGATGTGGTGCGCGCGAAGCTCGATTCAAAATCAGGAGAGCTGCGTTTTTGGCATGTGAAAACCGTGGTGGATGAATCCACCGTGCGCATTGTGGAAGAGGGGACGGAAGAGGCGCCGCCGGAGGCTGCGCCGCAGGGCGAAGAGGGGATAACCGTGTTGCCGCGCTATAATCCCGAGCGCCACGTATTTTTAGACGAAGCAAAAAAAGTGAAGCCGAACGCGAAACTCGGCGACGAAATGCTGTTCCCGCTTGAGACGCACGAGGACTTCAGCCGCATCGCGGCGCAGACCGCGAAGCAAATCATTTTGCAGAAACTCCGGGAGTCGGAGCGTGACTCCATCCTCTCCGAGTGGCGGGATAAGGAAGGGCAGATTGTGAGCGGCATCGTCCAGCGGTTCGAGCGCGGGCACGTGTATGTGGACTTGGGGCGGACGGTGGGAGTGATGTTCGCAAATGAGTCCATTCCGGGAGAGCACTACCGCTCCGGGGAGCGGCTCCGGTTCCTCGTGCTCGCGGTGCAGGAAGACACGCGCTTGCCCGGCATTGTGCTCTCCCGCTCACACCCGAAATTTGTTGCGAAGCTTTTTGAACTCGAGGTGCCCGAACTCGCGGAAGGGGTGGTTGAGGTAAAGGCGATTGCGCGTGAGGCGGGGAACCGCACGAAGGTTGCAGTTGCGTCGAAGGCAGAGGGAGTGGACCCGGTAGGGGCGCTTGTGGGTCAGCGCGGCACGCGGGTGATGGCGGTGACGAACGAGCTTGGTCCCGAGAAGGTGGACATCATTGAGTGGTCGGAGGATTCGGGAACGTTTGTGGGGAATGCGCTCTCTCCGGCGAAGGCGGAGAAGGTTGAGGTTTTGCCGCGGCGCGAGGCGCGCGTCTATGTGCCCGAGGACCAGTTGAGTTTGGCAATCGGCAAGGGCGGGCAGAACGTGCGGCTCGCGGCGAAGCTCACCGGGTGGAAACTCGACGTGCGCTCGCAGACGCGCCCCGAGGAATCTCAGGAAGGAGGAGTGGCGGGCGTTGTCGAAACCGAAAGCGAGAATACAAATGAGCATGGGGATGAAAGTAAGAGTAAGAGTGAGAGTGAGAAAGGTCATTTGTCATAAGTCATAAGTTATTAGCTCCGGCGTCCCGTTGCGGCGGGAGTCGGAGCCCCGACCGAAGCGTCGGGGTTATTACCCAAAATATGAATCCAGTATCATTTGCGGTAGGTGCGGGCGCGCTCTCCATTCTTGTTGCCGCGTGGCTTGGCGGGCGGATTGCGAAGCGTCCCGGGGGCGATGCGCGTATGGAAGAAATTGCGGGTGCGATACGCACGGGCGCGAAGGCGTTTTTGAACCGGCAGTACAAGACCATTGCGGGAGTGGCAGTCGTCATTGCGGCGCTCATTGGGGTACTCGTGGATGCAACAACGATGGCCGGTTTTATTGTGGGGGCGGTTGCGTCGGGAGCGGCAGGGTATGTTGGTATGCACGTGTCCGTCCGCGCGAACGTGAAAACCGCGGAGGCGGCGAAGCGGGGATTTAAAGATGCGCTTGCGGTGGCGTTTGAAGGAGGCGCGGTGACGGGTTTGCTCGTGGTAGGGCTTGCGCTGCTCTCGGTTGCGGGATTCTATGCGGCGACGAACAACGTGAGCGCCTTGATCGGACTCGGTTTCGGGGGAAGCTTGATATCTGTCTTCGCCCGTTTGGGCGGCGGCATTTTTACGAAGGGGGCCGATGTGGGCGCGGACCTTGTAGGCAAAGTGGAAGCGGGGATTCCTGAAGACGACCCGCGGAACCCGGCGGTGATTGCCGACAATGTCGGCGACAACGTGGGAGACTGCGCGGGTATGGCGGCAGACCTTTTTGAGACGTATGCAGTGACGGCGATTGCCGCAATGATTCTTGGGGCGCTTACGTTCCCCGGCACCGCTGTTGCGGTAACGCTCCCTCTTCTCATGGGGGGGGTCGCCGCGATTGCGTCGGTGCTGGGGCTTTTCTTTGTCCACCTTCCTGCGGGGAGCTCCGCGAAGAGCGCGTATATTATGGGGGCGCTGTATAAGGGACTTGCGGGTGCAAGCGCGCTTGCGCTTATCGGGTTTTGGTTCGTGAGCGGCCGCGTTGCGGGACTCTTTCAGTCCTCCGGGGGAGCAGGCGGCGCGCTGAGCCAATGGGAGCTTTTTCTCCCCATGGTACTCGGGATTGCAGTGACCGCGCTCATCGTGCTTATTACGGAGTACTACACGTCGAAAAAGTTCCGTCCGGTGCGTGCGATTGCACAGGCATCCGAAACCGGCCACGGCACGAACGTCATCGCCGGTCTCGCGGTGGGAATGGAGGCGACGGCACTCCCCGTGCTGGTGATTGTGGGGGGCATCCTTGGTGCGTATGCCGTCTCCGGACTCTACGGCGTGGCGCTCGCGGTGATGAGCATGCTCTCGATGACAGGAATTGTGGTCGCGATTGACGCCTTCGGTCCGATTACGGACAATGCGGGCGGCATTGCGGAGATGGCGGGGCTTCCCGACTCGGTGCGCGAAGTGACGGATGCGCTTGACTCCGTGGGAAACACGACAAAGGCGGTAACAAAGGGGTATGCCATCGGCTCGGCAGGGCTTGCGGCGGTGGTGCTCTTCGCCTCGTATGTGCACGACCTCGGCGCGAAGTATGCGGGGCAGTCGTTTGACCTCACCGACCCGAAGGTAATCGCAGGACTCTTCATCGGCGGGCTCATCCCCTATCTCTTCGCTTCAATCTCGATGCGCGCGGTGGGGAAGGCGGCGGGGAGCGTAGTGGTTGAAGTGCGCCGGCAGTTTAGGGAGATTCCTGGAATTATGGAGGGAAAAGCGTTGCCGGACTATGCGAAGTGCGTGGATATCGTGACGCGCGCGGCGATTCGGGAAATGGTGGTGCCGGCGCTCTTGCCGGTCGTGATCCCCATACTCGTCGCATGGGCGCTCGGCGCGGCGGCGCTTGGAGGACTTCTCTTGGGTTCTATCGTGACGGGGCTTTTCGTGGCGCTCGCAATGACTTCCGGCGGCGCTGCGTGGGATAACGCGAAAAAATATATTGAAGAGGGGAATCTCGGCGGGAAGGGGTCTGTGGCGCATAAAGCGGCGGTTACGGGCGACACGGTGGGCGACCCGTATAAAGATACTGCTGGACCAGCCATAAATCCTGTGATAAAGATTATTAATATAATTGCGCTGTTGCTTGTTCCTTTTCTCTAGGGTCGCCCACGGGAAGGGGGTCGGGGAAACGGGAGTTTCACCGTGTAGGAAATCACTCAAAACCGAGAGGTTGTGAGGGAGTGAGTGAAGCGAGCGACGTGGGCGACCCCTACAAGGACACGGCGGGACCCGCAATCAATCCGGTAATCAAGATAATCAACATTATTGCTTTACTTCTGGTGCCGTTCCTCTAGGAGTAATCGCGAATATCGCGAATCTCCGGCAAATAATGCAAATAGATTCCATTCGCATTATTTAATCCATATTTGCATTATTCGCGAATACTCCTCCCACGTTTGAATAATTCGCGTTATTAAATTATAATTCGCATTATTAGCGATTACTCCTATGAACCTTGTTCCCACCGTCATCGAAAAATCGCAGTACGGCGAGCGCGCCTACGACATCTACTCGCGGCTTCTTAAGGAACGCATCATTTTCTTAGGCGGTCCGGTCACGGACGCGGTGGCGAACAATATTATCGCACAGCTTCTTTTCCTTGAGCACGAGGACCCGAAGAAAGACATCAAGCTGTATTTGAACACTCCCGGCGGCTCGGTCACCGCGGGCATGGCGATTTACGACACGATGCAGTATGTGAAGCCGGATGTCGCCACGATGTGCGTCGGCATGGCGGCTTCGATGGGCGCGGTGCTCCTCGCCGCAGGGAAGAAAGGGAAACGTTTTGCCCTGCCGAATTCCGAAATCCTTCTCCACCAAGTCATGGGCGGCGTGGAGGGACAGGCGATTGAGGTGGAAATCACGGCGCGGCACATCATCAAAATAAAAGACAACATCAACCAGATTCTAGCGAAGCACACGGGCCAGCCCATCGGAAAAATCGAAAAAGACACCGACCGCGATTTCTATATGACCGCCGCGGAAGCGAAGGAGTACGGGCTTCTCGACCAGATTGTGAAGAGTTCGTAAATATGAAGGTGAGTGCGTGAGAAAAAAAGCCGCTCTTACGGGATGAGGCTTTTTTGTGTAGAATGTAGCCTAGATATGGAGAAAGAAATGGGGGCGAAGAAAGACAAAAGGCTTGTTAGAGAGGCTCTTACGCGATCGCTCAGTATGGTGTACCCATCCGTTGAAGCGTTTGAGAAAGAGTTGTTAAGCGGTCGGCGGCTGTCTTTCTACTTCGGTATCGATCCCACTAGCTCGCATCTTCACCTTGGCCATGCGGCGGGCTTATGGACCCTTCGTAGATTTCAGGATCTTGGCCATAAAGCGATTCTGCTTATCGGAGATTTTACTGCTCGGGTTGGAGACCCGACGGATAAGATGGCGCCGCGGCAACCCCTCACGCCAAAACAGATTAAAGAGAACTGGAAGACTTTCAAGAAGCAGGTATCTCGCATTCTGAATTTTTCAGGCGAGAATGCTGCACAAGTAAGATATAACTCGGAGTGGTTTGGAAAGATGAAGTTCGAAGATTTTTTCAAATCCCTACTTGGTGCTTTTTCTGTTCAGAATTTGTTAGAGCGAGCTGATTTTAAGAAGAGATTAGAAGAACATAAATCTATAGAACTAAGAGAATTTATTTACCCCCTTTTGCAGGGATGGGACGGTAGAGAACTTGGAGTGAATGTAGAAATTGGTGGTCGTGACCAGATATTTAATATGAATGTCGGCCGCGCTTTTCGAGACCAAGTGTGGAAGGATAATTTCTTTGTTGCGGTGAAATTGCTCGTGGATTCCAATACTGGGAAAAAATTGAGTAAAACTGAGGCAAGTTTAGTGAATCTTGACGATAGCCCGGGTGAAATGTTCGGGCGAGTGATGGCTATGCCGGATGGGATGATTTCTGGAGTTGCAGAATTGTCAACGTCTATGCCACTTGATGAGATTAGGAAGCTTAAAGAGTTTGATAATCCTCGAGACGCAAAGCTTGCCTTGGCCTTTGAGGTTGTAAAGACATACTGTAGTGAGAAAAATGCAGAAAAAGCCCGAAAGGACTGGAAAAAAATTTTTTCGGAGAGAGACGTGAACAATGCGGATATTCCCTATCTGGAAGTGGGGAAGTTGCCTCTCCTTGACGTGGTGCTGAAAACCGGCGTCGTGAAAAGTAAAAGCGAGGCGCGGCGGCTCATTGCGCAGGGAGGCGTGCATGTCGAGGGCGCGGCGCTCAAAGACCCGCATATGGCGCCTTCTTTTTCCGGCGGCGAGACAATCAGAGTCGGCAAGCGCCACTTTTTCCGGGCGAAGGTGAAATAGTGGTGTGGAGCGGGCGACGGGAATCGGACCCGTACCTGAATCTTGGAAGGATTCCGTACTGCCACTATACTACGCCCGCTTCGGTTTTCCCTACCACATACTACCTACTCCCTACCGCTTACTCAAGACCCGTTGATTATTTCCCCAAGATGCGCTACAAAGGAGAAGAACGCATGTCCCGCCGCACCAAATTATTCCTTGCGTTTGTGGTAATTGTGGCCGCCGGCTACGGCGCGAGCCGGCTCTTTTCCTTCTCGCAAGGAATCCCTTCGGAGTTCCAAGACGCCCGCCTTCGGGGAGCGCTCATCTCCCAAAACATTGTGAACCTTTCGAACGATTCCCGAACGAGCATCGAGAAAATCAGCGAGCTCGACAAGAAGGGGAAGTTCTCCGAGGCGCTTGCCATTACACTCGATGCCACGAAGCAGAGTGAGGCGATTCGCAACCAGGCGGTGGCGCTCGCAGACGAAATCGGCGCGATGACGAAGGCGCTCTCCGGCATTCAGTCCTTCGAGGCGCGGCAGGCGGCGCTTGAGTCCATCGCGAGCCGCTTGGCGCTTTTAAACAAGCTTATCAGCTACAGCAACTACTTGAGCGAGCTCCTGCAGGCGCTCGAGGGGCGTTTCAAGGGAGTCCCCGGCTCGGCGAAGCAGGTAGCGGTGCTCGTGAACCAGATTAACGCGGAAGTGCAGGCAATCAACACGTTCAACGGCCAAGCCGGGCAGGCAATGGACCGGTTTGACGCGATAGTGAAGCAGTAGGAGTGGGGAGCGCGCGGGCCAGTAGGGTCGACGCCCCGACTAGCACGTCGGGGGTGTGGCCTCCCGACCTCGGAGCGTCGGGACTTAGCGGCAAAGCAGGTACTATGGCTTGGGTGTATATATTGCAGAATGGGCGGGACGGGAGGTTTTACGTGGGGAGTACCACCGACATTGGTGCAAGATTAACGCACCACTTCGGCGGTCATACGCCGTCCACGATGCGGCTTGGGAATCTCGCGTTCGTTTTTTCTCAAGAGTTTCCAACGCTTGCAAAAGCTCGCGAGATTGAAAGGCGACTGAAAAGGTTGAAAAGAAAGGATTATCTTGAGAAGATAGTGAGAGATGGGAAGATAAGGATGGGCGCATAGCTTAATGGCAAAGCAGGCGTCTTATACACGCCCGACCTAGGTCCGATTCCTAGTGCGCCCACAGTAGCCCCGACGCCTTGCAGGGTCGGGGTCCCGACCGGAGCGTCGGGACTTAGCGGCTAAAGCATCTTGCTTATACCAAGAGGATCGAAGGTTCGAGTCCTTCCTGGCCCACTTATTTTACTTGGTGTTGAGCGGTGACGGTGTCGTAGCCCGTATCGGTGTGGGCATATGTAAGACGTCAACGTGAAGCGATACGGGCGGCGAAACCGAAAACGTACAACGAGTTCTACCGCACCGCCTCCTCCATCGCCCCGAGAATGCTTTGGAGTGTCTCCATGATGTTCCCAAGCTGTGCGCGCTGTTGCGGCGTTGCGGCATACGGCTGTGGTTGCGGTGCGGCATTTGATTGCTGTTCGAGTAATGGTGAAGGAGAATAATTCCGCTGTTTCCTAATCCCCTCGATCTGCACCTTGAGCGCATTGCGGCTTGTTTCAAGCGTTCTCACGCGCTCGCGGAGTTCTTGAATGAGCGACGCGAGAGGGGACTCGATCGGCAAGTCTTCATTGTCCCATCCCTCAATCACAAGGAATCCGTCTTGGTCGAAGACAACTGCTCCTTCTTCCTCGGCGTCGTCGTCCTGTGTGATGCCGAGAGACTGGGAAATAACTCCGAGAAGCGGGCGAGTCGGCGCCGATGCTTGTTTTATGGCCGGCCCGGAAACGGCGAGTTCGTACCGATAGTATGGAACATTCGTGCTTGGAGTTACGTCTCGCACCAACTGCTTCTTACTTACCGATACCGTGACGCCGCAGTTCGCATCTAATGTTTTTCCTGCAACTCTCACCGCGTTGCACGGAACCAGCCTTTCTTCTGCTCCGGACGGAGTGGAAACAAGCGAATACGCTTGCACCGAAAGCGGTACTTGCCACCTCGGGTTATCTTTGAAGAGGAGGTGTTGTATCGCGTCGGTTATCGGCTCGAGTATGCCGCTCGCGGTGATGAGCATGCCGCCGGGCACAAGAGTCGACACTGCCGTGTTTGCGCAGGTTTTTGGAAGGTTTTTCGCGAATGTCTTGCACACTTCTCTCATGGTGGTGGGCGCCACCGTCATCGCTTCGGGAACCGTGAGCGCGAGTAGTGCGCGAGAATCTTCTTTCACCGCGTGTTCCGTGGTCATCCCCTGCGAGGGGATGGAGGTAGTCAGCGCGCCTCGGTAAGAACGCGTTTCGATATCAGGGGGAACGTCGGTAAGCTCTATCCCCTCGTCCCTTCCTCTTTCTCCAGTGCAGAACGACCTCGTCTTTCCTTCGGAGGTGCCGATTTTCCCCTTCAATATTGAAAGCGCCCCCCAAAAAGTGGTATAGGTATGTTCTCTCCTGCAACTCGTAATGCCATAACTTTTGGCATACCATGGCTGGTAGAGCGTCGTTTCCTTCTCCGAACTTTTGAGATTCGCCGAGGTAAACAGGCTGCTTCCCGGAATCAAATTCGTAGCCAGTTTTTTAAGGAAACTAAATCGCGTGGACTTCCCCACTTTTTCCTCTATGCGCTTACTCTGGTTTGAGTTACACACCGGACTTTCACTGGAGCAGGTATTGACCCATCGCTCTGTTTTTTTGTAGTAGGGGTACGTGATTTCCGCTCCTTCGTTTCCTTGTGGGGTTTGCGCCTGTGCGTGTGGGGTGTAAAGGGAAAGAAGCACAAAAATGCCTACGATGCCCGCGAAGAAGAGTCCCGTTCGTGCTAGTTTTTGCATCCTTTCACTATAACATACTCGCTTCTTGGAGCGCCTTGAGAATATTTCCGAGCGCTTCCGCAATGTCCCCGAGCTGCCGACGCAAAGGGGTGGTATTTGACTGTTGCTCCAGCAATGGCGAGGGCGAATAATTCCGTTGCCGCCTGATTCCCTCAATCTGCACTTTTAGCCCGTCGCGCTCTCTTTTAAGTTCTTCAACATACTCTCTCAATCCCTGGACGCTTGGAGTGAGCGAAGACTGGAGATTGGTGGGTGGGGGGGGTGTGGCGGAGGTTGTACAGTTATAATTCTCGGTTTTGAGCGCATCTAGTTTCGCTTGCAATGCATCGCGTCTTAGTTTCAATGCGGCTTCACTGATAGCGAATATGTCCCCTTCCTTTTTTTTATCCGGTACGAACTCGTTAGTCTTTTCATCAAACACAAAGAACTCGCCAGTGGTGAAACTCTTGAGAAGCATATCAACTCCTTTGCGAAACCCGTCCAAAGTGTGCGTCGCCGGTATTGGCAGCCCTAAAAAGGTTTTGTCGCCGACCTTAACGGTTCCCGTTTCGAATACCGCGCCGGAAGGCACGCCTCCGTGGTCTCGTATGATTTTCGGGAGCGACGGTACCTCTACCTGCTTGCCAGGAGTCATCCTGAAAGAAATAGAAAACTTTTGCTCCAGCTTTAAGTCCGAATGCCGGAGGTCAACTGCCTCTGGCGTGAGCAACACAAAATCTGCTTTGGCAGAATTAAGCAAATTACCGAAATCAGCCGCTATAGCCGCCGCGCGCGCCCAGGTTGCTTCCAAAAAACTGCCCTTGCCGCCGTTCTTTGCGTAGTCGGTCGCAAGTCCGTTATATCTCGCTTGAATCTCTGCCGCATTTTTTTTCAGTTCAGCTATTTTCGCAGTCTGCTCCGGCGTTACGGGTTTAAACTCAAATCCTTCCGTGAAGATGCCCCTACCGACGGCCTTTTCTACACCACTTACGCATTTCACCTCGATACTCTTTGCGCTTTGATACCCGTTCGGTACGAATCCGCCGATTGGAATTGCGACAAGAAGAAGCCCGTCAATTGTTGTTCTTTTTGCAAGAGCTTGTTTTGTCTGCTCAAGCGATTCTTTAAGCGCTCGAACAGAGTTATACGCCGCAGTGTCTATGCCCGAGATTTCTTGCCCAAGCGCAGTCGCTTTCGCGATTCCTTGTGCGCACTGCGCCTGCTTTTTCCAATCGGCAAGGTGCTTCTTTTGGAACGCCGGGTCAACTCTAAATTGATTCTGGAAAGTTGCGTCATGGCACAGCTGCGGCGCGGTTATGCTTTTTATTTCCACTGTGCTAAGCGGCACGAATTCCGCGGGCGGGAGCGGCATTTTCCGGTCATACTTCACCTGTGTGTCGGGCGTGGCTGCGGCGGCCGGATTTGTAAACGTTGCGATAGTTGCCACTACCCCCGCAGTGGCTGCGAGGAGCACGAGCGTCGTTGGGCAACTCCCGCGCGATATCTTCATACGCCTAGTATACTCCCATTATCCACCACTTTCTATTTACCGCGTCTATGCTGCAACCGGCTTAATTTTGAAGGGTTTTAAAACCGCGAGGAATTCTTCCTGCTCAAGCGTTTCTTTCTCGACGAGCGTTGTGGCGATTGCTTTGAGCGCGGCTTTGTGGGTTTTGAGGAGTTTCTCCGCCGTGGCGCGCGCGCGGGAGATAAATGACCGCACTTCATGGTCTATCTCCGCCGCGACTTTTTCGGAGTAATCTTTCTCCACGGCGATTTCGCGCCCGAGGAAGACGAGCTCTTCGGTTTTCCCGAAGGTTTGCGGCCCCAGTTTTTCGCTCATGCCGTAGCGGGTAACGAGCTTCCGCGCGAGGTGCGTCGCTTCCTTGAGGTCGCTCGAGGCGCCGGTGGAGATATCTCCAAACATAAGTTTTTCCGACACGTAGCCGCCGAGCATCATGGCGAGGTCGGCGAGGAACTGCTGGCGCGTGCGGAGATGCTGGTCTTCGAGAGGGAGCTTCATCGTATATCCCCCCGCCATGCCGCGGCTGATGATGGAAATTTTGTGCACGGGGTCCGCGTCTTTGAGGGAGGCGGCGGTCAGGGCATGCCCTGCTTCGTGGTAGGCGGTGATTTCTTTTTCGCGGGGGCTGATGGCGCGGCTTTTTCGCTCGGGGCCGAGGAGCACTTTTTCAACCGAGCTGAAGAGGTCGTCCTGCGAGATATGCTTCTTATTCTGCCGCGCGGCGAAGATGGCGCCTTCATTCATTAAGTTAGCGAGGTCAGCGCCGGAGAATCCCGGCGTGCGCACGGCGACTTTCCGGAGGTCGACCGCGCCCGCGAGCGTTTTCTCCCTCGCGTGGATTTTGAGTATTGCCTCGCGGTCGTTCAAGTCGGGAAGGTCGAGGACCACGCGCCGGTCGAATCGTCCGGGGCGGAGGAGTGCGGGGTCCAAAATATCAGGTCGGTTCGTAGCCGCCAAAATTATTACCCTCGTATCGCGGTCGAAGCCGTCAAGCTCCACCAAAATCTGGTTCAAGGTTTGCTCGCGTTCGTCGTTCCCGCCTCCGAGCCCCGCGCCGCGCTGGCGCCCGACGGCGTCAATCTCGTCAATAAAAAGGATTGCGGGCGCGGCTTTCTTTGCGACCGTGAAGGCGTCCCGTGTCCGCGAAGCCCCAACTCCCACGAACATCTCCACGAATTCCGACGCCGAGATATGGAAGAAGGGGACGTTGCTCTCGCCCGCGGTTGCCCTTGCAATTAAGGTTTTCCCCGTGCCCGGAGGACCCATGAGGAGCACGCCGCGGGGAATGCGCGCGCCGAGGTCAAGGAACTTTTTCGGATTTTTCAAAAAGTCCACGATTTCCACAAGCTCTTCTTTTGCTTCCTTGAGTCCTGCCACGTCCTTAAACGTGATTTTTTCCTTGTCAAAGGTGGTGAGGCGGATATTCGAGCGCCCGAAGCTGAACGCCTGGTTTACGCCCGTGCGCGCCTGCCGGAACATGAGCCAGAAGAAAAAGCCGATGAGAATGATGGGGAGGAGCGTGGGAATAAGGACTCCTGCCCAAAACTGCCACCCCGACTGGCTCTGTACGCTCACGTTCACGCGCTGGAGCATCGCCGGCTCCACGCCGAGGTTTTTGAAGGTTTCTGTGAGCCCCGCCTCACTCTCCTTTTTTGCCGACGCGGGCTTCCCGTCCTGGAGTTTGATGACAAGGTCGTCGCCGTTTACGGTAATTTCCTTCACCTCCCCCGCCGCAATTTTCTGCGCGAGCTGGCTCAAACTTAATTTCTCCGGCGCGCCTGCGGTGTCCGCGAACATGGAAAACACGAAGGAGATGGCGAACAGCGTGGCGATTGCCCAGAAAATGTTTTTAGTGAGATTCGACATAGATAGCGATTAGCCAATAGCCATTAGCTACAGCTACTAGAGCATACGAAAAAAAGCGGAATCATTCAAGGTTCCACCTTGCCTGCCCCGTGCGGAGCTTTTCGGGGAGATTGCCGAAGGTTGAACCTTTGTAGTACACTTCCCCTGCGAGATGGTGCCCGTAGCTTAGTGGCAAAGCTTCCCGCTGTGGCCGGGATGACACGGGTTCAATCCCCGTCGGGCACCCCATGACGAAACGGCGCAATTCCCGCAGGAACCGCGATGAGAAGCTTGCCAACTTCCTCTTCGAGGCGGGGACAATGCGGAAGCTTTTGCGCGTGCACCGGCAGACGCTGTTGACTGACGATATGTCGGACAACATCGCTTCGCACTCCTTCCGCGTGGCGCTGATTGCATGGGCGCTTGCGAGGAAAGAACGCGCGGACGTGGGAAAAGTAGTGCTTATGGCATTGCTTCACGATTTAGGCGAAGCGCGGAGCAATGACCACAACTGGGTGCACAAGCGGTACATGAAAGTGTTCAACGATGAGATTATCACGGAGCAGCTCGGCGGATTGCCCTTCGGCGACCTCCACATGCTCGCGCGCGAGTACGAGGCGCGGAAGAAAAAAGAAGCGATTATCGCGAAGGACGCGGACCTGCTCGACGAGATTCTCCTGCTCCGCGAGTACGAGTGGCAGGGGAACCGCGAGGCGATGAAATGGCTCTACGAAGGGAAAGGGAAGCTCCGCACAAACGCGCAGCTCAAGAAACTAAAGCTCAAGTCCTCAAAGGAACTTGGCAGGGCAATCTATGAAGTGGAACCCTCCGCGTGGTGGGCGAATCTTTGGACAAGCAGAAATCGCTGACTGGTCGAAGGGTTACGGCGACGATGCCCGTATCGGCATAGAGAAACATCGTATGGCACCGAGGGACAATACGGGCTTCGTTGCCCTCACCTCTAAGCGAGTGCTTTACCCCGTACTCCCGAACCCTCCTCGCGAGGATTCTTTTATTTGTGCAACTTCTTCCCACTCGGCGCGAACGATGGGAATAATGAGCCCTTGGGCGATGCGCTCCCCGCGTTTTATCTCCGCGGGCGCATCGGTGAAGTTATAGAGCGCGAGGCCGATTTCGTCATTCGGCCCGTGGTAGTCCTGGTCGATAAGATTGCTCCCGCGGAGTACAAGCCCTTTCTTCCGGGGCGTGCTGCTCCGCGGCGCAAGGAGAAGGCAATACCCCTTTGGCACCTCAATGATGAGGTTTGACGGCACAATTTTCAGTTCTTTTGGCGCGAGCACGGCGTCAATGCGCGAGTACATGTCGAACGCCACCGCGCCCTCGGTGTGGTACTCCGGGAGCGGCAGGTCTTTCTCAATGCGAATAATCTTGACCTTCATGCGCCGAAGTTCATCCACGAGTTTTTGTTCTTGAAATTCTTCCAGTATTGGCTCGCCTGCGGCTTCATGGAGCCGTAGTACTTGCTGTCCAATTTCGTGCTGCCGTAGGGTACGTCTGCCGCGGAGGAGAGCGGAGAGAAGGAAATCTGCGCGATGGGCATTTTATAGAAGAGCTTTATCGGCAAACTTGAAATGTTGTGGAGCTCAAGCGTGATTTTAAGCTTATTGCCCGGGTCAATGTATCCGGCGGTGGCGTGGATGATGAGCCCCACGCGGCCGAGGGAGGACTTGCCTTCGAGCCGCCCCACCATGTCGTTTCCCACGCCCACTACTTCATGGGTCATCCCCAGCGCGAACTGGCCAGGGTGGAGAATAAACTGGCGCGCTTCGTCGATGGTCACGCTTTTCATCATGTGGTCCATCGGCTCCCGAAGGTCGATGCAGACATGCTCGTCGGTGATGAAAAAGAGGAAGTCGGGTCCGAGATGCAAATCTACGGACGCCGGCTGGAGAGAATCAGGGAAAAGCGGCTCGATGGTTATTTTCCCGGACGCAAGATGTTTCTTAATGTCGCGGTCGGACAAAATCATTGAACCAATTCTATCGCGGGGCTGGAAATAGCACAATATCGTGATATGCTACGGATACTTGCGCGTCTGTAATTATGTAATTGGGTAAATATGTAATTCGTCCCCAATTACTTGATTACTAATTACTCAATTACTATGAATCTCGCATCCCAAGACCCCGAAGTTTTCGCCATCATCGAGCGCGAGAAAAAACGGCAGAAAGAGGGACTCGAAATGATTCCTTCGGAGAACTACGCCTCTGCCGCCGCGCTTGAGGCGGCGGGGAGCATTTTGAACGACAAGTATGCCGAGGGGTACCCGGGGCGCCGCTACTACAGCGGGAATGTCCACATTGACGAGGTGGAGCGTCTTGCGCAGGCGCGCGCCTTGAAAGCGTTCAATGCCGAAGGGTATCATGTAAACGTCCAGCCGTATTCGGGGAGCCCCGCGAACCTTGCGGTGTACCTCGGGTTATTGAAACCCGGAGACACCATCATGTCCTTGCGGCTCGACCAGGGCGGGCACCTCACGCACGGCTCGCCAGTGAACGCCTCGGGGAAGCTTTTCAACTTCGTGTTTTATCCGCTCGATGCGGAGAAGGAAGTGCTCGACTACGACGCGATTCAAAAGCTCGCGGAGAAAACGAAGCCGCAGCTCATCCTCTCCGGATTTACCGCGTACCCGCGGAAGGTGGATTTTGAAAAAATGGCTTTGATTGCGCGCTCCATCGGCGCAATTTCGATGGCGGATATTTCGCATATCTCGGGGCTCGTCATCGGCGGCGCACACCCCTCGCCTTTCCCCTCAACGGATGTGGTGACGACTACCACGCACAAGACGTTGCGCGGGCCGCGGGGGGCGCTGATTTTCTGCAAGGAAGAACTGCGGGAGAAAATAGACAAAGCGGTGTTCCCGGGCATGCAGGGTGGGCCTCACGAGCACACGATTGCGGGGATTGCCGTGACGTTGGGGGAGGCCTTGCGGCCGGAATTTAAGGACTATGCCGCGCAAATTGTGAAAAATGCCTCGATTCTTGCCGCGACACTTATTAAAGAGGGGTTGAAACTTGTCTCGGGTGGGACCGAAACCCACCTCATGCTCATTGACCTACGCCCCTTCGGGCCGGGGCGCGGGGTCTTTGTCGCGAAGGCGCTTGAAGCCGCCGAAATCAACACGAACTTCACGACGGTGCCGAACGACCCTTCGGTGCCGTTTTATCCTTCGGGCATCCGCTTGGGAACACCAGCACTCACCACGCGCGGTATGAAGGAAAAGGAAATGGTAGTCATCGGCACATGGATTGCGGAAGTGGTGAAGGCATTCGCGACAACTCCGTTGCCGGATGAGAAAGAGAAGCGCGCGCAGGCGGTGAGAGATTTTGAGAAAACGCTTGAGGGGCATGAAACAGTGAAGAAAATCCGCGAACGCGTGAAAGCGCTTGCGACGAAGTTCCCGGTGCCGGGGATAGATGCGTGAGCAAGTAGCGGGTAGCAAGTAGCGAATAGCGAAGCGAAGCGGTTTTTTTGCTTATTCGCGTTTACTTTTCTTATTCCCTGCTCCATACTACTCGCTACATACTACTTGCCACTTGCCACTTGCTATGCCAATGATTGACGGGAAAAAAATCGCCGCCGAGCTTCTCGGGCGCCTCAAAGAAAAGCCAAAGCCGAAGAAATTCTTCGCCGGAGTTTTAATTGGCGATGACCCCGCATCCGAAAGTTTTCAAAAACTAAAGCAGGACACCGCGAAAGGGCTGGGAATTGATTATCGTATTTATAAACTTGCTCCTGCCCTAGGGAATGATGCGCTCCGCGAGAAAGTGGGAAAACTCGCGGCGGGGAAAACCTGCGGCGGCGTGATTGTGCAGCTGCCGCTCCCCGAGCCGCTGAACGCCACCTACATCGTGAATGCGATTCCGCCGGAGAAGGACCCCGATTGCTTGAGCGAGCGGACGCTGGGCGCCCACTACAACAACCGCGCGAAGGTATTGCACCCTGCGGTCGCGACCGTGGAGGAGGTCCTGCGGCGCGCGAAGGTTGACCTCAAGGGTAAGCGAGTGGCGGTCATCGGTGCGGGGATGCTCATCGGGAAGCCGATTGCGGTCTGGCTCATGCGGAAGGTGAGTGAATTGTATGTGTTGGGCCGCGGCGCGGACTTTGCCATCCTCAAGAACTGTGATGTGGTAATCTCCGGCGCTGGCAAGGCAGGGCTTTTCAATGCAGAGACGCTTAAAGAAGGCGCGCTTGTGGTTGATTTTGGGTACGACTCCGTGGGCGGCAAGCTTCTCGGTGACTTCGATTCCAGCAGTCTCGCCACTCGCCACTCATCGCTCGCTACTATTTCCTACACCCCCACCCCTGGCGGCACGGGACCTATCCTTGTCGCGAAGCTTTTCGAAAATTTCTACAAGTTGAATGAGAAGAGCTTGGTGAATAACACCCCCCAATTGTCATTATCGGGCTTGACCCGATAATCTAGAACCCTTCAACGATAACGATATAGATTCCCGCTTCCGCGGGAATGACAGAAATCGAATTATTCACCGAGCTTTGATAAGTAAGATGCGAACGAATTACCGAGCCCCGCTTTTGGGGAAGGTGCTCAAAAAAATCGCCCCGCAAATCGGCGCGCGGGTGGTGCTCGAGCCCGAGTGGAATATCGTCGGGCAGATTCTTTTCAAAAACGGCAGGAAGCGCTATTTTCGCTATTCGAGTCTCGACCTGAACCCGCTCGGCGCATCCGACATCGCGAAAGACAAAGACTACGCCAATTTTTTTATGCGGCGGATGGGCTACCCCGTGATTCCGGGAAAAGCGTTTTTCTCCCATGATTGGTGCAAAGCCATCGGTTCGCGCCGCGGCATTGATGCGGCGTACCGCTACGCGCGCACACTCGGGTTCCCGGTCGTGGTGAAGCCGAACAGCGGGAGTCAGGGAACGAATGTCGCGTTCGCGCATACGCGCGCGGAGTTTTTCCGCGCCATGCGCGCGAGCTTCGCGGGCGACCGCGTGGCGCTCGTGCAGCGCCCGGTCAAAGGCACCGACTACCGCGTGGTCGTGCTCGACGGGCGCGTCATCTCCGCCTACGAACGCATCCCGCTCCACGTGGTGGGGGACGGGAGGCGCACCATACGGCAACTTCTTAAAGAAAAACAGCGCCGGTTCGTCGCCGCGAGCCGCGACACGCGCCTCAAGTTCGGCGACCCGCGCATTGCGCTGAAGCTCCGGCGCCAGGGACTTACGCTCCGCTCCGTCCCTCCGGAGGGCGCGCGCATCTATTTGCTTGATAACGCGAACCTCTCGACGGGAGGGGATTCCGTGGATGTGACGAAGGATGTGCACCCGGCATTCCGGCGGATTGCGGTGCGTCTTACGAAAGACATGGGGCTCCGCCTTTGCGGGGTGGATATTATGGTGAAGGGAAGCATTACCGAGAAGCCCGGCGAGTACTGGGTGCTTGAAGTGAACGCCGCGCCGGGGCTCGACCACTACGTGGCGACCGGGCGTGCGCAGGAGAAAATAGTTGAGAAACTTTATCTTGAAGTGTTGGAAAGCATGGCGCGGTGAATAATCACCTGCGCGATTTCGGAAGACGCACGAAGAGCGGTTTATACATATCCTCGTTAATGTCTATGTGCGTTTCTCGGAGGGCCACTTTTTCGCAAAATTCTATCGGCGCATTTTGAATAAGTGCCAGCGGCTGTTGCTCGTTTCCTTCTCCCATAAGGAGCGTGGCGGCGGTTGCTAAACTGTCCGCGACATTCGTGCGGGCGAATTTGAACTTTCTCCCGAAAATGTCGGGAGCGCCGCGATAGTCTCTCACGCCCCGGAATCCCGCATACCCCACCGCTACGCCCGTTACTCCTAGGCGAAGCGGTATTGTGCGGCTATCGGTGATGAGCACCCCAAGATGTTTGATGCGGTAGAGTCGGCGCAATTCGTTGCGGAGTGCGTGCGCGGCGGCGAAGCTGTCATGGGGGAGGAGTATCAGTTTGCCGTTCGCGTTTGATTCATCAATCCCCGCCGAGGCCATCATCATCCCGTCTTTTATCGTGAGCCACACGTATTTGGTGCGAATGGCCACCTCGCTTTCTTTGCGGATGAGTTCAGCTTTCGTGCGAGAATTCTTTATAGGCGCAGTTCTTTTTTCAGAAAGCGCGAGAATTTTTGAAGTGATTACAAGGACCGAGCGCTCCGGAACTTTTTTAATGTAGCGCGTTATGAAAGGGAAGAGTTTTTCTCCTTCTCTGAACACGCGAGTTTTTATGGGTATAACCAGCATTGATGTGAGCGAGGATGCCCCGGTTATAGCCGAGGTATCCTCTTTTAATTAGTACGGATCGAAACACGGGTCTTGTTTTTTTGGAGGAGGACTCTCGCACGTTTCTCCGTTTGTGTTTTGATTTTGTTGAGGAGCTTTTTGAGTTTCTGGTTGGATCTCAAATATTTTTGCTGCGTCTTCTTCGTTTTTCATATGTGCTTTGTTGTGAAGCAAAAACCCCGCCTGGAGGCGGGGTACCGTACACGCATACGGTGCAACGCCTCTCGCCTGCCTGCCGGAAGGCAGGGTCAGAAAGAGAGGGGGATTCTCACAAAACTGGACCAGGTTGAGATGCGGCGGGTGAGAAGCATGGGAATTGTTGAAAGTATATTATTTCGGCATCTGAAGTCAATTTAGCGAATTACACGCGACCGCATGTAATCTGCTAAATTGCGGCGCTGGATTTTCTGCGATTTGTATGGAAGTATTGTGGGCGGGCGCGCTTAGCTCAGTGGTAGAGCGACTGTTTTACACACAGTAGGTCGGGGGTTCGATCCCCTCAGCGCGCACAAAATTAGCAATATCCATCTTGTTTGTTGAGTGCGCTGAGGGGATCGAACCGAAGGAGGGGTCCCGCCTCCGTATGAAACTACGGCGGGCAGGCGGGAGGAGAAACCGACTTGTCCGCCGAAGCTTTAGCGTAGGCGGAGGGTTGTGAGGGAGCGAAGCGACGTTTGATTTCCCCTCAGCGCGCACACATATTCTTACGAAAACTCGAGCACGAGCGGCAAGTGGTCGGAGATTTGGACGTCGGGCGCTTCAAGGCGCGTTGCGTGTATGCGGGGAGAGGTGAATATGTAGTCCGCGAAGGGTTGAAAGTCGGGCTTGCCGAAAAACGGGGAAAGCCGGCTCCGGGTGCGCTCGATGCTGAATTCCGTGATGAGGTTCCGCATATCTTTCTCAACCAGCGCAAGGGACTGCGTGCCGGGGAGAAGGTTGAAATCGCCGCAGAGAATCTTCGCGCCGGGTTCGCGCGCCAAAAACTCGCAAATGCGCTGCGACTGCGCGAGCCGCTCCGGCGTGTCGAGTTTATGCCCGGGCTGGGGGATGCCGTGGAAATTGGCAACGGTGAGCCGCGCACCCCGTATTTCAAGGCGTGTATAGATGACGCTTTGCGGAAAGTGTTGGTTGTCAATCACTTTATTTTTTGCGAGGTACACGAAAAAGTTACCCGACGATGCAATGGGGAATGTGCGCCGGACAAACAAGGCGTTGCCCATGGAGACGGGGAAGCCAACGGGTCCTTGGAAGTCCCACCCATCCTGCTCTGACGCAAGGAGCCCTTGGAAATCAGGAAGTGCGGCACCCAGTTCTTCAAAGAGGTTCATGCGCGCCCCGTGGCTCTCGTGTACGGGCGATGGCGAAGAAAATATCTCTTGAAGGCAGAAAATGTCCGTCGTTGGAGCATGCTCCTTCACGAACTCCATGAGCGGTGCATACGCCTTGCCGCCGAACGCGTTTAGTGAGATGAGTTTCATGGTGTCCCCGGCAGGACTTGAACCTGCAGTCTACTCCTTAGAAGGGAGCCGCTTTATCCGTTAAGCTACGGGGACAAGCGGTTTGATTCTAGCCGAAAAAAGGCGTAATTTGAAGTGGCGCTTCGGACTGTAGTGTAACGGTAGCACGAGTCCTTCTTGCCCCGCTAGAAATACACCGGGGAGTCGTATAGTGGTAGTACGCATGCTTTGGGAGCATGTAGTCCGAGTTCGATTCTCGGCTCCCCGACAGATGCTTACAAATTTTGTGTGGGCGAAGTGTTAACATCAAGAAATGATGAGGAGAATCAAGGATCTCGCGATAACCGTGTTAGTAGTCATCGCATTCGTGATCTTTTTTCTTTGGATTGGGTTTGACTACTATAACGACTTTTCTCAAGAGGACTGGGACCGGCTCGATAATCTTCCCGAACAAGGTTCTGGTCCTTACAGGTACTGAACTGGCTTATGGATGTGTCAAGATTGAAAAGAGAGGCGAGAAAAATTCTTTCGGGACTCCAGTACTCAGAGCTCAACCTTCCCGTTCCAGCGCTTCTCATAGCCTTTTGTTTTATGGAAAGTTTATCTACTAATGGGTGTGTAGATCGGTATATCAAAGAGAATATGCCCACGACCCTGCGTCAGTTAAAGGAAAATGACGTCCTCAGAAAAAAACAGATTAGTAGGCTTCAATGCTCTCAGTTGCACCAAAAGCGTCCGCAACAGTGCGGCTCCTCTTTAAATGTTCTGTACAAGCATTTACGGTGCGTCCTGATTCACGATTATAAAAGAATGGATAATAACACCGGGGTATTTGTCACTAACAGGCCAAATAGCAAACGGCAGATTTACAGTGTTATCAAGCAGCTTGAGGGATATAAGGGGTATAATTTACAGAACTGCGCTTTGATAATTAACAGTCCTGCATTCGTGCAAGAGTTTTTATCCTCGTTATAATGTGCCGCGGGGGTGAATCGAACACCCGACCAATCGCTCTTCCTTGCGAGTTTGGACTATATCATCATCCACGTTCAGAAATTAGATCTCGGATTTCAGATATCGGATGCATTGTCCGATAGCTGATTTCTGGTGTCTGAAATCTGGCATGGAGCTGGGCGCTTCCGCTCCGACCCATGTCGGAGAGTACTCCCCGAAGGGATAGTCTCTACACCTGCCTTCGCCGAAGGCTACAGCAGGCAAGCCTTCTCATGTAGCTTGCTTGCAATCCATAGCTTTAGCGAAGGATTGGCTCGGGGTTGTTCTTAAAGTAAAGAAGTTCCCCCGAATTCACCCAGTTTTCTCCGGCTCATTACTGAACCGGTGCCCGAAGAGTTCAGGCGAATGCTCTACCACTGAGCTACCGCGGCATGCGTTAGCAGTACCCAGCTTACATGTTTTCTTTCAATCCTTCAATACACGACAATACGTGAGTGAATCCAAAGCCGCCCCGGGTGTTCTTGGGATGACCAACTGTATGACTGTGCAATTTAGCAAACTACACGCTATAGCGTGTAGTTTGCTAAATTGTAGAAATCAATCGGGAACCTTTTGGAAACCTATTGGATATCGAGGGGTTATTTCTTCAACTTGAGCACAATCCTCTTCTCCTCCGGCTTCACCGCTTCGATGACGAACGTGCGCGCGCTGCCGGGCGTGAGCAACTGTTTCATCGCGTCCGCAGACTCGAACTCCGCGATGTGCACGGTGCCCTGAATCCCGCCGCCGAGGTCCACCATCGCGCCGAAGGGGTTGAGCTTATAGCCCTTGCCCTCCACCTCGCCTCCTTTCTTAAACCGGTCGCCGAGTGTGCTCCACGGGTCGGGCTGGAGCGCTTTCAAAGAGAGGAACACGCGCCCGTCCTCGCGGATGTCAATGATTTTCACCTTCACCGTCTCGTCCACTTTGAGCACGTCTTTCGGGTTCTCGACGAGCGCGTGCGAGAGTTCGGAGATATGGATAAGTCCCTCGAGTTGCGGCTCGTCCACGAAGCGCACAAACGCGCCGAAGTCAGCGATGCCCGTCACGAGCCCCTGGATATCGTCGCCCGCTTTGTATTTCTTCAGGAGCTCCTTCACATTCCCGCTCACCACTTCGCGCTCCGAGAGAATGAACTTGTTGTGGCGGGGGTTCACGTCAATCACCTTCACCGTGAGCTCCTGCCCGATAAATTTCTTGAGCTCGTCAAAAATTTTTTGCCGGTCGCCGTCCTCGACGCGCGGGTAGTGTTCCTGCGAAAGCTGGGAGACGGGCAGGAACGCCTTGAGGTCAAAGAGCATTGCGGTGAGCCCCCCGGCATTCGCGCCCACCACCTTCACCTTCGCAAGCTCGCCCGATTCTTGGAGTTCCTTCGCCTGCTGCCAGAGCCGTTCCCTGCCTGCTTCAGCGAGCGAAAGTTCGATGTAGCCGTCGTCTGATTCGAGCAACTTGATTTTTGCAAGGCACGTGCCGCCTGACTCTAGGTTCTTCACCATCTCCCGCGCGTTCATCAGCTCCGCGCCCCACACGATGCCGGTGCCGAATTTGCCCATGTCGAAAAACACCTTGCGGTCCGTCTTGCGGAGCAGTTTCACTTCAGTGACGCTTCCCTCCTTCGGCCACTCGCCCGCGGGGATTGCCGCCTTGAGCGTTTCAAGGAGGGTTGCCTGCGCCGCCTTGTTTTGTGCTTCTGGCATGTTTCGCAATTATACGGGGATTTCCCAGAAACGCAAGCCCGCGTTTCTGAATTTTCAAGTATCAATGTTCAATTTTCAATCGGTTCTCTACGACGCATTTTTTGAAAATTGATAATTGTCCGCCCGAGGCGGATCCGCCTTTGGCGGAATCATTGGAAATTATCCTGGATTTCGGCTATACTATGCTCGTGGTTATCACCTATCTCGGCGAGGGTTCGTTCCGCATCCAGAGCGGCGATGTTTCGGTGCTCGTTGACCCCCCATCAAACCGCTTGAAGGGCGATGTGGTCTTGAAAACCGACGCAGAAATTCCTGCTCCCGACGCGGAACCGGGTCCGCAGACGGAGGTCGCGTTCCCCGGCGAATACGAGTCCAAGGGGATAGAAGTGCGCGGTATTGCGCTTCCGGTGGGAGCCGGGCGGGCGCACACCGCGTATCTCGTGCGGTGGGAGGATGTGAAGTTCGCGTTTTTAGGTCCTCTCGCGAAAGGCCTTGAGGCGGACGCGCTGGAGAAACTGAACGAGCCGGACGTGGTGTTCCTTCGGCTCGGCGCGAAATATTTAAGCGACGAAGCCGCGGAGAAGGTGGTGCGCCAGCTCGAGCCGAAGGTGGTCATCCCCGCGTATGAGAAATCTCCTGCGTCATTCCTCAAGGAGATGGGTGAAAGCGGCGGAGCCGAGGAGAAATTTGTCTTCCGAAAGAAAGACCTCGTTGCGATGCAGGGGACAAAAACCATTGGGCTCAAGTCCGCATGAGGGACAAGGAACAAGGAACAAAAATCAATGAACACCGAAGGTTTTTTGAAACGGCTCCAAGGAGCTGACGCCACCACGAAGCGGCGCGTGCTCATCGCGGGTTCCGCGGTGGCAATGGTGGTGGTGCTTTACGTGTGGCTTGTGTACTTCAACAACCTCCTTGCGGATGCGGGAGGCGCGCGCACCGCGGGCGCCGGAGAGGAAACGGGAGCGTCGTTTTGGGCGACAATGCGGCGCGGGAGCGCCGTGCTCTACGATAATGTGGCGGACGCCTTCGGACGAATTGGCGAACTACTGAAAGGGTCCAGGGAATATATTGTGAAACCGATGAAATAGTAACAATAGTGAGGAGTGGCAAGTGGTGAGCGGGCAAATTTCACTCATCACTCATCACTCATCACTCATCCACTATGAATATCGAAAAACGGGAAATCACCAGTGAGTTAAAGGAATCCTACCTCGACTACGCGATGTCAGTGATTGTCGCGCGCGCCCTGCCGGACGTGCGCGACGGGCTGAAGCCGGTGCACCGGAGGGTGCTGTGGACCATGTGGTCCATAGGGCTCACGCATCTCGCGAAATTCAGGAAGTCGGCAAACGTGGTGGGCGAGACGATGGCGAAGTACCACCCGCACGGCGACGTGGCGATTTACGACACGCTGGCGCGGATGGCGCAGGACTTCTCCATGCGATACCCCCTTGTGTGGGGCCAGGGTAATTTTGGTTCACAGGACGGGGATTCTCCCGCCGCGATGCGGTACACGGAGGCGCGCCTCTCGAAAGTCGCGGAGGAGATGCTGTTTGATATCGAGAAAGACACGGTGGACTGGCAGCCGAACTACGATGCGACCCGCGATGAGCCGAAGGTGCTTCCTGCGAAGGTTCCGAACCTCCTCGTGAACGGCACCTTGGGCATTGCGGTGGGGATGGCAACCTCAATCCCGCCGCACAACTTGGTGGAGGTGGTGGATGCAACCCTGCTCCTTATCGAAAAGCCGAACGCCGCGGCGGAGGATTTGCTCGAATATGTGAAGGGGCCGGATTTTCCCACGGGCGGCGTGATTTACGACCGCGCGGCAGTGAAGGCGGCATACGCGACGGGACGGGGGGCGGTCACGACCCGGGCGAAGGCGGAGATTGTGGAGCGAAAGAAGGGAGAGAGTACGCGCGCGGGGTTCGACATCGTGATTACGGAGATTCCCTACCAGGTGAACAAGTCCGAGCTCGTGAAGCACATCGCGGAACTTGTGCAGGAGAAGAGAATCGAGGGCATCCGCGACCTTCGCGACGAGTCCGACCGCGAGGGGCTCCGCATCGTGGTGGAACTAAAGTCCGATGCCGCGCCGCAGAAAATCTTAAACCAGCTCTACCAGCACTCCGACCTCCAGAAGGATTTCCATTTCAACATGATTGCCTTGCGGGACGGCATCCAGCCGGAACTCTTCTCTTTGAAGGAGATGCTCCTCGCGTACGTCGCGCACCGGCGGGAGGTGGTGAAGCGCCGCACGCAGTTTGACTTGAAGCGGGCGGAGGAGCGGGCGCATATTTTGGAGGGGCTCGCAAAGGCGCTTGATGCGATAGACAAAGTGATTGCCACCATCAAGAAATCGAAGGACCGCGAGGACGCGAGGGCGAACTTGATGAAGCACTTCACGCTCTCGGAGGCGCAGGCAGCCGCGATTTTGGAAATGAAGCTCCAGACGCTCGCGGCATTGGAGCGGCAGAAAATCGAAGCCGAGCTTAAAGAAAAACGCACGCTCATCAAGGAACTCACGCTCATTTTGAAGAGTCCCACGCGGATGCTTGAGGTGGTGAAAAAGGAGCTCATGGAACTCAAGGCGAAGTATGGCGAGGCGCGCCGGACGCACGTGGTCGCGCATGCCTTGAAGGAGATGACCGACGAGGACCTCGTGCCCGAGGAAGAGGCAATTATTACCTTCTCCGCGTCGGGGTATGTGAAGCGCCTCCCGCCCGACACCTTCAAAGCCCAGCGGCGTGGCGGCAAGGGGCTTATTGGGTCTGATGTCGCCGAGGAGGATTTCCTCTCGCACTTCTTCCACGCGAACACGCACGACCGGATACTCTTCTTCACCGGCCGCGGGAGAGTATTCGAAACGCGCGCGTATGAGATTCCCGCCGCGAGCCGCACCGCGAAGGGGAAAGCGATTCACAATTTCCTTGAGATTCCCGCAGACGAGAACATAAGCGCGATCGTCAATGTGCCATCGAGTAACAAGGAACCCCGTACAGCTTCGCCACGGGGCGAGCAAGGGGCAAGAAACAAGGCATCGGAGACTCATCACTCATCACTCATCGCTCATCGCTATCTCGTGATGGTGACCAAAAACGGCATGATAAAGAAAACCGCTTTGAAGGACTTTGAAAATATCCGGCGCACGGGGATTATCGGGATGAAGCTCTCCGCCTCCGCCCGAGGCGGACCCGCCTCTGGCGGGAAAGGGACCTCCGGATCCGCCTCCGGCGGAAAAAAAGGCGACATGCTGAAGTGGGTCCGGCTCTCGAAGGGCGATGACCAAGTGGTGCTCGTGACGGAGAAGGGCCAGTCCATCCGCTTTGCGGAGTCGCAGGCGAGGCCCATGGGGCGCGGCGCCGCGGGCGTGCGCGCCATCCGGCTTCGCCACGGCGACGCGGTTGCGGGGTTCGACGTGGTGAAGAAGAGCGACACGGCGGAGCTCCTCGCGGTGATGGAAAAGGGGTTCGGCAAGCGGACGCCGCTCAAGGAATACAAAACCCAGCACCGCGGCGGCTCCGGGATTCGCACGGCGAAGGTGACGGAGAAGACGGGAAAGGTGGTTGCGGGCATCGTCCTCGGCGAGGAGACGGAACTCCTCGCGCTCTCGGCAAAGGGGCAGGTCATCCGCACGGAGCTCAAAAGCGTCCGCCAGACGGGCCGCTCCGCGCAGGGCGTGCGGATTATGAACCTCAACTCCGGCGATAGAGTCGCTGGCGTGGTGGTGATTTAGAAGAGTGTTGAGTGGTTGGGGTGCGAGTGAGAGTGCAGAAGTCCGACTTCCGTAAGGAAGTCGGACTTCCTAATATTGATGCGGGTAATGTTTGAGAAACGTGAACGGCCCCTTTGGAAATTTCCGAAAGAGGCCGTAAGAGTTTTAGCGTTTTGCGCCCGGGAGCGTCTCCGCCCAGTCGGCGAATCTTGTGACGGCAGGGGTTGCCTCGGCGAGCGTCGCATGCACCGCATCCTTGGCTTTCGAGAAGCACGCATTCCAATCGAATGACTTCGGTGTTTCCCCCGGCGGGTAGAGCAAATTTTCGATTTCCTGCATCGCGTTGATTTCCGTCTCGATGCGCGCTTTCTCTTCGGCGAGCGTGCCATTCGCGGCGGCAGTCCTCATCCGTTCAGGGATTCCTTCAAAGAAGCGCGTGCGCCAATTCCCGAATGCTGCGGTTGCCGCCTTTGATGTCTTCGGCAGTTTATTCCCCATGAATTCGATGAAATTGCCGAGCATCTTCAGTAGGATATTGCCTTGCGCCTCCACCCACGAGCCGCCGGCGCTTACAAGGCGGGCGACGAATGGGTTGCGCAAAATGCTGTCTTTGGAGAATGTCGCCGCAGTGTCTTCGGCAGCGGTGTCTATCTCGCGGTTCAAGAGCCCGGCAAGTGTGGTGAGAATCTTTTCGGTTCGTTCGTCCATAAATACAAAAGGTTAAAAGTTTGAAACAACTGATTGTAAGATACCACAACTGTACCCGGACATCCGGCTTCCAGCGAAAAACGGGGGTTGCTACACTGTCGAAAAACGGGGGCTGCTACACTACGCGAGCGATCGCTCTGATAGTGTAGTGAATGTGACTCGTGGAGTTGGACCTCTTAAAAAGCAAGACCCTCGAGAGAATTTCCCTCGAGGGCTTGTTGCACTAAACTTTCACCGTTCGGCGGGGACTAGGACCTTTTCTTGAAGAGAAGGTGAATTCTCGCCGCCGCCACACTGTTTGTGTGTTGGAGGCGGTACGCCGTCGGCTTTCCGGGGATATCAACGTCCGGCCCCGTCGGCGACAACTTGTACCACGGCGTCCAGTTCGTGGGGTCTTCCACGTCTCCCCGCGAGAATTGGACGGAGAACCCGATGTTCTGCGGGGTGACGGCGAAATCCGGTGCTCTCTCCGGAATTGTCGCCCACTTTGTGGTGTTGGTGCCGGTGTAGTTGAGAAGCCCCCAGAATTCATGTTCGTTTGGAAACGGCTCAACTTCTCCTGTGCCGTCTTCCAATGAGAACACGAAGAGTCCGTCAGCAGTGAATCGCCCTGTCGCGGGAGTTTGTGGTCCTCCTGACGGTGTGTTCGTCCCCGTGGTTACCGTCCCATCTTTCCCTATGTGAACATGGAGTTGGTTGCCGATGGCAAGGGCCGACCCTGGAGCCGCAGTGATGGTGCCAGTGCCGCCGGTGGACCCTCCCGACCCAGGCGGGAGATTAGCCATGCTTTGTCCCTTGGGTTGGGTTTGTTGCACCGCATTGGTACTCCCGCCGCCCACCCCCGGAGGATTTGAGGGTGGACCACTCGTTGATTTCTTACCCGCCGTGAAGGCGCCGAAGATGATGAGTCCGGCACCCACTACCATTGCGAGTCCGATAAGGATACGCCGCCGAACTGGAGGTGTTCCACCGCCCGCTGGAGGTGTTCCACCGCCCGCTGGAGGTGTTCCACCGCCCGCTGGAGGTGTTCCACCGCCCGCTGGAGGTGTTCCACCGCCCGTGCCTGTTCCGCTTGTTGCGCTCGCGCTCATGTTATGATCCTTTACTTTGAGGTTGATTTTGATTTGTCAAGGGATCCCTTCTAGGACCCCTCGATTTTTGAGGTCTCGAGATCCCAAAAGATGCCGATATTATAGCATACAAAAGTAGTTTCGTCAATCACGCCAAAAGTATTGAAAAATAAGGGAGTAATCGCGAATAACGCTAATTTGGATTCAATAATGCGAATCTATTTGCGTTATTTGCCCTTATTCGCATTATTAGCGACTACTCCTTAAAAAAGGCCGACCCTGCAAGTTTGAGACCTGCAGGGCCGATTGTTACTTTCGCATCCGAATTTCAGCGTAGCGCGGGGGGTCAGTACCCCGGCGGGTTCCGCAGGTAAAAGCCCCCCTGTGATGACGACGAACTTCTCGCATCTTTTTGTGCAAACGCGAGCTGTATCGTCATCGGTTGGGAGACCTCGAACCGCACACCTGTGATGGGAGCCATTGTCTGGAACTGCCGCATCGGGTTTCCCCAAAATGCGTTTCCCACCATCCCGCTTGCGAACGCCAATTGCACGCGGAGCGTGCTGGGGAGGCGTTCGGGAAGGATGACAGAATCCGTTCCTTCCGGAGGCAGAATCCAGTGACTCAACTGCCCCATTGGCTGAATGATGAACTCAGCTCTGTGGAGGCCCGCGATGGGGGGTGCCCAGTGTCCGTCTCCGGGGGAGATGGCGTACTGGGGAGGCGGCGGAGGCGATCGTGGCGTTTTCGGTTTCCCGTTCACCGCTTCCGCGATTCCCATGAACACGCCCTTTACCTGGTTTTCCGGGTTGCCGCTCACTCCGAAGAAGAGCATGGCAGTTGCCCAGATGACCGCAACCCATGCCGCAATCCGGAGGCCTTTGCTCCATGTCTGCGTCCGCGCGAACACGTGCGTCGCGATTGCGGTGGTCGCCGCAAGCATGAGCACGGGGAGGTACTCAACCTTCGTCCAGAACTCCTGCTTGTACCCCAAGGGTATGAGCGAGAAGAACAGTCCGACGGCGAGGAGTCCGAGGATGATGGCTTCAAGCCATTCCATTACCTTCGCTCCTCCGGGGATTTTGGGAATCACCGGGACGAGCAAGGGATAACGGAAGGTCATCACGAATGCCGCGAATCCTCCTCCGAGGAGCACCTCCGACACGAGTGCGGTCCAGAACCTTGATTCCCAGATCAAGGCGACGTTGAGGATGGTGAAGAGTATGAGCAACCCGATACATCCCACCCATTGGAGGATGTAGCGGGTGAAGAGGTTGGCCTCGACGAACAATTCCTTGCCCTCGTTCGTTATGAATGTCTTCACTTCGGGCCAGGTTTGCTGCGCGGCAGTTTTAAGAGCGTTTACGGACTGCTCTACCTCGTCCATAATGTGGTCAATGTTCATGGCTATTTTCCTCTCTGTTGGCGGAGCCATCCCGCAAGACTGTGGGCTTCCGCCCGCGCTTGCTGGATGACGGGTATGATTGCCGAGATTGCGATTGGTGCGGTGCGCCGGACGACCTCCGCAGTCCCGAGGATGAGACGAGTGAAGAACTGGCTGTACCGGTCATCATGGAGCGAGTCCATGTATGCCCAGAATTCCGTGTCCTCCATTTGCCCCAGTTCCTGCAGGATTTCCACTGCTTCATTTTCCTGCATCTCGTCCAGCTTGAGTTTGTTCAACCCAATCATGAACGAGTGTTCAAGGCCGAGTTTTTGCGCTTGCGCGAGCCGGTGCATGAAGCGCTGATGCCGCCAGTCGTGCGGCATCTTGGCGATGACAATTTTCATGTTCTCGCCGCGTTCGTCTTCGGTGAGCTTTTTTACCAGTTTCGCCTGAATCTCAGGATGTTTGGCGGTTTCCCTCGCCCACTCCTTGAAGTGCATCCAGAGCGCGCCGATGCCCGCGGTAGCGCCAATAGCATCAAGCCATTCTTTCCAATTCCATTTCATATTCATTTCCTTTCTTTGAAGTTTTCGGTTATGTTACGGTTTGCCACGGACCAAGGAGTTTGATTGTTGCGGAGACGCCGGCGCCGATGACGCTGTCAACGGTGACGGTGACCCACTTCTCGCGCTCCTTGAAGTTCGGCAGGGGAACCGTAATTTTTCCCCCGATCCCCGTCGAGATTCTTACCATCGTCCCTGCTCCATTCGGGATTTCCCGGATCAGCTGACCCTGGAAATCAACGTCGAGCGGCACGTTGGGAACTCCGACTGTTTTCCCCTCGCGCTCCGACAGTGCGGTGATGATGAGCGTATATTTCCCATCGTCGCCGTTTTTCTGCAGGATGAGCTTGGTCGGGGTTGGGGGTTTGACCTCAAGTTTCGCTTTCGCCTCGTTCAATGCGAATTCCGCATCGGCGAGGTCCTTATCGCGGCGAAAGCTTTTCAACCGCTTGTCGTCTCGGGACTCTTTCTCGGGCTTGCGCACGCAGAGCAATTTTATCACCGTGAGTCCGCCCGTGGTGATTTCCACTTTGTAGTCCTGTCCTTCGATGAGGTCGGTAAGGGGATATTGTCCATGCCCTACCCCTCGGCGAAGCACTTGGATGTCCACGGGCTTATTCAGGATTTGCGTTCCCTGATGGTGCACGGTGAGTCCTACAGTGCTCGGCAGGTTTCCTCTCCAGTCGTCCAGGTTGATGTGGGCGTTGGTGGAGTAGTTTCCTGTTGCGGGTTCCGGTTTTGGTGGGTCTGGGTCCCAGGTCAGCTCAAAAGTTCGAGCCATATCATCATCCGCTCCTTTCTAAGCGGGTATTGTTTCAGTTCAGTGGTTTTACTCACTTATTTCAAAACTAACGACATGGCAGCCCCATTCTTGCACGCGCAAGAGCGGGAAATTGCTCCGCAAACAGGCGGAGGCAACCCTCGAGAAACGAGCCAACACGTCGAAAATCTGCGGAAATCCTAGCATAAAATATATAAAAAGTCAAACAGCCGTAATGTTTCACTACCTTGGAAACACCTGCATGCGGCATAGCATGGAGGCACGGCATACACCATGAATCCGTTTCTCCCCAAGGTCAGAATGGAAGCCGTGCACCTCGTCCGGCAGGGATGGGGCGTGCGTGCGACGGCG
>JACPLI010000010.1 GCA_016186635.1 Candidatus Liptonbacteria bacterium | reverse complement strand
GTGCGCTTGAAGCCAAGCTCAATCGGAGACCGATGAAGGTCCTCGGCTATCGCACTCCCGCAGAAATGTTTGCAAGGCATCGTACCCGAAAACAAAAAACGCCCCGATGAGGGGTGTCCGGATTGAGGGGGTCGGGTGCCGAGCTTAAAAACGCTAACAACATAGCATAAAAGTACAAAAATGTCAATATCCCCAAGAACGCTTGAAATTGCTACCATTGAGGAGTGTTCGCGAATAATGCGAATGGAGGCAAATAATGCGAATAAATGGATTCGCATTATTGAAACCTAAATTCGCATTATTAGCGATTACTCCAAAATGAAACCAAAAGAAACAGAATCTCTCGACGCAACCCGCCACTCGCTGGCGCATCTTCTCGCTATGGCGGTGCGGGAACTCTACCCGGGCGCGCAGAATGCGATTGGGCCGGCGGTGGAGAACGGGTTTTATCAAGATTTTGACTTCAGCAACGCGCACATCACCCCCCTCCACTCCCCCCTCGGACGAGGGGAAAAAGCAAGGGGGGTGCAGATTTCCGACGCCGACCTTCCCGCAATCGAGAAAAAGATGCGGGAGCTTTTGCCGCAGTGGAAAGAATGGACCAAGAAGGAAGTAACACTCGCGCAAGTAAAAAAAGAGTTTGCATGGAATGCGTACAAGATGGAACTCGCCAAGGAATTCGCAAAAGAAAGGAAAACCCTCACCTTCTACGTCTGCGGCGGATTCGTAGACCTCTGCAAAGGAGGGCATACCCTCCCCCTTGCGGAGATAGACCCCAAGAGTTTCAAACTCGACCGCCTCGCGGGTGCCTACTGGCGCGGGGACGAGAAAAACAAAATGCTCACCCGCATCTACGGGCTTGCGTTCGCGACGAAGAAGGAACTCGACAAATACCTCACAATGCGCGAGGAGGCCGAGCGGCGCGATCACCGGAAACTCGGCCAGCAGTTGGACTTGTTTACGCTCTCCGAACAGGTGGGCAAAGGCTTGCCGCTTTTCACTCCGAAAGGGGCGCTCCTCCGTGAACTCTTGAACGCCTACTCGCAAGAACTGCGCGAGAAAAAAGGATGGCAGAAAGTGTGGACTCCGCACATCACCAAAAGCGAGCTTTATAAAACTTCGGGGCACTGGGATAAGTTCGGGGGCGAGTTGTTTTTGGTGAAAAGCCAGGAGACGAAAGACGAACTCGTCATGAAACCGATGAATTGCCCGCATCACCAACAAATCTACGCCTCGCGGCCGCGCAGTTACCGCGACCTGCCCTTAAAGTACATGGAGACCACGACCGTCTACCGCGATGAGAAGGCAGGTGAGCTCCTCGGCCTCTCCCGCGTGCGCTGCATCACCCAAGACGACAGCCATACCTTCTGCCGGCCGAATCAAATAGAGCAGATTTACCAAGAACTCATAGACGTTACCAAAACATTCTATAAGAGTATCGGGATGCAGATACGGGCGCGGCTATCGCTCCGCGACCAAAAGCGACCGGATAAATATCTGGGGGAACCAAAGCTGTGGGAAGAAGCCCAACGCATCCTCCTCAAAATCGCGAAGGAGAGCGGTCTTGACTATTTTGTGGCGGAGGGAGAAGCCGCGTTCTATGGACCGAAAATTGATTTCATGGCGGTTGATGCCCTGGGGCGGGAGTGGCAGCTTGCCACACCGCAGCTCGATTTCGTGCAGCCGAAGCGGTTCGGCCTCACCTACACCGACGAAACGGGAAAAGAGCAGACGCCCGTGATGATTCACTTCGCGCTCATGGGCTCCATCGAACGCTTCCTCTCGGTGTACATCGAACACACCGCGGGCGCATTCCCCCTCTGGCTCTCCCCCGTGCAGGCAACCGTGATTCCCATAAGCGACAAGTTTGCCTCCTACGGCGCGAAAGTGAAGGATGCGCTTGTGAAGGAAAACATCCGCGTCGAGATGAGCGATGCGAATGAAACGCTCGGGAAGCGCATCCGCGCGGCGGAACTCATGAAAATTCCGTATATCCTTGTTGTCGGCGAAAAGGAAGAGAAAAACGGCACCGTGAACGTCCGCCGTTATCGAGGTGGCCAGCCCTCCTCCGCTCAAGCTGCGGCGGGCGAGGATGGAGAAATAAAACTAGGACAACTCACCGAAAAGATTCGGAAAGAAATTACCGAAAAGCAATACGAGATCTGAATTTGAAATGCTGTTATAATAACGATCGTTATTATAACAGCATTTCAAATTGTACCGCGTTACGAGATACCAAATTCGCTCTTGAGATGCAAATCAATGTCGGTTTCTTTCACACGAAGGAAGCACACATACGGCTTCAACCGGAAAACTTCAATGATGAAATCAATCTCATCTTTGCATTCAAAGGGATGTATAAACACGCTTTTCTGCATTGGGTAAAAACCCAGTCGCTTCAACATGCTCGCAAGCGCATATCTTCCCTGTTTTCGTTCCTCGGGAATGTCGAATATCACTACGCGCCATAATTTGTCCCAGCGTTCCGGCTTCTGTACCTTCAACGTATCAAGATTGTATTCCAAAACCTTTTTCTTTCCCCCGTCCATGAGCTCAAGCCGCACCGTTCCATCGCTGTTTTCCTTTATGCCGACAAGTTTCGATTCGTAAAGGCGCTGTATCGCTTCGCGGAGGGAACGCTGATTGATTCGTTTCCATTCGCGGGAAACGCCTGTGAGCACGCGGAAATAGGCGCGGGGGCTTCCCGATAGCGACAACGCGACACCCGCCTGCAACAAAAGTAAAACTTTTCGCATCACAGGACCAAACCGCTCTTTCGATTCAGAGGTTCGCATGTTAGAATTCTAGCATAAGAATGCTGTTATAATAACGACCGTTATTATAACAGCATTTGTATTCCTCGACGAGCGCTAAAAATGCAATGACCCGCCGGAGACTGCCCCAGCGGGTCATTTTTTGAGACCATCACGAATGCACAGCGAGCGGGATTTTCTCCCGTTCGATCCAGCGTTTAATCTCCGATGAGTCAAACAAATCTCCAAGGAGTAGGGGCGGCAAAGGGGGGTAACTGTTTCGCACCAAGAAATCGCTGAGGTCTTGATTATACCTCTCCTTACCGACTTCCCGCCACAACACTCTCCCCTCGCTCTCGGCGACAAGAAGCTCCCCACACACCAAACCATACAAGTGTGTGTATGCTCCCTCGCTCTGCGCTGGATTACTTTTGAAGGGCCTCTCCCGGGCTACCTTTTTTATTGTAGCGTCTGCCGCGACTGGATTCATCACATGTTCCCGGGTAGCGCCAAAGTAGAAAATCGCGTTGCGGAGCGAAACTTCTCTTCTCGGATTTGAAGGCCGGTACCAATCCAAGTAGTCACGGAGTATACCGGTGAACGACAGGTAAAGGTGATGCCTCGCCTCCTGTTCTCGCCGCAACCATCTCGGCAACCAAAATCTGAATTTCATGGAAGTCCTTCGGTTTAAAGGTTAAGGTTATATAACTGACTTGTTAAAAAGCCATTATTAAATAACATAAAAATATGAGAATGTCAATAACAAAACCCCTCCCGAAAATCCTTGTCATCGTGGGTCCCACCGCGAGCGGGAAAACCGCGCTCGCGATTAAGCTCGCCTTTCGACTTGGTTCGACTTTGCTCACCACAAGTCGCTCAGGGCAAGCCAAAAAATTCAGCTACAAAGGCGCAGAAATCGTCTCCGCCGATTCGCGGCAGGTGTATCGCGGGATGGATATAGGCACTGCGAAGCCAGTTCGCAGTAATTTTCAATTATCAATTTCCAATTTTCAAAAATACTCCAGAAAATCTCCGCTTTATATTTCAGGAGGAATCTTCCATCACCTCATCGACATAAAAAACCCCGATGAGGACTATGCCGTGGCGGAATATAAACGCGATGCCGTGAGCGCTATCCGCGGAATCCTCCGGCGCGGGAAACTTCCGATTCTTGTGGGAGGTACCGGCCTCTATGTGCGGGCGGTCGTGGACAATTTGGATATCCCGAAAGTAGCGGCGGACGAGAAACTACGGAGGAGATTGGAAAAAGAAGTAAGGAACAGGGGGCTGGAATATGTTTCCAAAAAGCTCGTCGCACTCGACCCCGAGGCGGCATACATCGTGGACCCGAAGAATCCCCGGCGCGTGGTCCGGGCGCTTGAGGTAACACTTACCACAGGAAAACCCTTCACCGCGCAACGGACGAGAAGTGCTCCCCTCTTCGACGCGCGGATTATCGGCATGAAAGTCCCTCCGGCAACGCTCCGGCGGCGAATAGAGAAGCGGGTGGATGAGATGCTCCGGGACGGGCTCGTCGAAGAAGTGCGCGGGCTCTACAAAAAGTATGGAAAAGTGAAGGCGCTCGATGCCATCGGCTACCGCGAAATCATTGAATATCTTGAGGGGAAAATTCCACTTGACGAAGCCATCCGGCAAATGAAGCTCAATACCTGGCGTTACGCCCGGCGGCAGATGACGTGGTTCCGAAAAAGTAAAAACATACGGTGGACTACGTCTGCATCCGTCGCACAACATACCAACATTCTTAAGTATGTTGGTATGTTGTGAAAGTAGAGTACGAGAAAATAGAAAATCGCGAGTGCCGTGAGGACAACTCGCGATTTCGGTTGACGATTAAAACTCCGGTGGCATCATGTAGCACAACGCCCGTCGGGGATCTTTTGAAGAAAGAACAGCGGTGCTGATTGCGAGTCCCTGCTCTCCGAAAGGACCGACGCAGACGCGGTGTCCTTCAGAACTTTCCTCCGGTCCCCAGTGAGACCAATCAATAAGCAGCCGCTTATCGTGGAGAAAATTGAAATCGAACACCGCTTGCGTAATTACGGCCGAAGGCGCGCGCACGATCCTTGGGCGTGCATGTGCGCGAAGCTCATGCTCCTGATCAAACCACGACATGTTCTCATGGTTGCCAGAAAGATTGGTGAGGTAGCATCGCGCCTCAATCGACTCATCCGCCCATGTCCTCTGCCTCCTCTCCCTCGCAAGCCACTTCAAATCCGGATCAAAGCGCATCTGCGACGAACCACTATTGAGGAGTTCGTACATCTCTCGCAGTGAGAAGTCGAACAAATAAAAGAGGCGCCACTCTTGCGGCTCTATCGCGAGACGGTTCTGCGCAGCGCACCACTGTATCGTCTTCATGGTATACGGTATCTGCACCCGTCGTGGATGAAACCCCCATACCTCCACCGCCTGTGCAGGTGTCACCATCCACCTTGAGTCAAACTCCTGTAGCACATCCGATATGAGCGGGCCACGCCATCTCGGAATGTGTACACTATTCGAATTGGAAAATATTTTCACAAAAACTCCTTCCATTCCGAGCATTCCGAAAACGCGGTCGAAAACCCCGCAAACCATTAGCTTACTGTAAAGGTTCTGGCTACAGCATACCACGCGCACGCACCCTCTATTTCTTCAGCTCGTCCGTAAAAAGCTTCCGCAATGTCTCTGGATTTCCTTTTCCTTTGAGTTCCCCCATCGCTTTCCCCACAAGAAACTGCAAGCTTTGTACCTTTCCTTTTTTATAATCAGCAATCGCCTGCGGATTTGCCACGAGCACCATCTCCACCACCTGCCGCAATTTCCCTTCGTCCGAGACCGACTGCGCCGCCTCGTCACGGAGAATATCCTCGGGGTCTTCGTCCGACACAACCATTTTCCGCAGCATATCCTTCGCCTGTCGGCTCGTGATTTTCTTCTCCGCCGCAAGCGAAACAAGATGCGCGAAGTGCTCGGGTTTCACGCGCAGGGCACCGAACTCAATTCCCTTTTCACCCATGAGTCCGCGGAGGTCGCTGGTTAAGTAATTAATGAGTAATTGGTAATTAGTAATTGACGGCGGCAAGGACTTCAATTCGGAGGCAGATTCTTCGAAATACTCCGAGAGTTTCGGCTCGGAGATAAGCAGCTCCGCCTGCTTCGCATCAAGCCCATACTCCTTCGCAAACCGCGTGCGCTTCGCCGACGGAAGCTCGGGCAGTTCACGCGCGAGGCGCTCCGGCTCGAATACGGAAGTTGCAAACGGCGGAATGTCCGGCTCCGGAAAATAGCGGTAATCGTGCGCCTCCTCCTTCGAGCGCTGGCTCACCGTTTTTTGCTTCGCCTCGTCCCACCCGCGCGTCTCCTGCGACACTTTCTTTCCGGCTTTGAGTACCTCCTCTTGCCGCGTGAGTTCGTAATCCACCGCGCCACGCATGGCTTTGAAGGAGTTTATGTTTTTGATTTCGACTTTAGTTCCTAATTCGTTTGGATTTTGGGATTTGGAATTTGGAATTTCCGGTCGAAGCGATATGTTCGCTTCGATCCGGAGATGCCCCTTTTCCATGTCGGCGTCGGAAACTCCTAAATAGCGCAGAATAAGCTGGAGCTCCTTCCCGAACTCCGCCGCCTGCTCCGCACTCGTAATATCCGGCTCCGTCACCAGCTCCATGAGCGGCACGCCGGAACGGTTGAAATCGACAAGCGAGGCTCGTGAAGGATGAGAATAAGAATAAGGATGATCATTCTCATGCTTATTTTCATTCTCCGGAACGCTTGTATGTACAAGCGTTCCGGTGTCTTCTTCAAGGTGAATCCGGCGAATCTGCACGCCCAAAAGGTTTCCACCTGTCACGAGCGGCTGGTCATACTGCGAAATCTGGTACCCCTTCGGAAGGTCGGGGTAAAAGTAGTTCTTGCGGTCGAACTTCGTCACCGGATTGATAGTGCCGCCCAAGGCGAGCCCCACGCGAATCACGTGCCGGATTGCCTCTTTGTTCGGCACGGGCAAGGTCCCCGGGTGCCCCAAACAGACGGGGCAGGTGTTTCTGTTCGGCTCCTTCTCATCCGCGTTATTCAGCGAGTCGCAAAACATCTTCGTGCGAGTTTTGAGCTCTACGTGGATTTCGAGACCTATCGTTGGCTTATATTCCATGGTGATTCCTATTGTAAGACAGGCATTACTATTTTCACAACCTCCGCATGCACCGCCTCCTCTGACTGCTCGCCGTTCACAAGTTTCATGCACGGAAAGCGCGTGAGGAGCTTCCGGTAGTTTTCGTCCACTTTTTTGAGTTTTTCCGTCTCCTCGAAAAGCTCTTTCGGCTTCCCGCGCTTTTCGATGCGCGAGACCGCCTTCTCTGGAGAAATGGCGAGGAAAAACGCGAGGTCTGGCATCGGGAACTCGCGGTTCAACTCGATAAGCCACTCCAAATCGCACTCTATGGCACCGAACGCGAAGCTTGAGAACATATACCGGTCGGAAATGACATACTTCCCCTCCGTGAGCGCGGGGAGAATCACACGCTCGAGATGCTCCTGCCGGTCTTCCGCGAAGAGTTCCTGAAGTCCGCGAGGGGTCACCACAATCCTTTGCGCGAGCGCCTCGCGGATTTTCTTGCCCGCCTCGCTTTCGCCCGTCGGCTCTTTTGTAATCACCACTTCCCTTCCCTTCCGTGTAAGGAACTCGGCAAGGAGGCGCGTCTGCGTGCTCTGCCCGGAACCGTCGAGTCCCTCGAATACGATGAATTTCCCGGGCATGATGGGGGAATTATAGCGGGCAATTGTTCCCGCTGGAACTTGACTATTCAATATAATAATGTTTTAATGGCGCATCACCTTAATACCCACCAGCCCCCCTGAAATAGAATGCCGCTATACACGGCTTTTTTTGTTGTTGCGGATTTTTTTCCGGTATGCATCGAGAACTTCCTGGGGCGTTCTGTCCTTGAGACACTCCATCGGCCTGCGGTTCAACTTCGCCTC
>JACPLI010000009.1 GCA_016186635.1 Candidatus Liptonbacteria bacterium | reverse complement strand
GTGCGCTTGAAGCCAAGCTCAATCGGAGACCGATGAAGGTCCTCGGCTATCGCACTCCCGCAGAAATGTTTGCAAGGCATCGTACCCGAAAACAAAAAACGCCCCGATGAGGGGTGTCCGGATTGAGGGGGTCGGGTGCCCTTCCTACATTGACGGCGACATACCAAAGGAAAGTTATCTCGTCAAAAAGGAGGAGTTGCTGCGCAAAAAAGTTTCCCTTGCGTCTCAAAAATCGGATTTTGGACGAACCGGAAAGAATTGGATTGAACCCTTGCGGAGTTGGATTTTAGACATACAGAAAGCCAAAAAACTCTCGCGGAGCGAGAGTTTCGGAGAAATTAAGGCATTTGTCCAAAAGATCGGAACGAACCATACACTTTTGGACAAATCCGTTTCCTTTTCGTTCAATGCGCCGTGGGATTCTGCGGCGTCCCGCCTTGCGGGACGCGCTCCTGCCGAGCGGCGAAGCCGCGAGGCAATCTCTCTCCCAAAACGCGAAAGTTCTATCTGGTGGAGATGGGCGGAATTGAACCGCCGTCTGAAGCTGGGTGACGCAAACCTTCTACGAGCATAGTTTCTTGCGAAACGAACGCTCCAAGTGTTTAACCCAGCTCTTTTTGGAGCCAAAGGGCTGGGCGAGCTTCCTTATATAAGACCGGAGTTCCGCTCAAGAAGCCCGAGCAGTCCGATCCTCCGGGTTACGCTTACCCGTTCGATAAACTCAGGGTAAGCTGAGCCTGTCGAAGCTTAAGCGTATGCCGGAGCTGCAACTTTAAAGTTGGCAGTTAATAGGTTTTGTGAAGTTATCCCGCCACCGCATTGCTACGGCGGGCAGGCGAGACTCACCGCTCGGCTCGCAGGCATGCATTCCAGCTTCATCGAAGCCGATCATCCCCGTGGTGCAGATAATACTTCGGCGCGCGGTTTTGTCAAGAGTGAGTGGGTACATAGCTTCCATGATACGGAAGCTTGTGCCAACTGACTTATATTACCCGAGTATGTGTTGTGCTGATGGCAACATGCCCCGCGCGGTAATTACAGTTATTGAGTGTACTTTAGTAAACTAAAGTACACCAAAAAGGAGGTCCCGGCAGGAGACCCCGCCGGGGAGAAGCCCTTTCTTTGCTACAATAAGGAGTAATGATTCGCTGGGCGGTCATAGGGGCGCTTTTCGCGGGAGCCATCGGCGCGTTCGCGTGGTGGCGGAGTTCGACGCTGGAGGACCTTCCTCCGCCGGCGGCTCCGGCGGAAGCCCCGACGGCTATTGCAATTCCTCCCGTCGAGGTAAATCGAGACGAGATTTTGAAGTTTGAAGAAGCCCAACTGCGGCAGAAAGCGGCGGAGGCGGGCGTGGAGTTCACCACAAGCACGCCGGAGGCGGTCGTTGCGTCCCCTTCAGCCGGCGGGGAATCCGCGCCGGAGGCGGCTGCCTCTTCCACGGTTGCGGAAGAGGCGCCCGCGCCCGCCGCGGCGACGTCCAGTGCGCCGGCATCGGCAGTAGAGGCGCATTCAAGCATCGCGACGAGCACTGCGGCAGCCGCGACGTCTGCATCGTCCGGAACGGCGTCGTCGTCGAGTACTGCGTCGAGCACCATGACGAACGCCGCGGCAAGTACGACGACGGCACCGACAAGCACGCCGCCACGTTCGCCCGCCGCCGCATCCTCTTCGGCAACTTCGACGCCGAGCTCCGCATACAATCCGCGGCAGTTCCAGATAGACGGCGCGGGGTTCTGCGGATACAACACGGGGGTTTCGTCGGTGATACTCTCCGGCTACCCGCTTGTCATGGACGTTGCGGTGAGCGGCAGTTGGATTAAAACGTGGACGGCGACGCAGGTGGTGTTTGTTGTCTCCAGCGATGTGCCCGCCGGCACGTATAAGGCGACGGTACGCGGCGTGAATGAGTCGGGATATTGCACGGCGAGTGCGTCGTCGCCGCCCATGGTGACGGTGCCGTAACATACGCAACAGTTGTCATGACGCGATGGGCGCTTCTCGGGGCGATGTTGGGGGCATTTCTTGCGGTGTTTCTCTGGTGGCGCGGGGGAGTGCTTCGGGACTTGCCCTCTTCACCACCGGCGTTTTCAACCTCGACGTCCCCGCTCCCGCCGCTTATCACCGAGCGTGACACCCTGCTCCGGTTCGAAGGTGAGAACCTTGCAGCGAGAGTAAAGGAGCTCGGCGGTGCAGTGTCGGGGGGCACGGCGCGGGAGAGCGTTCCCGCGGCGGCAAGGCAAGCGGGCAATCCCTCCTCGTCTGCTGCGCTTTCTGCCCCTCCCGCGAAGCAGGCCGCGGGTACCCCGCCCGCTTCACCCGTGCAGCACGCGTCCTCGGTGCCTGCCACGAGCACCGCGACGCGCACGGCGACCGGCACGCCCATCTTTATTCCTCCCCCCACGACAACCTACGCGCCGGCGTACCGCAACGCATCGCGGCAGTTTCTGATAGACGGGAGGGGATTCTGCGTCTACCAGCCGAACTCGGCGGTGGTGCTCTCGGGGTACCCGCTTGTCCTGGATATGGCGATTCAAGGCGGCGACATCAAGAGCTGGACGGATGACCGGGTCATCTTTTGGGTATCGGACTCGGTTCCGCCCGGCACCTACAGAGTGGAGGTGCGCGGCGTAAATCAATTTGGATACTGCACCACCACGACTTCTTCGCCGCAAAGCATCACGGTAAAATAGAATGGTGCTCAAATTCCCAATCACGGTTTAAGTTTCCCAACAAGAAAGAGGCATCACGCGGCGAGCGTGATGCCTCTTTCAATTTTCCCGGGCGTTCGCGCTCACCCCGCCTCGCTGATTTTCCACAACGCTTCAAAGTAGTTCCGGTGCGCCTGCGCGATATCCGCGCTCTCAATGAGGAGACCAAACGTCTCTTTTTTGGAGGAGAGGATAATCACTTTGTTGTCGTAGACGTAGGTGGTGATGGGGAAGACTAGCCCTGGCGGGGCGTAGCGCATCTCGCGGAGGTCGCGCGGAGTGGAGGGATACACGTGCGGGGCGTCGCGCTCGCGGGAGCGAATCACGCGCAGGGGAATCCCTGCCTTTATGCGCCGCGCCACCATCTTGTCCGCGTACTCCTTCCCCAGCACTTCCCAGACGTCCTGCACCGCAAAGATGCCGAAAAGTTTTTTCTCCTTCGTGGTGAGCGAGTCCTCATAGACACGTTTGTACCCTTCAATGCCCGGATAGTAGAGAACGCGCGGCTTGTGCTCGGTCGTCGCATGGAGCGATTCGAGCTGGGGCACGACGTCCGTAAGCGCGGCTTCTTTCTCCGCAAGAAGCGTTTTGAGCACGGCGGGGGACTGCGCGACAAAAAGTTTCTTCTTCCCCGATGTGGAAATGCTCACAAGTCCCTTCCCGACGAGTGCGCCCAGGGCGTCATAGGCGTTTGTGCGCTGGATGTCCGCCTCCTCCGCAAGCGCCTGCACGGGCGAGGGGCCCTTCCGCAGCGAGGCGAGGTAGAGCGCCGCCTGTTTTGGTGTGAGTCCGAATTCCTCCAGAAATTCCCGAAGGTTGCCTAATGTGTATTTCTTTGCCATACGGATTATATAGCATATAATATATTATTTATCAATGCTATAAAAAACTTTGTACAAAAGTATACGAAAATGTACATACTTATTTGACAAAGTTTTGGGCGGTGTATAGTGTGAGAATATGAATGCGGAGCAAAAGATTTGCCAAAACTGTAAAAGCCAGTTCACGATTGAACCGGAAGATTTTGATTTCTACAAAAAGATAAGTGTCCCGCCGCCGACCTTTTGCCCCGAGTGCCGCCTGCAGCGGCGGCTTGCGTGGCGGAATGAGCGGGGCCTCTCCAAGCGGAAGTGTAATGCCCCCGGGCACACCGAGGACATCATTTCAATTTACTCCGACCCGAAGCTCACCGTGTACGACCATGAGTATTGGTGGAGCGACGCGTGGGACGCGCTTGCGTATGGCAAAGAGTATGACCTTTCAAAACCATTCTTCACCCAGTTCCGCGAGCTTCTTGAGCGCACTCCGCTTGTGAACCTCGCAGACAGCAAATCCACAAATACGAGCTACTGCAACATGACGGTGGAGCACAAGAACTGCTACTTCGTGAGCGCGGGATGGGGGAACGAGGACTGCGCGTACGGAAACCGGCTCGCGTATTCCAAAGAAACGCTCGATTCCTACACATGCCATAAGCTCGAGGCGGGGTACGAGAACGTGATGTGCAAGGCCTCCTACCGGCTCTTTTGGTCGCTCCAGTCCGAGAGCTGCAATGATTCCTATTTTCTCTACGATTGCCGCGGGTGCTCGAACTGTGTGGGGTGCACGGGTTTGCGGAACAAGCAGTATTACATTTTCAATCAGCCCTATACTAAGACCGAGTATTTTGAGAAGCTCAAAGAATTGCATCTTGAGAGTGCGCAGGGGATAGAAACGCTCAAAAAGAAGTTTCGGGAGCTTCACGTGCAGGCAATCCACAAGTACGCGCAGACCCTGAAATGCACGGATGTCTCCGGCGACAACATTAAAGAAGCGAAAAATTGCCACTGGTGCTTTGACGTCGAGGGGAGTGAGAACTCAAAATACTGCAACTGGGGGGCGTACGGCATGAAGGATTGCTACGACTCCGGTCCCGGGGCGGGAGGCACGTCCGAGCTCACCTACGAGGCGGTTTCCATCGGGGTAAACAACGCGCGGTGCAGTTTCAGCACGACCGTGTGGTACTCGCACGATGTCCACTACAGTTACAATTGCCACTCGTGCCAGAACTGTTTCGGGTGCGTGTCGCTTCGCAATAAATCGTATTGCATCCTAAATAAGCAGTATTCGAAGGAGGAGTATGAAACACTCCTCCCCCGCATTATCGTGCACATGGACGCGATGCCGTACGAGTCGCTTATTGCCAATAGCGAAAAGCGTATAGCGTATAGGTACGGGGAGTTCCCGCCGATTGAACTCTCTCCATTCCGCTATAACGACACCGTGGCGCAGGACTTTTACCCGCTCGATGCTTCCCGCGCGAAGGCAGAAGGTTTCCCCTGGTATGTGCCGGAGAAGCGGGAGTACGCGATATCTTTGAAAGCAGCTTCCTTGCCGGACACCATTGCCGAAGTGGGGGACGGGATTTTGAAAGAAACCGTTGGTTGTGCTCATGAAGGAGCATGTACGCATAAGTGCACCACTGCGTTCAGGGTCGTGCCCCAAGAACTTACCTTTTATCGGAAATTCAATATCTCCCTGCCGCGCCTCTGCCCCAACTGCCGACATGCGGCGCGGCTCGCACAGAGGAATCCGATGAAATTGTGGCATCGCCGCTGCATGTGCAATAGCACGCAGATAAACGCGGATATGAAAAATCCGCGCGGATCGGCGCAGATAGATCCGCGAGAATCTGCGAGGTATGTAAACACCACCGTGCATTTCCACGGGGGCTCGCCGTGCCCGAACGAGTTCGAGACGACGTATGCGCCCGAAAGAAAAGAAATTATCTACTGCGAGGGGTGCTACAACGCAGAAATCGTATAGGAGTAATCGCTAATAACGCGAATAAAGGCAAATAACGCAAATGAAAGGAATGATCGCTCATGTCGCGAATATGAAAGCAAATAATGCGAATGGATTCGCGTTATTAAAATCCGGATTCGCATTATTCGAGATTACTCCTTAGCATTATTCGCGAATACTCCATATGAACTCCGAAGCTCGAACTTGCCAAAACTGTCACGCACAGTTTGCGGTTGATACCGAAGACCAGGCATTTTACGCGCGGCTCCAAGTTCCCGCGCCAACCTTCTGTCCGCGGTGCCGGATGGTGCGGCGGCAGATGTTTCGGAACGAACGCGCGCTCTACAAACGCCCATGCGATTTATGCAAGAAAAGCGTGGTGAGCATGTACGCGCCGGATGCGCCATATACAGTCTATTGCGTTGAGTGTTACCAGTCCGACAAGTGGGACCCGCTCGGCTATGGGCGCGAGTATGATTTCTCACGCCCATTTTTTGAACAATTCAGCGAACTTATGCGGGCGGTGCCGCGCCGCGCGCTCTACATTGATTTCGCGTCGGCGAGTGATTACACGAATTGGGGCGTGAATTTGAAAAATTGCTACCTCGTTTTCGGCGGGCACCACTATGAGGATTGCAGCTACGCGAGCCAGAGCATCTACCTTACCGATTGCGCCGACGTGGATTTCTGCCAGCGGAGCGAATCGTGTTACGGCTCGGTGCATCTCCGGCGCTGCAGCCGCGTGCGCATGAGCGCGTTCTCCGAGGATTGTTCCGACTCATGGTTCCTCTACGGTTGCCGGAATTGCCAGAATTGCGTGGGGTGCACGAACTTGCGGAACGCGTCGCACTGCATTTGGAATGAGCAGTACACGAAAGAGGAGTATGAAAAGAAACTAAATGAGTGTGCGCTCGATACTGCGGAAGGAGTTGCGGCAATGCGCGAAAAGTTTTCTGCGCACACGCTCAAGTTTCCGCGCAAGTTTGCGTGGGTGCGGAACGCCGCGGGCTCGACCGGCGACGACCTCGATAACGTGAAAAATTGCAAAGGATGTTTCACCGCCTCGGAAGCCGAGAACTGCCGCTACTCGTTTTTTATTCCTACGCAGGCGAAGGACAGCTACGACATTGACCACGTGGGGATGGGCGCGCAACTCACGCTCGAACTGGTGAGCGGGTTCGGCACCGAGCGCGTGGCGTTCGGCAGCCGCGTATACTACACGCACGACGCGTACTACTGTGACGATTGCTACAACTCCTCGAACCTTTTCGGGTGCATCGGGTTGAAGAAGAAAGAATATTGCATTTTGAACAAGCAATATGCGAAGGATGAATATGAGAAGATGAGAATGAAGATAGTCGAACAGATGAAAACGATGCCGTATATCAGTAACAAGGGACGAGGAACAGGGAACAAGGGGATTCTGTACGGGCTCGGAGAGTTTTTCCCGCCGGAGATTTCACCCTTCACGTACAATGAAACGGTGGCACAGGAGTATTTTTCAATCACAAAAGCGGATGCGATGGGTAAAGGTGTCCAGTGGAAAGATACAGAAAAGCGGCAATATGTGCCGACGATTGCGGCGCAGGACATTCCTGCGCGGATTGGGGATGTGCAGGACTCAATTACGAATGAAATTTTGGAATGTGCGCACAAAGGAGAATGCAACGAGCAGTGTACGAGTGCATTCCGCATTATTCCGCAGGAGCTGCAGTTTTTACGGAAGCTTGGCATTCCGCTTCCACGCCTTTGCCCGAACTGCCGCCACTATATGCGCCTCGCGCAACGGAATCCCGTGGCACTTTTTCATCGGCGCTGCGGATGCGAAGGGGTTGGAGCGAAAGGGTACAAAAATACTGCCACTCATTTTCATGAGGGAGCGCCGTGCCCGAATGAATTCGAGACGACGTACGTGCCCGACTCGCCGTACATAGTTTATTGTGAGCAGTGCTACCAAACGGAAGTAGCATAGATTTTCCTTGACTGACTTGGCTTGGCGTATTAGTATCTCGCCAGCCCTTTTTGATATGAAAATAAATTCGGAAAGGGCTGAAACGAAAGATTAACTTAACCTATAGGAGCTAGCTGTTATGAGTGAGTCGAATGGAAAATTCCCGGACCTCAAAAAAGGCCCGGCGGATCCCAAGCTGCATTGGGAAGTTGTGATTGCCGGAGTTGTACTGATATCGTTAGACTGCACCCCTCAGGGATTCGTCATCGACGGGGAGTTTGGCGATATGATGGAAGCGGGGGTCATGGCACTCCAGTTGCGCGTGAACAAGAAGGTGGGACGGACGAAGAAGGGGAAGAAAATCGCCGTGACTGGCGAACTCGACGCCGAAACTCGCGAGGCGCTGAAGATCCACTATGGGATTGATTTGGATTCCATCCCTCCCGTCCCCGGAGTCATCTCGGTTGTGCCGCCATCCGGGCAGGATATTGTCCATTAGCCCCGCCCACCCAATTCATATCCGGCGTAGTTCACCCCGAACGCGCCGGAGCACTGAAAAAGGGGATAATGGAGGTCAAAACGACTTGCGTCGCTGGGTAACACCGCGACGCTTGTCTATTTTTAGGGGTCAAGTTTCCAGCGTGCGATTGCAGAAGCGCTCGCTACTCACCCCTTTTCATCTCGCGACGTGAGTCGCGTTTTTTTATTGCCTCTCGCTTGTCGTGCTTCTTTTTCCCGCGGGCGAGGGCGAGTTCTATCTTTATGAGATTGCCTTTAAGGTGCGCGTTCAAGGGGATAAGTGTGGTCCCCTCGCGGAGGGCGCCCACGAGGTGTTTGATTTCATCTTGCTTCAGAAGCAGCTTTCGCGTCGCGTCCGGCGCATAGTCCGGAGGGACGTTGAGCGGCTGATATGGGGGGATTTGCGCGCCCACGAGATACACCTCGCCGCCGCGGATGATGGCGCGGCTTCCCGCGAGTCCCATGCGTTTTGCTTTCACGCTTTTTACCTCGTGCCCTTTGAGTACCACGCCCGCCTCGAAAGTTTCGAGGACTTCATAGTCAAAGCGGGCCCGCCTATTTTCGGCGAGGCAAGCGCGTTTGTTTTCTGCGAGCGATTCCATATCTCTATCTTATCTTTCTTTTGCTCAAACAAAAAATGCGAGGCGGATTTGCACCCGCCTCGCGCGTTAGCCACCTGCGCGGCGTGCCAACAGCGTTTCCCCCTTGAGGATATGAATTCCCGGCACTCCCGCACTCGCGGCAATTTCAGGGTACCGCGCCGCCAAAAGATGTCAACATCCGTTTCACATGAAAAAGCGCGGCGGCAGTGGTTTTCATTCAATACCACACTGAACGGGGGATAGGTACTGAATTGAATTGCACCTCACTGCCGCCGACGCCTTGAGCGTAGCGCGCGGCGGCGAATTGTCAATGGAAATAAAACGGAGCAGTCGCAAGCCGCGAGCCGCTCCGTTGCTTTACCGAAGGACGGAGTGCGGCATCTTGTGCCAGGGGATGGCGGGGGAGGATGGTCAGAATTGCGCACTCCGCCGTTAGTATTGAGATGAGTCAATAACTTTTTGTATCATAGCGTATTTTTCCGGCGCGTCAAAGCGTTACGAGCAAGCTCCTTCCGTTTGGCGGTCTTCTGCGGTATTCTTCAAAAAGAAAACCGGCGGGGGCCAGTGTTAATAACTAAGGTGGACATAGTTATATTGAGCACCAACAAGACCCCGCCGGAAGATGTTGAATAACTCACCTACTATCAAAGAGCGGGCGGCAGTGGGCTTGTTTGAATAGGACGCCCGTGTCTGCACAAAAAACTGTACAGCCAGTGTGCGTTTCCCCTCCTTAAGGGAATGAACCTACACCACTGCCGCTCTTGAACCATACCTTACCACATGCACACAAAAATTCAATCCATACTTAAACAAGCGCTCGGAGCGTCGCTTCCTTCTGGCGCTGCGGTCACGGTGCCGGACGAGGAATTCCACGGGCACTACGCGACGAACGCGGCGTTCGTCCTCGCCAAAGAGCGGAAGCAGAGTCCGGCAGAAGCCGCGCGTGAGCTTGCGGAGCAGATTCAGAAAAATGCCCCCAAGGGATTTTTCGAGAAGGTGGAGGCGACGCCCCGGGGGTTCGTGAATTTTTGGCTCTCGCCCACGGCGTTTCAGGAAGAATTGGGGAGGATTATTAAAGAGGGAGAACGGTATGGTTCTTCGGACGAATTAAGGGACAGGAAAATACAGCTTGAGTTTATCTCCGCGAATCCCACGGGACCCTTGACGCTCGCGAACGGACGGGGAGGATTCTTTGGCGACGCGCTTGCGAACGTGCTCGTGCATTGCGGTGCAAAGGTGGAGCGGGAGCATTACGTAAACGACGCAGGGAACCAGATTCTGATTTTGGGAAAGTCCGTCCTTGCCGCGGCAGGGAAGATTTCCGACGAGGAGAAGTTTTACAAGGGCGAGTATGTGAAGGAATGGGCGGCGGCACACGCGAAGGAGATTAGGGATGCGGCGGTTCCGCTTGAGCTTGGGAAGCGCGCGGCAGCGGACCTGCTCAAAGAAATTCGGCGGGCAATCGAGGAAAAGGCGCAAATTCACTTTGACCGATGGACGTCGGAGGATAAAGATATTCACGAAAAGGGACTTGTTGAGAAGACACTCGCGCTTTTCAAAGAGAAAGGATTGGTGTACAAGGCGGAGGGTGCGGTGTGGCTTAAAACAACCCAGTTCGGCGACGATAAAGATAGGGTGCTCATCACGAGCGACAAGTACCCCACGTACTTCCTCGCGGATGCGGGGCATTTCCTCGAGACGAAAGAGCGGGGGTTCAGCGATAAGATTCTCATACTCGGCCCCGACCACTACGGGTATGTGAAGCGTATCAGCGTGGCCGCGGAGCTTGTGGGCATCGGGGCGTTCGAAGCTATTGTGACGCAGGCGATTCGGCTTGTGGAAAACGGAGTGGAAGTGAAAATGTCCAAGCGCAAAGGCAAGTTCGTGATGTTCGAAGAGTTGATTGATGAGGTTGGCGCGGATGCCGCGCGGTTTTTCTTCCTCCAAGTGTCGCCCGAAGCGCACATGGATTTTGATATGTCGCTCGCGAAGGAGCGTTCCGCGAAGAACCCCGTCTACTACGCGCAGTATGCGTACGTTCGTTCGAGAAAGATTCTCGAACGGGCAAATAGCGAATCGCAAATCGCAAAGAGCGCGCTCAATCGGCTCACCGGAGAAAACGAATTGCGGCTCATTCGCGCGCTCGTGCGGTTCCCCGAGATGGTCGCCCAGGCGGCGGCAACGCACCGCGTGCACCACCTGGCGCAGTATGCGGTTTCACTCGCACGCGAGTTCCACGGGTTTTACGAGAAAGAGAAAGTGGTGGGGGTGGAGAAGGAGCTCGAAGAGGCACGAGTGCTCCTCGTGCGGGGCGTGGTGGTGGTTTTGGAGAACTTACTTACTATTCTTGGCGTGAGTAGGCCTGATAAGATGTAAATGCGTGCTAAGGTCGGCGACCAAGGTTAAACCTTGGGGGCCCTAAAGGTTTAACCTTTAAGAGACATGCAAGAGGAATTTTCTAAAAAAGAGTTCAAACTGCCCGAGAGCGACTTGTCCGCCGGAGCCCTGCCTACCGGTCAGGCAGGTTTAGCGAAGGCGGAGGAGCAAATCCTCGCGTTTTGGGACGCGCAGGATATTTTTGCGAAGTCGCTCGAGAAAACCAAGAACGGGAAGCCCTTCACGTTCTACGACGGGCCGCCGTTTGCGACGGGAACGCCGCACTACGGGAGTTTGTTGAGCTCGATTATTAAGGACGTGGTGGGGCGTTATCAGACGATGCGCGGGCGTTTTGTCCGCCGCCGCTGGGGCTGGGACTGCCATGGGCTTCCGATTGAGGAAATCGTGGAGCGTGAGCTCGGCATCTCCGGCAAAAAGAAAATCGAGGAAATCGGCATCGGGAAGTTCAACGAAACGTGCAGGAAAATGGTGCTCCAGTACGTGGCGGAATGGCGGAAAATGATTCGCCGCATCGCCCGCTGGGTGGATTTCGACAATTCGTACAAGACCATGGACCGCGACTACATGGAATCCGTCTGGTGGGCGTTCAAGCAACTGTACGAGAAGGGATTGGTTTACGAGGGGCGGAAGGTGCTCCTCTACTGCCCGCGATGCGAGACGCCCGTCTCGAACTTTGAAGTGGCGATGGATAACAGCTACAAAACGATTACCGAGGAATCGGTAATCGTTAAATTTTCAATTATCAATTCTCAATTTTCAAAGAGGTTACGAATACCGAATAATACGCCGGTTTACTTGCTCGCGTGGACGACGACGCCGTGGACATTGCCGGGGAACGTGGCACTCGCGGTTGGGGAAAAAATCGCCTACGCGATTTTTAGGAACAAGCGACAAGGAACAAGCGATAAGGAAATTTATATCGTTGCAAAAGAGCGCTTAGATGCGGTTGTTGGCAAAGGAGATTTTGAAGTGATTAAGGAAATAAACGGGAAAGATTTGATTGGCATGGAATACGAACCACTCTTTAATGTCCCTGCGGTGCAATCCGATAAAACTTTCAAGGTCTACGCCGCGGATTTTGTGAACACGGATGAAGGCACGGGCATCGTGCACACGGCGGTGGTCTACGGAGAAGACGATTACAACCTTGGTATTAAGGAGAGGTTGCCCGTGGTGCCGCTTTTGGACGAGAGGGGAATATTCAACGACAAAGCGCCGGAATTGGTGCGCGGGCAGTATTTCAAGAAGGCGGACAAGATTGTGATGGATGATTTAGCTGCTCGCCATTTGCTCTTTGCACGTGCAGCGCACACTCATTCTTATCCTCATTGCTGGCGGTGCGAGACCGCGCTTTTCTACAATGCCATTCCTGCGTGGTTTGTGAACATACAAAAAATTAAACTGAAGCTTTTGAAATCGAACGAAAAGGAAATCAACTGGTTCCCCGCGCACCTGAAGTTTGGGCGGTATGCGAAGAGCGTGGAGCAAGCGCCGGACTGGAATATCTCGCGCAACCGGTATTGGGGGAATCCGATTCCGGTGTGGAAGTGCCAAGGGAAGGGACAAGGGACAAGGAACAAGGAACAAGGAGGGTGCGGAAACGTGATAGTAGTGGGAAGCATCCGCGAGTTGGGATTAGGAACAAATACCCTCTACTTCGCGCGGCATGGGCTTGCGGAGACGAATGTCCGCGTGATTCACAGCGCGTACATGGAGAACGACCCGATTGACCTTGTGGATGAAGGCGTGCGGCAGACGGAGGAAATGGCGAAACAGTTGAAGAAACAGGGAGGAATTGACCTTATTGTATCCTCGGACGTGCGGCGCGCGAAGCACACCGCAGAGATTATTGCGAAGGCGCTCAAGTGTCCGGTGGAATACGACGCGCGGCTTCGCGAGTGGAACCTCGGTATCTGGAACGGGAAGCCGTGCGAAGGGATGCACCACATGCTTCCGTTCGAGAAGCGCTGGACGGAGGCGCCGGAGGGAGGCGAGACATGGACGGAGCTCCAGAAGCGGATGGTGGTAGCGGTCAGCGACGTCAACCAGAAAAATAGAGACAAGCGGATACTCGTGATAAGCCACGGTGACCCGCTGTGGGTGCTCCGGCAGTATTTTGGTTCAGAAAAGGGGTATCCGGAAGTAGGCGAATTCTTTGAGATGAACGCGGACATTGATGACCTTCATCGTCCCGGGATTGACGAGGTGGTTTTGAAGTGTCCCGCCTGCGGCGGGACGGCGCGCCGGGTAAAGGAAATTTTCGATTCGTGGATGGAGGCGGGCTCTATGCCATTTGCGGAATATCACTATCCCTTTGAGCAGAAGGAGACGTTTGAGTCTCGATTGCCCGCGCAGTTTGTGGCGGAGTATATTCCGCAGACGCGCGCGTGGTTCTATGTAATGCACGTGCTCTCGGTGATTCTTTTCGGCAGAGCGCCCTTCGAGAATGTGGTGACAACGGGGACGGTCCTCGCCGAAGACGGTGCGAAGATGAGCAAGTCGAAGCGCAATTACCCTGACCCCGGAGAAGTGATTGCGAAGTACGGTGCGGACTCACTGCGGCTCTACCTTATGCACTCGCCCGTGATGCAGGCGGAGGATTTAAATTTCAGCGTGCGCGATATCGAGGCGCTTCACCGGAGGGTGGTGCTCATTCTCTCGAATGTGCGGAATTATTTTGTAACCTACGCGCGAGAGGCAATGTTCGGCGTTCGGCGTTCGGCGTTCGAGCGTTCGAACTTCGATCCCCGATCCTCGAACAATACATTGGATATCTGGATCAATGCGCGAACAAAAGAACTGGTAAGCGGCGTAACGGAGCATATGGACGCATACGACACGGTGCGGGCGACGCGTGTGATAGAGGATTACGTGACTGACCTCTCGACGTGGTACGTGCGCCGCTCGCGCGGGAGGAAAGATGGCGCATTTTTTGAGACGCTCTATGAGTCGCTTCTTACGACAAGCAAAGTGATTGCGCCGCTCACGCCGTATCTTGCGGAGCACATATTCAAGTCGTTCAGTGAATTCGAACCTCGAACCTCGAACCTCGAACCTTCTATATTGTCCGTGCATCTGGCGGACTGGCCGGAAAAAGAAAAGCTTACCAAAGAAGAAACGGCATTGCTCCGCGATATGGCAGTGGTACGCGACCTGGCGAGTAAGGCGCTTGCGGTCCGAAAAGCGCAGAATCTCCCCGTGCGCCAGCCGCTCCAGAATTTGAGAATCAAGAGTCAAAAATTAAGAGGCAAGGATGATTTACTGGCAGTTCTCGCGGAGGAAATAAACGTAAAGAGAATTGAGATAGATTCAAAATTCCCGGATGAGCTGGCGCTCGATGTTACCGTAACCGAGGAGCTAAAACTCGAAGGCCTCGTGCGCGGGTTGGAGCGCATCGTTCAAGAGCTTCGGAAGACGCAAGGGTTTAAGGTGGGAGAGCAGGCCGCGCTTTTCTACGAGACCGCAGACGCGGGATTGGAAGCGGCTATCCGAAAAGTAGACAAGAAGAAAACGTACCTCAAAAGTATTGAACGCGGGAAGAAAGAAAATGCCTCAAACCACACGCTTGAAGGCAAGGATATTACTCTCGCGCTTGAGAAAGTGTAAAGACCTCTAAAACTAAAACAGGCGCCTTGTGCAAAGCGCGCTGTTTTTTCCATTTTTGTCTAGTTTGACGCCCATTAGAATAACGTTATAATAGGCATATGACGCAAAAGGTGCTCAAAGTGGGTTCGTCCGCGGCGGTGACGATTCCCAAAAAGTCCCTCAAAGAGCTGGGGCTCAAAATCGGCGACGAGGTGCGGGTGGCGGTGGATGCGAAGGCGCGGGTGGTTTCGATTGTTCCTGCGCGCGCGCTTTCGTCCGAAGACCAGCGGATTGCGCGTTTGACGCTTCGTTTTATTGAGCGTTATCGGAAGGATTTAGAAGAACTCGCAAAGAAATAGCGTGCGCTATCTTACTCTTGCGCAAGTGCTTTTGATACACTCCCTCATCATTGATGAGACGGGAGGTCCGCACGGCGTCCGCGACCAAGGCGCCTTATCAAGCGCAGTCGCATTGCCGCAGCAGGTGGTATTCGGGAGGGAGCTCTATCCTACAGAGTTCGAGAAAGCAGCGGTCTACGCGCGGAGCATCATTATGAATCACCCGTTTGTTGACGGAAACAAGCGGACCGGCATGGCCGCCGCATCCGTGTTTTTGGAAAGTAACGGGTATGAAGTTGTCGCGCAGGAGGGGGAGATTGAGTCCGAGGCGCTCGTCATTGTGCGCGAGAAATGTTCGATCGAGTCCATCGCCGCGTGGTTCAAGAAGCACGCGCGGAAGTTCACGGGGCGATAAGGGGCGCAAGCGCATTATCATTCGAGTGCAATTCCCAGTTTTTGCTTCACCTCCGCAATCTTTTTCTCCGCAACTTTCGCGGCTTGCCCTGAGCCGAGTCGAAGGGCTTTGTGGAGCTCGTTCGGCTTTTTTACAAGCTTGGATTTCTTTTCGCGGAAGTCGGCGAAGTGGTTTGTCGTCAACTCGGCGAGTTTGGATTTGAAGTAGGAATATGTCTCGCCGCTGAATTGCTTCTCGAGTTTGGGAATCGGCTCGCCCGAGAGGGAAGAGTAGATACGGAGAAGGTTCGCGATGGCGGGCTTTTTCTCTTCATCAAATTTAATCTCCGAGCCGGAGTCGGTTACGGCGCGTTTCACTTTACTTTCAATCTCGGCGGGGGAGTCGTCGAGGAAAAGGCATCCGGCGGGTTCGGATTTGGACATTTTCCGCAAGGGGTCGCTCAAGCTCATAACTCGAGGGATGGAAGTGAGGAGTGGGCGAGGTTCGAGGAATGTTTCCCCGAACTTCGCGTTGAATTTCCGCACAAGCGTTCGCGTGAGCTCAAGGTGCTGGAGTTGGTCATCGCCCACGGGAACGAATGCGGCGTCGTAGAGGATGATGTCCGCGGCCATGAGGACGGGGTAATTAAAGAGTCCCTCGTTAATGTTCGCTTCTTGCCGCGCGGATTTGTCTTTAAACTGCGTCATGCGCTGCAGCTCACCCATGGGCGTTATCGTGTTTAAAACCCATGTGAGTTCGCTGTGCGCGGGGATTTGAGATTGCTGATATATGACAGACTGTTTGATGTTGATTCCCGCCGCGAGATAATCGGCGGTGAGATTAAGGATATTCGCGCGCAATTCCTCTGGTTCTTGCGGTTCGGTAAGCGCGTGGAGGTCAGCGAGGAAGAAATAACACCGGTATTTGCCGGAATTTTGAAGCTCAACGAAATTCTTCAAGGCGCCCAAATAATTCCCGATGTGGAGGCGACCGGTCGGCTGCATGCCGGAGAGGAGGATTGGTTTCATAAATTTCTAATTACTCTAATTACCCTAATTATTCTAAAGAAATTCCAATGAGTAAATAACCCAATGGGGCATTAGGGGATTGGGCAACTTTTTAGGTCAATTAGAGCAATTAGGTTAATTAGGTCAATTATCTTTCCTATATTTCTATAACGACTGGCAAAATCATCGGCCGCCGCCTCGTTTTGTTATACAAGAACTGCCCCAGCTGGTCGCGGATGAGCGTTTTCAAATAGTCCGGTTCAAGCGGCTGGTGGGAAGGAAGCCGTTCGGTGATGCTCCGGATGCGCTTGCGGAGCTCATCGAGAAGCCCTTGGTGTTCCTTGAGGTAGATGAAGCCGCGCGAGATGATGTCGGGACTTTTGAGGAGCCGCCCGCCTTTGTCGCGGTCTATGGTGAGTATCACCACAACCATTCCTTCTTGTGCCAACGTCCGCCGGTCGCGGAGCACCACTTCTTCAACGTCTCCCACACCTAACCCGTCTACCATCACATACGAGGCGGGCACGGTTTCTTTGGTGATGTGAAACGACGATTCGTTCATGACCGCGACTTGCCCGTTGTCCATAAGAAACACGTTGTGGCGCGGGATACCGATTTCAACGGCATTCTGCGCGTTCACGAAGCGCTTGTAGTAGTAGCCGTGGACGGGGACGAGGAATTTGGGGTTCAGGAGCTTCATCGCGAGCTGAAGGTCGCCCTTCGTCGCGTGTCCCGACGAATGGATGTCTACAATGTCCGAGTGGTAAATGATGGCGCCCTGCCGCGCAAGGTCGTCTTTAATCGCCTGCACGCTCCGCTCGTTTCCCGGGATGACCGATGCGGAGAGCATGACGGTGTCGCCCGGCCTGATGGAGACCTGCCGGTGCTCGCCGTTGATGATTTTCATAAGCGAGGCGTTCGATTCGCCCTGCGCGCCGGTGGAGAGAATGAGGAGCTTGTCGTCGCGGTACTTGTGGATTTCTTCAAGCGGAATCATCACGTCCTCGCCCGGCTTGATGAGCCCCAAGTTTTGGGCGATTTGCACGTTCGATTTCATGGAATAGCCCGACAAAGCGACGCGCCGCCCGAGCCGCCCCGCGATTTTCACAATTTCCCCGATGCGCGTGAGGACGGATGCGAACATCGCGACAATGATGCGCCCCTGCGCCTTTTTGAAGAGTTCCTCAAGGTTTTTTTCCACAATCCGCTCGGACGGCGCGCGCTCAAGCACGTCGGCACCCGTACTGTCCGTCATAAATGCGGTAATGCCCATGTTGCCGACGCGCTCAAGCTCGTCGAGATGGTATGCCTCGCCCTTCTCGTCGTATTCGATTTTGAAGTCGCCCAAACTCACCACTTTCCCCGCGGGCGTGGAGAGCACCACTCCCACGGACTCCGGAATGGTGTGGTCCACCGAGAAGAATTCGGCTTTGAAGTGGTTCGAGAGCTGGAGCACATCGCGGGGCTTTACGTTAATAAAGACGAGCTTCTGGCGGTTTGGGAAGTCGTCTTGGCGCTTTTCGATGATGGCGCGGCTCAAGGCGGAGGTGTAAATCGGGGGGTTGCCGAGCTTGTCCATCACGTAGGGCAAGGCGCCGATGTGGTCATAGTGGGCGTGCGTGATGATGATGGCGCGGATGTTCGCCCTGCGTTCTTCGAGGTAGGCGGTGTTCGGGATGATGTAATCCACGCCCGGCGTCTCTTCCTCGGGGAACTGGAGCCCGGCGTCAATCACGACGATTTCGTTTTTGTATTCGAAAAACATCATGTTGCGCCCGATTTCGCCCAGCCCTCCGAGCGGTACGAAGCGGAGCATGTCGCCCGTGTGCTCGTGCGGCGCGTGCGGGGCGTGGTGCGCCGCTTCGCGCGCGGCGATGGAGCGGTGCGTGTGCGCGGTGGCAATAGTGCGGCTCGGGCGGCGCCCGGCGCCGTCTGTGGAGCGCGCGGGGCGCGACGGAATCAGGCGCCCCCGCCGTTCCTGCCGGGGAGCGCGGCGCGGCGCGCCCGATGCAGGACGGGCGGCGTCCCCGCCTCGCCGGGGACCTTCAAACGATTTTTTTTCTGCTGGTTTCTGACTGTCGAACATAGGTAGTGATGAATAATGAGTGATTAATAGAGCTTTTTTCCCGTAGCCATTCTATGGGAATATGGAATTTGGAATATCGAATTACGAGTTAAGGAAAAGAAAACGGTTCAGTTCCACGCGAAACTCGCGGGGGAATCCCTGCGCGCTCGTGAGCTGCAGCGTATCGTTTATCTCTATGAAACTTCCCATTTGTCTTGAGTGGGCAGGGAGGGACTTGAACCCTCATGCCTTACGGCATACGGCCCTGAACCGTACGTGTCTGCCATTTCACCACCTGCCCATGCAACCTTTTCCATCATTATATCGTAGTAAAGGTGAGGGATGCGTTCATTTTTTCCGCCACCTCGGCTTTAACAATGTATCATCCACCGGCGTGGTGTACCAACACTTGCCGTCACTGGTCGTGAGAAGACATCTTCGCGTATAGACAGGAACGAGGAGGAATTAACGTAAGTAAAGGCAGTATACCGCGCTATGAGAGGATTGTCAATCTCGAATCAAACTTCCCCAACTTCAACCTTATCACTTAAAGCTATTTGAGTACCCTCGCCGTTTTCACGTACCATGCCGCCACGTTGGCGAACCGCTCGGCGGGATGCTCAATGCTGCGCGGTTCGATTCCCCCCACGTTTTTTGCGGTGACAAAAAGGTACTGGGGGGAATAGAGGAACGCGGCGGGGACTTCGGCGCGGATGAGCGCGTCGAGCGCATGCAGGTCCTTCTCGCGCGCGTCTGCATCGGCTCCCTCGCGTATCTTTTCGGTGAGGGCATCGACCTTCTTGCTGTTGAGGAGCGCGATGTTCAATCCCGGGAAAAAGCGCTGTGAGGAGTGCCAGAAGGAGAAAAGGTCCTCCGGGGGGTTCAGCACGTTTCCAAAGAGGAGAATGTCGTAATCCCGGTTCTTTATTACCGAGTCCAGAATGTCCTCCGGATGCGCGGGCGCGAGAGTTACCTTCATTCCTAAAGGCGCCCATGCGTCGCGGAGCGCTTCGGCGGTTGCGGCGAGAAACGGCATATCGGGGACAATAAGCGTTGCCTCAAGTGTGGTGCTGGACTTGCCTTGGAACTTCACCCGAGCATTTGTGGACGTGCTTGTGTTCCACCCTGCGGCGTCGAGCATGTCCGCGAGCGCGGCAAGAGACGGGGCAGGAGCGGAGGAGGAAACGCTTTCTCCCGGGAGCGGCCCTTCCTGCGGGGCGCCGTACCCGCCAAGCGCCCGCGTGATGAGTGTGCTGCGGTCTACGGCTTGCGCAAGCACCGCGCGCACCGTGGAGTCTTGGAGCGCGGCGTTGTGCGACGGATTGAAGAACGCGGCATAGTAGCTTGGCGTGGTGAAGGCAGAGAGCGTGTACGGCCGGCGGATGCCGGAGAGAAACGCGGCGTCTGCGCCGGCGACGCCGTCAATGCGCCCGGCATTGAACGCCTTGAGCATACTGCCGCTGTTGCGGAAGAAATCCATGCCGAACACCGCAATGTTTGGCGCGCCGCCGGACACTCCGCTTATCCTGCCAGCCGGCGGAGGCGGACTTGATGCGCGCAGGCGGTACGTCTCGATGAACCCGTCCGGTTGCTGGGCGTAGGAGTCGAACCGGTAGGGACCCGAACCGATTGGCTTGAGGTTTCGCTCCGAGAGCCGCCAGTTTGAGGGGGGGATATCCGCGAAAAGATGCTTCGGGAGAATGAAAAGATTTTTGAGGTTGTCGTCAAAGAACGCGTAGGGGCTGGGAAGGTACAAGTTCAGTTCAAGTTCGCTTACGCGCCGCGCGGTGATGCCCTGCCAGGAGAGCGCCAAGGGAGACCGGCTCTCAGGGTCCTGGATTTTTTGAATAGTGAAGAGCACGTCATCGCTCGTGAGTTTCGCCCCGTCGTGCCAGACGAGGCGTTCTTTGATGCGGATGTTCCACACACGGCGGTCATCGGAGACTTCGGCTTTTTCTGCGATGGCGGGGATGTTGCTGAAGACGAGGCGCACGAGCCCCATGTCTGTTTCGGTCGCGGCGAGCACCGGGTTCACGTACGCGGGTTGCCCCACCATTCCCTCGGTGTAATCGCCGCCGTGGGCGGGGACGGCTGTGGTCGCGCGCTCAAGCTTTACGGCAGCCAGTGCCGCCGTGCTTATAACCCCGCTTAGAAGCGCAAGGAAAAAAATAAGCCGTTCCTTTCGCGAGAGCGCGCCGACTGCTTTTTTAAGCAAGACAAACATCAATTAGCGATGCAAATATACGAATGGGCACTAATTATACGAATCAGGACCCTCAATTCGTATTATTAGTATGCATTAGTATATTGGCATCGCGTTTTTAGCGGAGCAATTGGTACACTGCGAGTCCTATGAACGCCACGCAAAGCACAATCGTCGCATAGAAAGCGCCTTTCTCGACGCCGCGGCGGGTCTGATATACCGAGCCCTCGCCGCCCATAAGCGCGGAAAAGCCGCTCGAACGTTCTTGGAGAAGGATAAGCGCGACGATGGCGACGGCGACGAGTACCTGGATGAGGGAAATGAGTTTCATCAGAATAAACGATGCCAATATACTAATGTGTACTAATGATACCAATAATACGAACCCACCAGCCCCCCTGAAATAGAATGCCGCTATACACGGCTTTTTTTGTTGTTGCGGATTTTTTTCCGGTATGCATCGAGAACTTCCTGGGGCGTTCTGTCCTTGAGACACTCCATCGGCCTGCGGTTCAACTTCGCCTC
>JACPLI010000005.1 GCA_016186635.1 Candidatus Liptonbacteria bacterium | reverse complement strand
GGCAGCACGTCCCGCAGGCACCTCGAGGACGAAGAAGCGGACGAGGCGCAGCACATCCCGATTCCCGAGACGGCTTCCTTTGATGAGTTTGCGGGGCACGAGTTAAGCATAGAAAAGGTCAAACATCTGTACTAGTCCCTTTTAAAATTATCAATTATCAATTTCCAATTATCAATGAATTGCACACACCAATTGAAAATTGATACTTAAAAATTGAAAATTACTCATTGGGCCTCTTCGCCAGCGTCGCCGTAAGCGCGAGCGTGTGCGTCCCGCGCCGCACGGTGAGCGTGACGTTCGCGCCGACGTCGTACTTCGCAATGATGGCCGCAAGCGGCTTCTCCGCGCTTATTTTCTCGCCATTCAACGCGGTAATGATGTCTTCTACAAGTACCCCCGCGCGAGCCGCGGGCGAATCGGGATTCACGCCCGGTCCGTCCTCGCCGCCGCGCACTAAGGCGCCGTACTCCACGGGAAGGTTCTGCTTCTTCGCAAGCTCAGGCGTGACGGGGATATACCGCACGCCCAAGAACGGCGCCTGAATCTCGCCGGTTCGCTTCACCGAAGCGATGTCGCGCTTCGCGCGGTTGATGGGAATCGCGAACCCGATGTTCTGGGCTCCCGAGGCAATGGCAGTGTTGATGCCAATCACCTCGCCGCGGAGGTTCAAAAGCGGCCCGCCGGAGTTCCCCGGATTGATGGCCGCATCTGTTTGGAGCACATCCGCAATCGTTTCCACCGTCCCCCCTCCCGCCGCCGTGACCGTCCTCGCAAGCCCGGATATCACGCCGACGGATACCGTATTCCGAAACTCTCCCAAGGGATTCCCGATGGCGATTGCCGTCTGCCCCAGCTCCACCGAGTCGGAATCGCCAAGCTCCACCGTGGGCAGTCCGCTCTTCTCAATTTTTATCACGGCAAGGTCCTGCACCGGGTCGCGCGCAAGCACTTTCGCATCATACTTCTTCCCGTCGTTCGTCAGAACCGTGTACGCTGCCCTTGCATCGCTCACCACGTGCTTGTTGGTGAGGATTAGCCCGTCGGGCAAAATGATAAACCCGCTTCCCCCACCTACTTTCTGGAGGCGCGTGCCCTTCTCGCACGGCGCATAAAATTGAGGAAAATTGTCGCCAAAAAAGTCCTGGAACTCCGGCGGCAGGTCGCCGAAAGGGTTCGTGGGGCAGTTCTCGATGATAGGGACGTTCTTCGTGACGGTAATCGCCACAACCGCGGGAGCAGCTTTCTTCACCGCCGCAACCACCGCTCTTTCGTAATCGAGCGCGGGTTTGTAGAGCGGCGCCGCCGGCGCCTGCGTGGGCGAGGCCTGCCCCGCCTGTCCATGGACAGGCGGGGTCGAGGCAGCTGATGCAGGCGGTGTGCTCGTCGCCGCGGGCTTCCCTCCGCCGAAAAGCGAGGAAATGCCGCTCAAAACGTCCCCAAAAAAATTCGCCCGCGCAGGCGCCGCGGCGGCGATGAACGCGCCAAGCGCACCTGCAGCAACAACCAGCAAGAGAGTTTTCGCAGTGTTTTTTCCCATAATCTGATTATATTCCCGGTCGGCGTTTGTTTCAAATTCGCTTCATAATGTGCAGCGTTTTTTGTATCTCTCCTTCAGTGGTGAAACGTCCCAAACTAAAACGAATACTCTCCCGCGCGCGTTTCGCGGAATACCACAATGCGCGAATCACTTTGGATGGCTCTGCGGCCCGGCTGCCGCACGCGGGACCTGCGGATACCGCAACGCCTGCGAGGTCGAGCTTCACGAGCAACTCTTCCGCGAGATGATTGGGGAAGTAGACATTGAGAATGTTGGGGAGAGTGAGTGGCGAGTGAGAAGTGGCGAGTGATTTCTTGCTCGTCACTCGAAACTCATCACTCGAGATGCCGTTCACTTCCGCGCGCGGGAAGATTTTCTTGACGCCCTGCCACAACATCGCGCGCAACTTCGCAACCCGTGCTGCCTCCCCCGCGCGCATGCGCGCGGCAATCTTCACCGCCTCGCCAAATCCCACAATACCTGGCATGTTTTCCGTCCCCGAACGGAGCCCAAATTCCTGCCCGCCGCCAGTGATTATTGGGGACAAGGGACAAGGGACAAGGGACAAGGCGGAAAATCCCTGTTCCTTGTTCCATGTTCCATGTTCCCTTTGACGCACATACAGTGCTCCCGCCCCCTTCGGCCCGTATATTTTATGTGCCGAGAGCGTAAGCATATCCACTCCCAACCGTTTCACATCACAATCAAGGAATTGGAATGCCTGCACGGCATCGGTGTGGAATAGAATTTTATCAACGAATAGCGAATTCTTTGCGAATTTACGAATTCGTAGATTCGTAGCTGATTCGTTATTCGCTGATGAAAAATCTTTGATGATTTTTGCGATTTTAGAAAGCGGTTGCACCGTCCCGATTTCATTATTCGCATACATCACCGACACAAGCACCGTCCGGTCGTTGAGCGCCTTTGTGAGTTCCGCCACATCCACCACCCCCTCGCGGTTTACGGGAATTTCCACCACTTCCGCGCCATCTTTCTCCAAATCGCGCGCGGTCTCCCGCACCGACTCGTGCTCTATCGCGGAGATGACGACGCGCGGATTTACGATTTTAGATTTACGATTTATGAATCCGTTCTTAAATCTTAAATCGTACTTCATAAATCTTTTGGCGATTCCCCGAATCGCCAAGTTGTTCGCTTCCGTCGCCGACCCCGTGAAAATTATCTCTCGGAACTGCGCACCAAGAGAAACCGCAATCGTCTCGCGCGCATGGTCCACCGCCGCGACCGCTTCTTGCCCGAATGCGTGAAGCGAGCTCGGATTCCCGAACCGCGCGCCAAAGTACGGCTCCATCGCCCGCCGCACCGCCGGGTCAAGCGGAGTCGTTGCGGCGTAGTCGAGATAGATTTTGCGCATAGCTTTAAGGTGTAAGCTTTAAGCTCTTAGTAACCTCACGAATCCAATCCTTACGACTCGGTCGTCTTTTTATTCGCGTTATTTAATCCAGATTCGCGTTGTTCGCGATTACTCCTAAAAGAGCCGCGCACTCGGAATCGCCATCGTCGTAAACACGATCTTCAAAAGCTTCCCCGTTCCGCGCTCGGGCACCATGAGAAAGCCCTGCTTGCGGTAGAGGTCATAAATTTCTTTCGTGAGCCGCACGTCTTTCAAACAATACTCTTTGAGCTCCGCGATTTTCCCCGCGCGGAAGAGCTCGGGCGCTTCCGCGCCTTTCTTGTCTTTCCCCGCGCCGAGGTTTGCCTCCGCCACCTTGCTCAAACTGATGCGCGACCCCGTCGCCATTTCTATTTCCTTGAGCAAATCCACGCGCTCCTTCTGCCACAAGTCCGGCTTCGCGCCCTCCTTGAAACGGTTGAAATATGCCTGCAAGACCGGCACGTCGTAGCGGTTGATGCTGAACCCCACGATGCGGCTGCTCCCTTCAAACAAATCCGCCGCTGCCCGCATCTCGGATTCCTCGAAACAGAAATACTTACCCTGATTGTAGGAATACATCCCCACGACGGAGATTTTGAGCGCCTCGAAATTGTCCCGCCCCACGCCCGCGTCGGTAAAGAAGTTTTGCGTTTCGATGTCAAAAACGAGTGTATCCATAACCCTCTACCACACGAATTTACGAATGGCTACGAACATACGAATTCGTATTTTCGTACCAATTCGCGTATTCGTGCGATAGTCAAACATGTCTGTCGGCAACTTTCGACGCCGCGTAGCTGTCGGGCTTCGTCTTCGCCTCAAAGTTGTTTGCGCGAATCATTCCCACCACCTCTTGAATGATGGGCTTCGTGGGACCGTTCTCCCCCACATCCACGTGAATCTCAAAACCGAAATCCGGCGCGGACGCTTTTTTGAGCTCCATAAGCACTTCCTTCGCAATGTCGAGCGAGATGAGCGCCTCCTTGATAATCCGGTCGCGGAGCGTATGAATGGAAACGTGCTCAATCCGGCGCCAAAAGTAGCGCCCGCCGTTCCCCACGCGGTGCACGACCACCGCCGTCACAAAATCAGCTTTATTCCCCGGCAGGCGTTCCGAGTCCGTCCCTATCATCACCTTGTATTGCCGCCGGGAATCTTCCCGCATAAAACGAATAACCTCCCGAACCACTTGGGGCACCGAGAGCTTGAGTCCGAAGGAACTATTTAAGAATTCGGGCATGTGAGATAAGTTCCACCACTATACCCCGCATCACATGAATGTACAAATCGGAACGCATTGTGGGGCGCCAACTCTTCAACTACAATAGGTAGCATGAAAATAAACCCGTATATCTTCCGGAATTACGACATCCGCGGCGTCGCCGACGTTGACCTCGACCCGGAAAAAGTAGAGGCGCTCGGGAAAGCGTACGGCACCTTCCTGCGCCGGAGAAAAATCCGGCAGGCGGTGGTGGGATACGATTGCCGGCTGAGCGGTCCCCAATACCACGACGCGCTCATACGCGGGATGCTCGCGGTAGGGATAGACGTCATTGACCTCGGCATGGTAATGACGCAAATGGTGTACTTCGGGCAATATCGGTTCCAGACAAACGGCGGCGTGATGATCACCGCCTCGCACAACCCTTGGAATTACAATGGCTTCAAGCTCGCCACCGGATTTTCGAGCAACACCCAAATAGAAGACGTGCAAGAGATACGAAAAATGGTGGAGGAAGAAACATTCTTCAAGTCCGAAAAACCCGGAGCGGTCGCCGCGCTCAAAGGGAACGCATGGGAGGAATTTGTGGAAGACTATGCGCACGACGTGCTGAAGCGGGTGGACATAAAAAAGAAGTTCAAAGTCGTGGTTGACGCCGGACGGGGGACGACCGGTCTCTTCAACCCGAGGATATTTGAAAGAGCGGGATGCGAAGTTATAGGCAAAAATCTCGAACCGGACGGGCACTTTCCCATCGGCACGCCCGACCCCACCGCGACGGTGGTTATGGAGCGCGTCAGTAAGGCAGTTCTTGAAAACAAAGCCGATTTCGGAGTTGCCTTTGACGGAGACGGCGACCGCATCGGCATCGTGGATGAAAAGGGAAATATGCTCTGGAACGATGTGCTCCTTGCCATTTACTCGAAAGAGATACTCGAGCGCTTTCCTCACTCAAAGATTGTCTACAACGGGCTTTGCTCCCAGCTCACCGCCAAGGTGATCGAGCAAAACGGAGGCACCGCAATAATGTGGCGCACGGGATACCCCTTTATAAAAGCGAAGATTATGGAAGAAAATGCTGTATTCGGCGGTGAACTCTCGGGCCATTTCTTCTTTGCCGACAATGCGTATGGCTATGACGATGCAACCTATGCCACGCTGCGCATCCTCGAATACCTTTCGGACAAAAATATGACGCTGAATGCCCTCTACCGCGAATTTCCCCATTACATTTCCTCTCCCGAGATAAAAATCGGCTGCCCCGACGACAAGAAGGTCCACATAGTAAAAGATTTGTCCGTGAAATTCAAACGCGACTTCCCCAACGCAACAATTACCGACGGCACAGTTATCCCGAATGACGACGGCACGCGCGCGGACTTCTCCGACGGCATGATCATCTTGCGCGCCTCGCAAAATGGCCCCTATATCACCACAAAGTTTGAGGCGCAGGACCAGAAAACATACGACGAGCGAAAACGCTATGTAAAAGCAATTCTCCAAAGCTATCCCGAAATGATTTGGGAAGACGAGCTTGCGGTGAATCTGCACTCGCTTGATTAACAAGAACCTTTGGGTGTTTCCCCGCGCGCGCGTCACGCGAACGGTGCGTTTGAGTTTTCGCTCTTCTTATACGACAATATAAGCGTCTCTCATGGCTAAAAATAGGAACGGAAAGCGGAATGGCGATGACGCACCCTCACCGCTTGCGCGGCTTCACGACGCGACGAAGAAAGGCATCTGGGCAATCATCTTCGCCGGCGCCGCAGCCATCTTCGTGCTCGCGCAGTTCGGCAAAGCGGGGCCCGCGGGCGCCGCGCTCTACCGCATCCTCGAAGCGTTCCTTGGCGCGGGCTACATCGTGCTTCCCGCGACCCTCCTCTTCGCCGCAGGCGTCTTGATATTCTCGGAGGGGCAGCGGGTGCTCGCGACAACCTCGCTCGGCGGCGCACTCGTGCTCCTCTCCATCCTGGGACTCATCGAAATCGGGCTTCCCGGGCGGGGCGGCTTGGTGGGCCTCATCTTCGGCTCGCTCCGCGCGCCCTTCGGCAATCTCGCGGCAACCATTTTGAACGGCGTCTTTCTCCTTGTGGGAACGCTCGTCGCCGCGAACATCCCGCTCGATTTCTCCCGCCTTCGTTCCGCCATCCGGAACTCCCGCGAGGCGAAAGCGCGCCTCCGCCGCGAAACGGCTGAAGCGGAGATAGAAATTCCCGACGAGGAGGAAGAGGAAGAAACTCCCGCCCCCGCAGAGAAAAAAAGTGCGGATGAAAAAAACGAGGAAGAACCCGAAGATGAAGACGTTATCATTGCGGAGCCATCCTACAAGGCGGCGGGCAAGGCGCGCCCCGCGAAACCGGTGGCGCATGCAAACTACACCCCGCCGCCGCTCTCGCTGCTCCAGTCGGGCACCGAAAAGCCCACGACGGGCGACCTCCGCGCGAACGCGAACATCATCAAGCGCACGCTCGAATCCTTCGGCATCTCGGTTGAGATGGGAGAAATCAACATCGGTCCCAAAGTCACCCGCTACACCCTGAAGCCCGCGGAAGGAATGAAATTGTCCCGCATCACGGCGCTCCACCAGGACCTCGCGCTTGCGCTCGCCGCGCACCCCATCCGCATCGAGGCGCCCATCCCGGGGAAGTCCCTCGTGGGCATCGAGGTGCCGAACAAAGCCGCCGCGCTCGTGCGGCTCGGCTCCCTTATGGCGTACCCCGACTTCGGAACCTCCGGACTTCTCTCCTTCGCCATTGGGCGCGATGTGACCGGCGAACCCATCTTTGGGAATGTAGAGAAAATGCCGCACCTCCTCATCGCGGGCGCAACCGGCTCGGGGAAATCCGTCGCCATCCATTCACTCCTCGTCTCGCTCCTCTACAAGAACTCGCCGGCAACCTTGAAGCTCATCATGATTGACCCCAAGCGCGTGGAACTCTCCGTCTATGAACACATCCCTCACCTCATCTCCCCCGTCATCACCGAAAACAAAAAGGCAATCGGCGTCCTTCGCTGGGCGATTGCGGAGATGGACCGGCGTTATGACATCCTCCTCGGCGCGGGAAGCAGAGACATCAATAGCTACAATGCTTCTCACAAGCCCGAGCCTCTGCCCTACCTCGTCATCGTGGTGGACGAGCTCGCCGACCTTATGACCTCCTACGGGCGCGAGGTCGAGGGCTCCATCGTCCGGCTTGCGCAGATGGCGCGCGCGACGGGGCTCCACCTTGTGTTAAGCACCCAACGCCCCTCGGTTGAAGTCATCACGGGCCTGATCAAGGCGAACATCACAAGCCGTATCGCCATGCAAGTCGCGAGCCAAATTGATTCGCGCACGATTTTGGACACCGCAGGCGCGGAGAAACTTCTCGGGGGCGGTGACCTCCTTTTCGTCTCCGCCGAGCTCTCAAAGCCGAAGCGCATCCAGGGCGCCTACATTACCGAAGCCGAAATCAACGCGGTGGCGGACTTCATCCGCGACCACAACGAGCCGATGGTTCCTTCGGTTGCGATTTCCGCGAATGCCCGCCTGCCGGACGGGCAGGGCGATGCCGCGCCGCGCGACGTCAATTTCGACGAGTTCGCGGATGGCGGCGGCGATGACGACGAGCTCCTCGAAGAGGCCTCCGCGGTGGTCTTCGAGGCAAAGCGGGCGTCCGCCTCGCTCCTCCAGCGGCGGCTCAAAGTCGGCTACGCCCGCGCGGCGCGCCTCCTCGACCTCATGGAAGCGCGGGGGCAGATCGGCCCCGGCGACGGCGCCAAACCCCGCGACGTCTACTTTGAAAAGTTTGAGCAGAATAATGAGAACCCGTAATTGAGTAAATAGTAATTACGTAATTACCAATTACTAATTACGCATTTCAATTCAATTACTTAATTACCCAATTACGCATTTTAGTTACCCAATTACTTAATTACGCATTTTAAATCAATTACCTAATTACTATTTACTTAATTCCATGAGTGAGTCCTTCGGCACCCTTCTCCACGACCGGATGCGCGACAAAAACTGGACGCTTGAAAAAGTGTCCCAGCTCTCGAACATCTCCGTCTCGCACCTTGAGCACCTCATCGCGGGAAACTTCGAGGCGCTCCCGCCCGCGCCCTACGTCCACGGCTACCTTCGCAAACTCGGGACGCTCTTCGACTTTGACGGCGAGGCGTGGTGGCAAAACCTCAAGGAGGAAGGTGTAGTAAAAACCTCGGGCGCCGCCGACGCGCTTCCTAAAAATAGGTTCAAGGAAGCATCCACGGCTCACATTTGGATTGGTGTCATTGTCACAGTCATCGTCATATATGTTGCCGTGCGCTTCACCGCCATTTTCGGCACGCCGCGGCTCACCGTGGACTACCCCCCTCGGGAAATCACGCCGGTGGATACGGAAGCGCTCACCGTGCGCGGCATGCTGAAGTACGGCGACAAAGTGTTCGTGGACGGGGAAGAAGTGCCAGTACAAAAAGATGGGAAATGGGGAAAACCAGTCCCTCTCCACGAGGGATTGAACACGATTGAAATAGAAGGCCGCCGATTTCTCGGCGGCACCGCGAAGGTCACACGGCAGATACTCTATACTGCGCCTGCAATCGTCACCTCCACCCCTTGAATGCCTTTAGTTTCCCCTTTAGCCCCTTTTGTGCTAATTCCTCACGCACACAAATCCCGCCACGACCACCTCAACCCCTTTCAACTCCCCGTAGCCCCCTTGAACCCCATTTAGGGATACACACAAGAAAATCGCACGTTGTCTCCTACCACCTCCTTTTGTTGTGGAGCAGACCCGTCCGTGCATTTCCCCGCGCTTGTTGCACATCCCCACACGCCGCTGTAGTAAACACCACCCTTGCTACCAGGGGTCTGCGTATACCCCCCGCATTCCGTGCCGCTCTTGCTCGGCGCGGATGCCCGCGGCGGGTCTCCCCACGACATGCTCCCCGGCGAGTTTGAATAGAGTATCTTCCCTCCGCCCGGCGGAGACGGCACCTCGCGGTACGAGGGGATATACGGTTGCGCCACGCTGATGGTCACTTTCCCGCCGGAGGAATTGACAGTAACGTTATCGCTCCCCTTCACAATTTCCTTGACTGCCGGAGCTTGCCAGCTCGCAACCCCGCTGCCGTCAGAGGTGAGCACCCGCCCCTCCGCCGGGCTCCCGCCGCGGATTTGAATTTGCCCGCCCACGGTGAGCACGGTGGCGCCGAGCGCCCCTGCGGGCGAGAGCGGCCCCACCACTATGAGCGGCGCGAGGAGCGTTCCCCCGAATGTGCCGCCCGCGCCAACTTCAAGCGAGGTTCCAAGTTTCGCCTTGCCTTCCACTATCAAATCCTTCTTTACTTTCCCTGTAATCTCCGCATCTTTTAACTTCGCATCTCCCACGACTTCAAGCGTGCCGGCAATTTTCGCTTTTCCGCCCACATCAAAATCCTTTTTGATTATAAGCCCGCCGATTTTCTCCTGCCGCACATTGTTAACATCATCGCCCACATTGAGCGGCGCAGGCACGTTCCCGCTCGGCGGACTTGACGGCGCATTATTCCACGCCGCAAAAAGGAAGCTGCTCCCCGACCCCAACAGGAACGCCGCGACCCCCACGGCAACAATCGCGCCAAATTGTTTCATAATGATAAGTATATCATACCGCCCTTATCCCCGTTGTCCCCATTCGCGTTATTTGCCTCAATTCGCATTATTCGCGATTACTCCTAACGCTCCCCAATCCCCGCCCTTGCCTCGAGCGTGCGAAGTACGCTCCCCTGCGCGGCAGTAACAGTGGGCGCATGCACGCCGATTCCCGCCGCCGCCTCAAGCGCCTGGAGGGTGAGCTCCTGCGCGGGCGTGAGCCCCGGCCGCGGCACAACTGCCGCAACCACGGGCGCCGGCTCCTCCTTCACGGGCGCCTGCGGCGCCCGCGCGGGTCCCGCCATCAGCACAACGACTGCTACTACCGCCGCGAGGCCCGCGGCAAGGAGTATTTTCTCCCGCCCCGACATCCCTTGTTGTGGCATCCCGTTTATCATCTTTATTCGCGTTATTTGCCTGCAATTCGCGTTATTCGCGCCTGCCCGCCTCTGGCAGGATTACTCCTAGAGTTCCCTGTACTCCGGCTTTGGCGGCGATATTGTCCCCGGCAACACCGGCGTGCTTGTAGCTCTGTACGTCGGCGGCGGCGGCGTTCCGATAACTACAGTGAGTTTCTCCTCGCCTGTGAGCGGCTTGCCGCTCGTATCGGCGGCGCCAACGGCTTCCGACTTATACGAGAGGGTAAATTCGTATCTCTGCCCATTGAGCGTCGGGAATGAGACCTCTCCTTGACACGTGCTCGTCGGAAACCCAAGCACGCTGACGTTCTTTGTGGTTTCGTTCCCCTTCACCACGCAACTCCTGAACTGGCTCGCGCCGTCTCCCGAACCCGATGTCTGCCAGTAAAGATTAAAACACCTCGTCCCCGGGGGGTACGTCACCGTATTCCCCTGCCGCGTCCCCACGCTCTGGCAGTTCGTGGTGGACCCCGACACGGCAATCGCGCTCACGGCAATCCCCGGCTCCACCGTTGAAGGAGGGGGGGCTCCCTGCTTGCCGCCAACAAGCACGATGCGAACCGCGGGCGATTCAATGCTCGGATCGCTCGCGGCGTGAATCTCGTAGAATCTGTCTAGAACAAGTTTTATGTAGTAAGTTCCCGGTCCGGCAAAACTTGCTGCGTTGCGGAAAGTGGCGGTGACGGACTTACTTTCTTCCTTCTTCAGTCCCGCAATGGGAGTAAGGTATTCCCTTGATAAGGTGGCGGCTCCATCAGCCCAAACATTACTATTGGAAATGGTGTCAACGGTTCGGCCGTACGAGAATTGATTTTGGATTGCTGCAGTAATGTCCTTCGAGCCATTATTGGTAACGCGAGCAGTCAATGTGAGCGCGCCAGCGGTGTAAAAGGTATTCGCCTGCCCCGGCACCGGGTCGGTTCCCGTAACCGTAATCGCGCTCACGGCAATCCCCGGCTCCACCGCCGAGGCGTGCGGCACATGCCCATATGCGCCTACGGCAGCCCACCCAAGCGCCGCAACCGCGACCGCTCCGAGAAAGTAAAATGAAAAGCGCTTTGCCCTCATTGCTTTTCATTGTATCATATTGACATTGCCGCCGTCCCGCCGATTGCCCCAGCTACCAGAATACACTCTCATAAAATGCTACAATGGCATTATGCGCTGGAAAATGTGGCCATATTGGCTGAGGGGAGGAATAATTGGGGGGGGGATCGCGATATTGTTTATACTTTTATATCTTCCCTGTGAGCAATCGGCTTTAAGAGCCTACGTAGAAAGCGGAGGAAGCGAAGACGTCGCCGACCTCAAATGTCTGCTACTAGGATGGCCGCTACTGCCTATTCAAATCATCATGCCCTCATTTATCAATACTTTTTCAGGGGTAACACTAGCCGTGACAAGCATCCTCACATGTTTTCTCCTCGGCTCTCTCATCGGTGCACTCGTTGGGTACATCCGCCGAAGCAGACAAGACCTTCTTGTGTTACTTGATGCCATAGTTACGGCCCCACTGCACGATAGAATCGGGCAGTTGCGCCTGTGGCGGACGGGTCGGCAAATCGGACGGAGCCGCCGGTGTTGATGAGGAATGCGGCTGGTTTCCAATCCACGAGGTTTGTGGAAGATTCCACCGCGTAGGTGAACCCTCTGGGACCAATGAGTTGCAGGATAGGCACACCATCCTTGAGTTGTCCGGTGAAGGACAAGGAGAACGGGTCCCGTATTCCCGCAAACCCCAGCGCCATGTTGGTGATTATTGCGCTGGATTGGATTTGTGAGAAGGGGTCGAGGCGGAAGCCCAACATCCTCACGCCGTTGGTCATAGCGGCGGGAAGCGGGAATGAATATTTCCGCAATCCTGATACCGTGACTCGCTCATCGAGCGAACCTATCACGTTCGTGCCCCAATAGACCGACAGCAGCCCCTCTGCTCCTGCCTTGCTCGTGAAAGCGGCTTCGAAGGAGAGGAGATTGACTTTGTTTGTTACTGCAAGCTCGGTCGCAATCCATACGGGCGATTCCGTCCCCAGCTTGAAACCGGTGGGAAAGAGTTCCTTGGTACCCGTCGTGCTCGCGATAAAGGTGAACCCTTCGAAGTTGAGGATGGGATTCGCAAAGAGCGGCGTGCTCTGATTGATGAACGGGGTAACGCAGGGCGCGTCCGGAGTTCCGAGTACCTGTG
>JACPLI010000006.1 GCA_016186635.1 Candidatus Liptonbacteria bacterium | reverse complement strand
GATGTCTTTGTATACATACCCTTTCTTCCGCAGCAACGCTATCTCATCACGATCGCTGCGGCTGAAGTGCGCGAATGTTTTTGTTCATGGTTTTTATGAAAGTATTGCGCCGATGCATTCTAATTCAAAAGGGAATCTACGTTTTAAAATAGTGCCTCTATGTTATGGGTAGCGCTTCTGACGTCTATTCCAAAATGGCGTCCGGTGCGCTACTCGTAAAACGGGTGCAAACATGGTCGGAGACTTGCTACCGACCATAACATATGACGACTCTGACGGACTACTCAATCCGTCGCGGCAAGAGGGTCAATTCCTGAAAGGAATGAGAATGAACAATATGTTCGACGCCCTACAGGCGGCAAAGCTGGTCCCGGGAGATGAGAAACCTCCGGGAGTCGAAACACCACAACCACAAACCTCACCTCCTCCAACCGAAAGGGAAGTTGAAGCCGGGGCAATCTTAATCGCCTTGCTAGGGAAACGCGCAATGCAGATCGTGGAAGCCCAGCTTCCCACAACACGCAACTGCGGATATCAGGGGGCGCAGTACGAAATCCGCAAAGCAGTGGAGAGGGTGACCGCGAATCGCCCCGTCGGAGAAACGGAGTCGCTCACGGAACGGATGAACAGCTCCTGCATCTTCCAGACGCACAGAGCGGGCAACTTCGACGACATAATAGAAGGCGTCCACGAGGCGCTCCGTTCTGGCGCGAGCGAGAAGTTGCTCGCGAAAGAACAGCAGGCGCAACAGCAGACGCAATCGGGCTCCCTCGCGGTTCCTTCCGAACCGCAGCTCACCGACGACGAAGTGTCGTCGCCGGACGTCCGCAGGGTCAAACTCGCGGAGTACGAGCAAGCATTCACGACTTGGAGAAACGGGCGAACCCCCGTTGAACTCAAAAGTCTGAAAAATCCGGATTGGAACCATATCCGTCACGACCTTGAGCGAAAATGGGAAGCTCGGGCAGGAGAGATTCGGGCTCGACTGGTCTCCGAGGTGATTGTGAAAGGGCAGGAAAATCTCGAGGGGTTCGTTAGTGGCCTCGAGACCCTTTACCGATTGCCGGAAGGGGGATATGAGGCCGCGTCGGAGGCATTCAAACGCTCTCCGCGCTCATGGGAGGTAATGGCGAGGAAATTGACACTCCCAATGCATGCCCGCGTGCAGGACATTGAAGTGGCACCTCCCTCCGAATGGGTTTCGTCACTCCAACTCCCTGCCGCCCGCCGGATGGCCAACGAGAAAACACGGTTCCAGCAGGTTTTCCGGGAGCAGATTCAACTTCTGATTCCCACCCTGAAGGAGAACGAGGTGTTCTTCTCAAAACCGGAGGGAAACGCAGTCCTTTTCCTCGCCGACGGGACGGAAAAGGGAGTGGACACCTACACCGGCAAGTTACCGGAAAAGGAGGGGGTGCATGCCTCCATTCCCGGTCCCAACGGATGGTTCGAGCTCGATCCAGAGAGCGGGTACAGTGCCAAGTGGCGCGGTCCTGCAATCTGGAAAAGTCTCCAGGTCGTCCGCGCGGCAAGACGCGGGACGACATTCATCGAACCAGCAGTCGCGGGAAGGTTTTCTCCCCACCCCGCGAAGGACTACCCCCGCCTCTACTGGGAAATCGGTGCGGGCGCGGGAAGGGCGAGCTTCGAGCTCCCCATCCAACGATGGCCAGGAAACACCGAACTATCGGACCGCTTGGCGGCGATAGCGGCACTTCAGAAGGAAGGATTGGGAAAACTCATCCCCGACAACGCGTTCTGGATGGACTGCGCCGTTGGGAAGACGAAGAATGGTAATCCTCGGCTGGACGCGGGTGCCTGCAACCCAGCCGCAGCCATCGTCGAAGTCGCTGGCCGGAGTATCGGCAAGGGTCGGCATGGACGAGACGGAGCGACAATCACGGCACGGGAAACGGGATTCGAGGGCGGGACCCAGGTGCTGTGGAACCGGACTGTCTTTAGCCACGGCGGCGGCGCGGCGGCAAGCTGCGTTGTCGCTTTCATCCTCGAGGGGGAGAGTGTCCCCTTGAGCGACGGGACGGCTCTCTCGTTCAACGGCTCGGCCGTGGAGAGGGTCGCCGGAGGCGGTCTTGCCCCTGGCGAGGACCCAACGCAGTAGAATTCTCATTCAATTGGCTTTGAGCGTGTGCCCACAAACACGCTCCCATCAAAAGTCAGCCGACCGACAAGGACGGCTGGTTTTAGTTTTGGGAGGACCCTCCCTTTTCCGCCAAAAGCAAACCTGTCCTTTTGGCGGAAAAGGGGGAAATGGGGACAATGGGGAAAAGGGCTAATCCGTAACTTCAATCCCCATTTCGCATCGCCACGATATAAAATCGTGGCTCTTTCAAAACCCTCGGTTTTGAATCCGTCCCTCGACGAGCTCGGGACTCATTCCGACACGGGAGGAACCTCATACTTTCCTCCCGACCCCTCTTTCGGCAGTATGGGAATTGAAGTTACTCTGTAACTTCAATTCCCATACTGCGCGCCGTCCCTCTGATAATCTTCTCCGCCGCGTCCATATCCTGCGCATTGAGGTCCGGCATCTTGCGCTCCGCAATCGCGCGCACATCGGCTTTCGTCACTTTCCCCACTTTTGCCTTCAAGGGGTCCGCCGCACCCTTCTCCACTTTCGCCGCCTTTTTCAAAAGCGCCGATGCGGGCGGGGTTTTTAAGATGAACGAAAAACTCCGGTCTTCGAATATCGTGATTTCCGCGGGCACCACATCTCCCGTCATCTCGCGGGTCTTCTCGTTAAACTGCTTGCAAAACTCCGCGATATTGATGCCGTGCGGGCCGAGCGCCGTGCCCACGGGCGGAGCCGGATTGGCTTTGCCCGCCTCCAACTGCAACTTCAACGTGGTCTTTATTTTCTTCGCCATAGTCGGATAAGAATACTACAATCCGGCGCCGTGGGAAAGGGGTCGGGAAAACGGGAGTTTTCCCGTGGCGGAAACATTAAAACCGCTGGGTTTTAAGGAGGAGCGGAGCGACGACGGAGAGGGGTTTGCCTTGCCGGCTTCAAGCTGGAGTTTTAAGGTTGTTTTGATTTTCTTTGCCATCGCTTTACTCTATCGCGCGAACTTACGAACTACTTACGAACATACGAATCCATTCGTATTTTCGTACTGATTCGCGTGTTCGTGCGATAACTTGTTAAAATGGTAGTTCGTCTTCTTTTATCTCACCTTTCCCTTCCGCGTCAAGGTCTATCGTCGGGATCTCTTCTCGGGCAGTCTCTGGTTTTTGGTTTGTGGAAGCAGGATTACTTCCCCCACTCGTAGCCCCCGAGGCCGCTGAAGGACTGCCTTCACCGGCGCGGGGTCCCAGCTGAAGCCGCTCAAGCACAATCTCCGTCGTCCGCCGCGTCTGCCCTTGCTTGTCTTGCCACGTGCGTGTGCGGAGCCGCCCCTCGACGAACGCAAGCCCTCCTTTCTTCAAGTATTGGCTCGCAACCTCCGCGCTTCGCCCCCACGCCACGATATTGTGAAACTCCGTCTCGTTCTGCTTTGCGCCCGCCTTGTCCGTCCACACGCGGTTCGTCGCAAGCCCAAAACTGGTAACGGACGCACCGCCCGGAGTCGTCCGCAGCTGGGGGTCGGCGGTGAGTCGCCCGATGAGGAAAACCTTGTTGAGATTCATAGGAGTAATCGCGAATAATGCTTATGGAGTAATCGCGAATAATGCGAATCTGGATTTCAATAACGCGAATCCATTTGCATTATTTGCCTTAATTCGCGGTATTCGCGATTACTCCTTTCATCATATTAGCATTATTTGCCTCAATTCGCGTTATTAGCGATTACTCCTATTGCAAAATCTCTTCAATCTTCCTCTCGAGCGCTTCGTTCGTGAGCGGAGCGCCGAGGATGCTCTCGGGCTGCGACGCGCGGGGCGTGCGGCGCGGCCGCGGGGAAACGTGCGCGGCGGCATCCGCCGTTTCTTTCCGCACCGGCAACCGAATCACGAGAAATCGGAGGATGGAAGGAACACGCCCGAAGTCTTTCTCAAGTTGAGCCGCCGAACCGGGCGCGGCGCGAAGCCGCAGACAGCCAAAATACCCGGATGTCTCTTTCCCCACAGGGTAGGCGAACGAAAGGCGCTTCAGGTTCCCCTGCGCGGTGACCGAGCCGTACTGGGCGGCTTTCGCGGCAACCTCCTGCGCCGCAGCTTCCTCCCGAACGAGAAACCCCACTTCGTATTCCCTTAATTCTTGCGCGTCGTCCATAGTGTAAGAAGGGTAATGAAATTTTTTTGATAGTCAAATCAATTTCTAATTCCTAATATCTAATTTCTAAACAATCTCTAAATTCCAATATCCAATTTTTAGAATTTGTAATTTTGGTATTCGGATTTGTTTCGGATTTCGATATTCGGATTTCGGATTTTACAGCACTACGTTGCCGCGGGCGCACTTGCCTCTCCTTTTACCTCCTGTCTCCGACCCTCTTGGTCGCTAGACCCGGAGGGCGGCGCCGCCTCCGGCACAACCGCTTCACCCTCTTCTTCCGCAGGCGCACGCGATTCCTCCCCCGTTCTCTTCCCCACCGGAATCAGCCGCCCGATAATGACGTTTTCCTTCAAGCCGCGGAGTTTGTCCACCCTGCCCTCAATCGCGCCCCGCACGAGCACCCGCGCAGTGTCTTGGAACGATGCGGCGGAAAGGAAGCTCTCGGTGGTAAGCGAAATCTGCGTGATGCCCATGAGCACCTGTTCGGCTTTCGCCGGCGTGCGCCCCGCATGCTTCAGCTCACGGTTCACGTCGAGGAAACGGGGCTTCTCGATGATTTCGCCTACCACAAAATCCGGCGCATCCCCCGCGTCCTTAATACGCACGCGCGAGAACATCTGCCGCACGATAACCTCGATATGCTTGTTGTTAATATAGGCGCCCTCCGAGAGATAAATGCGCTGAACCTCGCTCGCGATGTACCGCTCCACCTCCGAAATACCCTTGAGCTCAAGAAGTTCGCGGAGGTCAAGGTTCCCCTCCGAGAGTTGGTCGCCGCGACGCACCTCTTTTCCGCTCTCCGCGAAGAGCATCGCCGAGCGCGGCAGAGAAATCTCGATTTCTTTCTTCTTGCCTTCAAATTTGATGATAATCACTTTGAGCGCGCCGCGCTCTTCAATCTTCGCGACCACGCCGTCTGCCGGCGCGAGCGCCGCCCGCCCCTTGGGAGGGCGCGCTTCAAAGATTTCCTCGACGCGAGGGAGACCGTGGGTGATGTCAATACCCGCAACGCCTCCGGTGTGGAACGTGCGCATGGTGAGCTGCGTACCCGGTTCGCCGATGGACTGTGCGGCAACCACACCCACCGCCGCGCCCAGCTGCACCGGCTTGTTGTCACCCAAGTCGTACCCATAACACCTCGCACACACGCCGTAGAGCGTCTTGCACGTAATCGGCGAGCGGACCTTCACCACTTCGACATCGGACTTCTCGACGAGGTCCGCTGCAGCGCGGTCCACAATCTCGCCGGCTTTGACCGCGACCCGCTTGCCGATACGCACGTCTTCAAGCACCGTGCGGGAAAAAATCCTCGTACCCAGGGGGAGGTTAAAGTCCTTCCCTGCGGCGCGCACCACTTCAATCCCATCCTTGGTCTTGCAGTCCTCCTCGGACACCGTAATGTCCTGCGCGACATCCACCAACCGGCGCGTAAGGTACCCCGCCTGCGCGGTTTTCAAGGCCGTATCGGTGGTGCCTTTGCGGGCGCCATGGGTCGAGATGAAGTACTCAAGCACCGAGAGTCCTTCCTTGAGCGACGACTTCAAAGGCAATTCGATAATTTCTCCCTTCGGATTCTGCACGAGCCCTTTCATCCCCATCATCTGAATCGGCTGGGACCACGAACCGCGCGCGCCGGAGTCCACAATCTGATAGATGGGGTTGTCCTTCGGCATCACCACCGCCACGAGTTTCGCAATTTCCGACTTCGCCGCCTCCCACACGCTGATGACGCGCGCGCGCCGTTCCGCGGCGGTCAAGAGCCCTTCCTGATACTGCGCGCGGATGCGCGAAACCGCCGCCTCCGAGCGGGCGAGTACATCCGCCTTTTCTCTTGGGGTAATAAGGTCAGACATCGCCCACGTAATCCCCGAATTTGTCGCCATCTCGAAGCCGAGGAGTTTCACGCGGTCGAGCACTCCCCGCGCGACTTCCGTCCCGTGCGCGTTCAGCACCGACTCGATAAGGTGAGAAAGCTTCTTTTTATTCAGCACTTCGTTCACGTACGGCACCGTCCCCATGAGCGCCTCGTTGAAGATGAGGCGTCCGAGCGTGGTCTCAAGCCCGTTCACCAGAATCGGCGCGTGGAGCGTGATTGCGCCCGTATCATACGCGAGGAGCGCCTCGCGGATGTCCAAGACCGCCCTTGGCGCGCCCGAATGCGCTACGGCGGCGCGGGTGAGATAGTACGAACCAAGCACCATGTCCTGCGTGGGGTTCACAATAAGCTCGCCGGTGGCGGGCTTCAAAAGGTTCCGCGACGCCGCCATCAGCTCTCCTGCTTCCTTCTGCGCGATGTCGGAGAGCGGCAAATGCACCGCCATCTGGTCGCCGTCAAAGTCCGCGTTGAACGCAACGCATACGAGCGGCGGAATCTGCAATGCAAGACCTTCCACGAGCATGGGGCGGAACGCTTGGACGGAAAGGCGGTGGAGCGTGGGCGCGCGGTTCAGGAGCACATACCGCGTCTTGATAATCTCCTCGAGAATCGCCCACACTTCGTCGCCCCCCTCTTCAATCACGCGCGAGGCGCCGCGGATGTTGTGTGCCAAGCCCCGCCGCACGATTTCGGAAACCACGAAGGGCCTGAAAAGTTCAAGCGCCATGCGCTTCGGGAGCCCGCACTCGTCGAGCTTGAGCTTCGGTCCCACCACAATTACCGAGCGCCCCGAGTAGTCCACCCGCTTCCCGAGGAGGTTTTGGCGGAACCGCCCCTGCTTGCCTTTGAGCATGTCCGCGAGCGAACGGAGCGGGCGGCGCTGGGCGGAGAGCTGCTGCGTGCCGAACCGCGCCGAGTTGTCAATCAAGGCATCCACCGCTTCCTGGAGCATGCGCTTCTCGTTCTGGACAATGACGTCCGGCGCTTTGATTTCAAGCAATTTCTTCAGCCGGTTGTTGCGGTTAATGACGCGCCGATAGAGGTCATTGAGGTCAGAGGTCGCGTAGCGTCCGCCATCGAGCGCCACCATCGGGCGCAAATCCGGCGGCAGCACGGGAAGCGTGGTCAGCACCATCCATTCGGGCCGGATGCCGTTCTTCAGCATAGATTTAAGCATCTTGAGGCGGCGCAGCTGTTTGATGTCGGCAACCTTGCCTTTGGACAATTCGATGTCTTTCTCGGTCGCCTGGATTTCTTTCCGAAGGTCCATACGCTCGAGGATTTTTCTGATTGCGCCGGCGCCCGTGCCCGCGGCAAATACGCCGCCGAATCGGCGGGCAAGATTGAAATACTCGCTCTCCGAGAGCACCTGCCCCACGCGGAGGCTCCCCAGCACGTCCCGCACCTCGGCTGCGGCAGAGGTCACTTCCCCCTTCATCCCCTTATCTTTCGCAACCGCTTTGAGCTTTCCTTTAAATTCCCGTTCGAGCTCCGCGAGCGCCTCGCGCTTCTTCGCGTCATCCACTTCGGTCACAATGTACGCGGAGTAGTACACCACCCGCTCAAGCTTGATTGACGAAGAATCGAGCATGAGGCTGAGGCGCGACGGCACGCTCTTCAAAAACCAAATATGCGCGACGGGCACGGCAAGAGCAATGTGCCCCAGCCGCTCGCGGCGCACGGACGAACGCGTGACTTCAACGCCGCACTTGTCGCACACCACGCCTTTGTAACGAATGCGGCGGTACTTGCCGCAATAACATTCGTAGTCCTTCGTGGGACCGAAAATGCGTTCGCTGAACAGCCCGTCCTTTTCGGGGCGCTGCGTCCGGTAGTTGATGGTCTCGGGCTTCGTCACCTCCCCGCGCGACCATGCCATGATGTTCTCCGGGGACGCCACGCTTATCCGGAGCGCGGAGAAATTCTCGCGGCGCGGCGCGTGGGGATGCTCCCCGCTCCCCGCGCCGTTATACAAGGGTTCCACGTTAAACCCGAGCGACTTGAGCTCGTTTACAAGCACGTTGAACGACGCGGGGATATTCGGTCCCTTGATAAGTTCTCCCCGGATAATAGATTCGTACGCCGCCGCCCTCCCGATGACGTCGTCCGACTTAATGGTGAGCATCTCCTGGAGCACGTGCTTCGCGCCGTAGCCCTCAAGCGCCCATACTTCCATTTCCCCAAAGCGCTGCCCGCCAAACTGCGCTTTGCCCCCCAAGGGCTGCTGCGTGATGAGAGAGTAGGGCCCGATAGAACGCACGTGCGCTTTGTCTTCCACGAGGTGGTTTAATTTCAGCATGTACACCACGCCCACGTTCACGCGGTTCTCAAATGGTTTTCCCGTCCGCCCGTCATAGAGCAGCGATTTCCCGTCCTCGGGGCATCCTGCGGCGCGAAGTTCGGCGCAGATGTCCGCTTCGCTTGCGGAATCAAGCCCCGGCGTCACCGCCCGGTAGCCGAGCTTCGAGGCGGCGAGTCCCAGATGCGTTTCCAAAACCTGCCCCAGATTCATACGCGAGGCGACTCCCAGGGGATTCAGGATAATATCCACGGGCGTCCCGTCGGGAAGGTACGGCATATCCTCAACCGCCCGCACCTGGGAAATCACGCCTTTGTTCCCGTGCCGCCCCGCGAGCTTGTCGCCCGCCTGGACTTTCCGGAGCTGCGCCACTTCCACCTGAATCCGCTTGATGATGCCGGGCTCAAGCTTGTCGCCCTGCTCGCGGTCGAATACCTTGATGCTCACCACGCGCCCGCGCTTCCCGTGCGGCAAGGTGAGCGAAGTGTCTTTCACGTCGCGCGCCTTCTCGCCGAAAATCGCCCGCAGCAGCCGCTCTTCCGCCGTAAGTTCCGCTTCCCCTTTTGGAGAAATTTTCCCCACGAGAATGTCTCCTGCCTTGACCTCCGCGCCCACGCGCACGATGCCTTCCTCATCGAGATTGCGGAGCTTTTCCTCGGAGACGTTCGGGATGTCAGGAGTCGTAAGCTCGGGACCCAGTTTCGTGTCGCGCACGTCGCAATAAAAGTCCTCTATGTGAATAGAGGAAAAGTTGTCGTTCTGCACCACACGCTCCGAAATGATAATCGCGTCTTCAAAGTTCGCTCCTTCCCAGACCATAAACGCGACGAGAAGATTCTGCCCGAGCGCCAGCACGCCGTGCGCCGTCGAAGGGCCGTCAACCAGGATGTCTCCTTTCTTCACCGCCGCGCCGGAGAGCACAAGCGGGCGCTGGGAAATGCAGGTGAACTGGTTCGAGCGCTTGAACTTCTGAAGCGTGTGCGTGACCGTGCCCGCTTTCTTGTATTTCACTTTCACATGCGTCGCATCGGCTTCAAGCACCGCTCCGTCTTCCTCCGCCACAATGACATATCCCGAGTGCTGGGCAACCCGCTCCTCTTCTCCCGTTCCCACATACGGCGCCTGCGGACGGACCGAACCCACCGCCTGCCGCTGCATGTTCGAACCCATCAACGCCCGGTTTGCGTCATCGTGCTGGAGGAAAGGAATCAAGGACGTTGCCACGCTGATAAATTCGTGGGGGGCCACGTCCATAAAATCAACTTCCTCCGCGGCAACGGTGCCGGGGGCGCCTTTCACGCGCGCTTCTACGAACGGGACGGTAATCCTCCCCTCCGCGTCACGCGGCACGCCCGCGTGCGTAATCTTCACCCGCTCTTCCTCAAGCGCATCGAGCCAGGCAATTTCGCCCGTCACCCGTCCCCTCTCCACCTTCACGTACGGCGCCTCCAAAAACCCGAATTCGTTGATGCGGGAAAAACTCGCAAGGTAGTTGATGAGCCCGATGTTCGCGCCCTCGGGCGTCTGAATCGGGCAAATGCGCCCGTAGTGCGAGCGGTGCACGTCGCGCACCTCAAAGCTCGCGCGCTCGCGCGTGAGCCCGCCGGGACCAAGCGCCGAGATGCGGCGTTTGTGCTCAAGCTCCGCCAATGGGTTCACCTGGTCCATGAACTGGGAAAGCTGGGAGGACGCAAAAAATTCTTTCACGACCGCCACAATCGGGCGGAAGTTGATAAGCTGGGCAGGCATGATCCCCTCGCGCGCTTGCGTGGACATCCGGTCCTGCACGATGCGCTTCAGGCGCGCGATGCCGATGCGAAGCCGCCCTTGAAGGAGCTCTCCCACCGCCTTGAGGCGGCGGTTCCCGAGGTGGTCGATGTCGTCGGGCTCCGCGTCAAACGAGTTGTTGAGCACAATAATTTCCTTCACTATCGCGAGCACATCGCTCACGTCCAAAAGGCGGTTGGCATTCTCCTTGGGAAGCGCGAGCCGCTGGTTCATCTTGAAACGCCCCACCTCTCCCAGGTCATACCGGTCAAACCGCTGGAAAAGCCCATCCACAAGCCCCTTTGCCGTCTGCGGCGTCGCCGGGTCTCCGGGGCGGAGGCGCCGGTATATCTCAAGGTACGACTCATCCTGGTTCTGCGCCGCGTCTTTCTTGAGCGTGCTCTCAAGGTAACGGACGGAACCCGTGTCCGTGTCCGCGAATGCCTTCATGATGTCTTCGTTCTTTGCGAGGCCCATCACGCGGAGAAGGTCGGAAACCGGCGCTTTGCGGTGTCGGTCAATTTTGACCCCAATCACACCGTCAATGTCGGTTTCAAATTCAAGCCACGCGCCGCGGTTCGGAATAATCTTCGCGCCGAAAAGGCTCCTCCCGCGCCACGGCGCCGCAGTAAAATACACTCCCGCCGAACGGATAAGCTGTGAGACCACCACGCGCTCGACGCCGTTGATGATGAAAGTGCCCCGGTTCGTCATCACCGGGAAATCGCCGAAATAGATTTCTTGCGTCTCTCTGTGCTTCGTTTTCAAATGCTCAAGCGAAACTTTCACTCGGAGCGCGGCTTCGTAACTCGCATCCTTGTACCGCGCCGTCGCCTCGTCGTACTTCGGCTCATCAAAACGATATCCTTCAAACGAGAGCGCAAGTTCCTTCCCGGTGTGGTCCAAAATGGGGGACGCCTCGCGGAAAAGCTCGTCGAGTCCCTTCTCAAGGAACCAACGGTACGAATCAAGCTGTACTTCATTAAGATTAACGGGCTCTAAGAGCGGCTTCGAACGAGAGAAATCTTTCGTGGGAAGCTTGGAAAACATAGAAAGATGAATTAACGAAACAAAAGAAATATGTGTGAGAAAACCACGCAAGCGGCTACGCGGTACTGTGCTCTACCTCTGAAGACGCAAAAGGGGAAACGGCCCGCGAGGGGCTTTCCTTTGATTTAACGCTTTACCTTAAGGTATTTAACCCTATTATACTCGTGCTCGTCAAGGGTTTCACTCCACACCGTCTTTCCCGTCTGCGGGTCGCTCAAGTAATACCAGTACGGGGATTTCTGGGGGGCGAGCACCGCCAGAATCGCCTGGACTCCCGGACTCCCAATCGCATGGGGGGGAAATCCCCTACGCACGTATGTATTGTAGGGCGAGTCCGCCGCAAAGTCAAGCGCGCTCAAGGGATAGCAGCCGACCGGGCTCTCCGCGCGCACTTTCTTGATATAGCAAATTGTCGCATCTACTTGAAGCGGCATGCCCCCCGTAAGCCGCTTCTTCAAAATTCCCGCAACCATCCGCTGGTCGTCGTACCCCACAACCTCCCGCTCCACGAGCGACGCGAGAATAAGGTTTTCCGCAACGTGCACCGGGTCACGCTCGAGGATGGGCCGCGCCTTGCGCTCGAAGTTGTCGAGCATCTTTTGCGCCACCTCTGCGGCGGACGCCCCTTCGAAAAACTGGTAGGTGTCGGGGAAAAGGTAGCCCTCAAGGCGGCGGGGTAACGCATAGGTGACAAGCTCGCCTTCTTTGAGAACACGGTTTGTCGAGAGGATGCGGTCAATATCATAGATGGAACCTCCTTCCGGAATCACCACCGTCGCCTCCCGCGCGGCGCCGGCCGCAAGCGCGCTCAAGATTCGTGGACCGCTCATTGAAGGCGCAAGCTCGTACCGCCCGGGTTTCAGGGCATCCGCCGTGCCAAAAAGGAGCGCATATACTTTGAGCGCAAAAGGAGAGCGGATAAGCCCTTCGTCGTGCAGCCGCTCCACTATCCCTTCGAAACCGTCGCCCCGCATCACTTCAAACGGCTGCGCGGGAACCCCTCCCCATGCGCGCGGCATGAGACTCCAGAGAAAGAATCCCGCAACAACGGCGCATACCGCCCCCGCCCCGATACGGACCTGATTTTCGCGAATGCGCTCGATAATCATCGGCATACTTTTTTGAACTACGTGCGTAAACGTATGGAGTTCACGATAGCAAGAAGCGTGAAGTCCGCAACCACGCTTGAGCCGCCGTAACTCACGAATGGAAATGTGAGCCCCACGACCGGCATAAACCCCACTGCAGAACCCACGTTCACAAGAAACTGCATCGCGAACATGGTCGCGGTTCCGAGACACACGAATTTTTCGAAGTTGCGGTCCGCCACAAGCCCCACGCGGATAATCCAGAGTTCAAGCGCGACAAAAGCGCCGAGGAGGAGCATCCCCCCCGCCATTCCCCACTCCTCGACGAGCGTCGCGAGCACGAAATCGCTCGCCGGTTCGGTCAGAAACCCGAGCTGCACCTGCGTTCCCTGCCCGTATCCCTTCCCCCAAAGTCCCGCCGAACCGATGGCGATTTTCGACTGCGTCACGCTGTAGTTCAGCCCCAGCACGTTCCGCTCGGGGTAAAACACGTTCACAATGCGCTCGCGCTGGTACTCTTTCAAAACATGCGACCAGCCGTAGATGCCCACCACCGCGAAAATCGCGAACGCAAGGAGAATCCGCCGGAGCGGCAGTCCCGCGAAGAGGAGAAATCCGAACCAAATCGTCGCAAGAATGAACCCCGAGCCCAAATCGGGCTGGAGCGCCACAAGCCCCGCCGGCACCGCGAAGAGCGCGAACGATGTCGCGAGCGTTCCCCAGCGGGCGACTCCCAAATGCCGCCGGCTGAAGTAACTCGCGTAGAGGAGAATGAGCGCAACCTTCATAAGCTCCACGGGCTGGAAGTTCAGGGGGCCCAGCACAAGCCAGCTCCGCGTGTGGCGCACGACTGGTCCGAAAAAAGTCACGTAGGCAAGAAGCGCCACTCCCACCCCGTAGAGCGCGGGAATCACCCAGCGGTGGTTGAACACGCTCCGCCAGTCAAAGAAAAAAAACGCGGCGAAGATAAGCGCGCCAATCCCGTACCACGCGAGCTGCAGCAGGAAGAGGTGCGTCGAAACGCTCGAAATCGCAAGAAATCCGGCGAGAAGGAGAATGCCAAGCGGTATAAAAAGCCGGGGGTCAAGTATTTTCATGCGCCTTACGGCCGCACCGCCGTGAGCGTGATGCTTGTCGCGCCGAGGTCTGCATCCGCAACGTCGGGGTGAAACACGGTAAACGCCCGAGGAGATGCCGGTGCTACTTCTTCAAGCTGCGTGCGCGACACGCCTACCACCTCGCCGAATCGCCCCTTAAACACCGCAATGACCTCGACGAACGGGAATGCAATGATGTCATCGCTCACGAGCTCGCCGGAGACCACAAGCTGCCCGTCCGTGCGCTCTGTTGCCGTGTGCTGCACGCGGAGCGAGGGGCGCCGCCAGAGCGACGCCGGCACCCACTGCGGGTCCGAAAAAGTAATCGAGGCGCTCTGAACCTCATGCTCCCCCACAATGATATTGGGAAAGGCGAGCGTTCTCACTTCTCCTGCGTAGATATACGCATCGCCATCGAGGCGCTGGAGCGTCGCAGTTGAAGAGATGGTTTCTGCCGTGATGGTATAGCGGAAGCTTTGCGCCGCGTATTCGGTGTTGGGGTTGGTAATCTCAATAAGAAAACTCTCATGAAAGAAACCATTGGCGTCCCGGCCCAGAGGAACTACTTTTACGCCGCCTGCGGCCTCAAGCGGCTGGAGTGTCGCGGGGATACATGCCCGGGGGCAACCCCCGCCGCAATCAATCCCCTCTTCCGTGCCGTTCTGCACAGCGTCCCAACACGTCGGCGCGGGTTTCAACAATGCAAAATAAATCCCGACGGGGATGCCGATGAAAATCACGAAGTAGAGGAGACCGTAGAGGAGTTGTTTTATAAGGCGGGGCATTGAGTTGATTATAAACGTTTCGGCTGCCGAGCGCGAGGCGCGGCAGCCGAGTTGTTGGCTTGGTTAAACCGGAAGAATAATGCGTGTGGGGCGTCGCATTTCCTTTTCTTCATTCAACTCCTGCATTGGATTCAATCCAACAGGGATATTCCAAGAACGAAGGGCGTGAAACGAAAGAACGCAGTGGGGCTCACCGATATTTGGCGCGAGAACCTCGACCACGAAGAATGAGCAACCCGCCCAAACATATGCCTTGTACCACTACAAACATTGAAAAGTCAACGAATAACTCCGTACCTCACCACCTCTGGTAATTTTGCATTTTTTGGAGAACGAAGTGTTTTTGAACTCGAAGCCGGTTCGCAGTAGAATGAGTGGAATGGAAAATAAGTTCTTTGACGTTCTCCCGCCGAGCCCTGCCGCGCCCTCAGAAGCGCCATCCTTTTTGTCCCGCTACGGGCTTTTTATTTTCTTTGCGCTCACCGTATCGTACTTTGAGCTTGTATACGGATTGTGGACGTTCCGAAGCGTAACCGCCGATTACATTTTCGCGGTGCTGTTTGCATTGCCTGCGGCCGCCGCCTTCGCTCTCGCATCCGCTCTTTTTTCAAAAACAGCAAATAAAGCCGCTGCCGTCCTCATCACGTCGGTTCTGGCGCTTATGTACGGCGTACAACTGGTCTATCATTACGCCTTCAACACTCCTTTCTCGCTCTACTCTCTTATCGGCGCGGGAGATGCGCTGCAGTTCCGGGACGTCGTCGAATCACTTCTCCTCGCCAACAGCGTTGCGATTGTCCTGCTTCTCGTTCCCCTGCTCCTTTTGTTGCTGCTCGGAAAAAGATTCCGGTTTTCGCGCCCCCGCGCACGGGCGCTCTGCGGCATCCTGCTCATCGGCATCGTGGGGTATGCCGCCGCCATGCTGGGCGTGTACGCCACGCGCGGGGAACATTTTTCACAATATGCGCTGTACTACAACATCGCGTCACCGGAACTTTCCATGAAAAAACTGGGCGTCCTCACCACCATGCGCCTCGACCTTACGCGGCTCGCTTTTGGATTTGAAGAGCGCAGCGAGGCCCAGGGCGCGGGAAACTCCGCGTCGGCGCCCGCCCCAGAAGTCATTTCTCCCAAAACGCACAACATGCGGGACATTGATTTTAAAAAATTATCGGCGGAAGAGAGCAATCAAACGCTTCTCGATATGCACACCTATTTTTCTTCGATTGCGCCGACGAAAAAGAACAGCCGCACCGGCATGTTCAAAGGAAACAACCTTATCTTCATCATCGCCGAATCGTTTTCTCCTCATGCAGTAAGCCAGGAACTCACGCCGACGCTCTACAAGCTCTCTCACGAGGGGTTTGTCTTCAATAATTTTTACACTCCCGTCTGGGGCGTAAGCACCTCCGACGGCGAATATGTTTCCGAGACGGGGCTTCTGCCGAAGTCCGGCGTCTGGAGCGCGCTTGCATCAAGCGCCAACTATGTGCCGTTCGCATTAGGCAATCAGTTCAAAAAACTTGACTACCTCGCCAAAGCCTACCACGACCATACCTATACCTATTATGGACGCAATAAGTCGCTTCCCAACCTGGGATATGACTACAAAGGAGTCGGTAACGGCCTGAAGGTGAAAGTAACGTGGCCGGAGTCCGACCTTGAGATGATGCAGGTTACCGTCCCCGAATATGCAACTTCCTCCCCCTTCCACGTTTATTACATCACCGTGAGCGGCCACATGAACTACAATTTCTACGGCAACATGATGGCGGCAAAAAATCAGCATGTGGTCGCCAGCTCTTCTTTCGCGGGCTACTCCGAGCCCGCACGGGCATACCTTGCCGCCAATCTGGAGTTCGAATTCGCAATGCAGTCGCTTGTGGAACAGCTTGAGGCCGCTGGCGCGCTCGAGAACACGGTCATCGCCATCGTGCCGGACAACTATCCCCACGGACTGCCCAAAGCATCGCTTGATGAACTCGCAGGGCACACTTTGGAAAACAATTTCGAAATCTACAAAAGCGTGTTTATCCTTTGGAAGAAGGGCATGGGGCCCGTCGCGGTAGACGAACCCGTTTCGACGCTCGACATTCTTCCCACCCTATCAAATTTATTCGGGCTCGATTATGACTCGCGTCTCCTCATGGGAAGGGATATTTTTTCGGGCGCTTCCCCGCTCGTCGTTTTCTTGAACCGGAGCTGGATTACGGACAAAGAAAGGTATGACTCTACGACCGCGCCCGACGACGAGGGTGGGGATACTGACTACGAAAAGGCGGTAAACGACAAAGTCGCCAACAAGTTCAAATATTCGGCGAAAATCCTTGAGAACGACTACTACGGCAAAGTGATTCCGAAATAAACTCATGCGCGGATATTCAGCGAGAATTGAATAAAAAGAACCAACACTTTCATATGCCGGCAAAGCCTACTTTCCCGGTCCCCGAGGGGACAAGTATCATCGGCGCTTCGTGCTTTTACTTCCCAGTTCGGAAAGGGATGGGGTAGGGCACACGAAGCTGAATCACCGGCAAATGAAAAAGTTGGTGTACAAAAGCACCGCACATTATCGCATTTCTTTTCCACAATAGTGGAAACTTTCCCCTCGTGAGGAGCTCTCGGAGCGAGAGGCAGTGAATATTTTCCGCTGGAGAAAATATATCGCGGTCCTCACGAGGGGAAAGTCGAAACGAAGTCAGCATTGGGATGGCTGGTTGGATCCAGCATATTCAGATATCAGACGTCAGACATCGGAAAAAAAATCCGACGTCCGAAATCTGAAATCTGAAACTTTTGGGCGACTCATTAGTACTCCTTGGCTTAAGTCCTTGCGAACCTTACACCGAGAGCCTATCAACCTCGTAGTCTTCGAGGGAGTCTGTTCTTTCGAACTGATACCTTATCTTGGGGTAGGCTTCGCGCTTAGATGCTTTCAGCGCTTATCCCTTCCGTACATAGCTACCCGGCACTTCATTTGGTAACAAAGCCGGTAGACCAGAGGTACGTTCAGCCCGGTCCTCTCGTCACAACGTTCGCTTCGCTCACTACGCGATGCAAATATACAAATGCATGCGAATGATACGAATATAAGAACGATATCCACTATCACTAGTGGTGTAGACTATATCTTCACCCTCGTCCGTGAACACGAACGGTCGGGTGTCGGCGTATTATAGTGGCTCAAAAGCACACCATCTGTCCCGACGCAAGGTCGGGAACAAGTCGTTACGGGGTCAATCCGCTTGATGCGGACGACTTCCCACGGTATTAACTTGCATCAGTTTGACCAAGCGCCCTGGACCGCAGGGCTTCTTGCAAATGCAAGCCTCCACCGTTATTAGCCGAGTTGGCAGTCCGAATTACTTCGGACAGTAGCAAAACTTTACTAGGGCCAACTCCCCTCAAGTATCTTACGCCTGCAGCAGATAGAGACCGACCTGTCTCACGACGGTCTGAACCCAGCTCACGTGCCCTTTTAATTGGCGAACAGCCAAACGCTTGGGAGCTTCTCCACCCCCGCGCTAGGGCGAGCCGACATCGAGGTGCCGAGCTTCGTCGTCGCT
>JACPLI010000008.1 GCA_016186635.1 Candidatus Liptonbacteria bacterium | reverse complement strand
TGCATGAAGATAGACAATCGGATGTCTATCTTCCGGTCAAGGCAGACGAAAAAGTTTGACTATATCGAGCTTTTTCGTCTGCCGACACTCAAAAAACCAACACGAAAGTTCCCTTAACCCAAGTTTCGGGAGGGGAACTCAAGCCATGGCCACCCTGCGAACCCGAGAAAGAGTCAGCAGAACCGCCGGAAACGAACAAAATCACCGTGTTCCACAAGTGAAGTGAAGCGAATGATGTGTAGGATTCATCGCAGGTCGCCCCGCAAGGCGGCCTGTTTGATTTAAACTTCTTTGCACCAAATTGTATCCCACGTGGGATACAATTTGGTGCAGTATCCAGAGCACCTGTTCAACTCGCGGGAGTATGGTATACTTTCCCCATGGATTTCAGGGCGCAACTTGAGGAACTTGCAACCGAAGCCCGCCGGTTAGGCGGGCGGCTTTGACCTTGCGGCGAAGGAAAAAGAGATAGTGGAGCTTGAAGCGGCGATGAGTGCGCCGGATTTTTGGCAGAATCGCATCTCGGCGGACGAGAAAATCAAGCGGCTCGGCATTCTCCGCGACCTCGTTGCCCGCTACCAGGAAATTGAAACGGGCATTGCCGCGCTTTCCGCCAGAGGCGGATCCGCCTCTGGCGGAGAGAAATCATTTGACGAGAATTTGTATTATGAGACGCGCCGGAAGTTTCGGGCATTTGAACTTGAGGAACTTTTCAAGGGAAAGTACGACGGGCAAGCCGCGATTGTTTCTGTGTACCCCGGCGCGGGCGGGGAAGATGCGGAGGACTGGGCGCGGATGCTTGGCGAGATGTATATGCGCTATGCAGAGAAGCAGAGTTGGAAAGTTCGAGTGATTGATGACAACCCTCGGGGGCGCGTGTTGGAACTCAAAGGTCAGTATGTATACGGATACTTGAAGAAAGAGTCCGGTGTGCACCGGCTTGTGCGCATTTCCCCGTTCTCGCCGAAGAAGCTCCGGCACACGGCATTCGCGCTTGTGGAAGTGGTTCCGGATTTGCCCGCCGTGGAAGAGTCCAAAATTCAGATTCCCGAGAGCGATTTGAAATTCGAGTTTTCCCGGGCGGGAGGCCCCGGCGGGCAGAATGTGAACAAAGTGGAAACCGCGGTGCGCGTGACGCACCTTCCCACGGGGATTACGGTGGGCGCGCGCGTGGAACGCAGCCAGCAGCAGAACCGCGAGTATGCACTCCGCCTTCTCAAGGCGAAAATTATCCAGCTTATGGAACGGCATCACGTTGCGGAGCTTTCCGCGCTCCGCGTGAAAGTGAAGCCCGAATGGGGCAACCAAATTCGCTCCTACGTCCTGAACCCCTACCAGCTTGTGAAAGACCACCGGACGGAAGCCGAAACCTCGCAGGTGGACAAGGTGCTCGCGGGGGACTTGGATATGTTCGTGGAAGCAGAAGTAGAGAGTAATCGCTAATATCGCGAATGGTGGCAAATAACGCGAATGTTTGTTAAAATCGTTGGGCGGTCTTTCGACGAAGTTGATTCGCGTTATTTCCGCCAAAGGCGGATCCGCCTCGGGCGGAGAATCAACCTTAATTAGCGTTATTCGCGAATACTCCCATGATTGCCTTCCAAGGCGTTTCGAAGATCTATAACCACACGAGTCCGGCGCTCGAGGACGCGACGTTTGAGGTAAAACAGGGCGAGTTTGTCTCGCTCGCGGGGCGTTCGGGGGCGGGAAAGTCCACCATCATCAAGCTTTTGATAGGAGAAGAAAAGCCCAGCCGCGGGCGGATTTTTTTCGGGCAGTATGAGGTGAACAAACTGCGGTCGGGCGAGCTGCCGCACTTCCGGCGGCACATCGGCGTGGTGTTTCAGGATTTCCGGCTCCTTCCGACGAAGACCGCCTACGAAAACATCGCCTTTGCGCTTGAAGTGGCGGGGCGCACCCAGCGCGAAATCAACGAGCTGGTGCCGCAGGTGCTTGATATGGTGGGGCTCTCCGACAAAGGAAATAATTTCCCGCACGAACTCTCGGGCGGGGAAAAGCAGCGGGTGGCAATCGCACGCGCGATGATTCACCGGCCGGAAGTGATTATCGCGGATGAGCCGACCGGGAATCTCGACCCGTTCCACACCGCGGAGATAGTGAAGCTCCTTGAAAAAATCAACGAGCTGGGCACCACGGTGGTGCTCGCGACGCACGACAAGGAGATTATCAATGACCTTGAACGCAGAGTGATTACGCTTGACCGCGGGCGGGTTATCCGCGACGATGAGAAAGGGAAGTATATACTTGTGTAACGATGACGATAACCATGACTATGACCGCGGGAAAAGTTATTATAACGTCATTGTTATAGTTATTGTCATAGTTTTTCTCCAATGTTTACCATCATCTTCCGCATCCTCAAGTTTGGTGTGAAAGGGTTCCGCAGAAACGGCTGGCTTTCGACTGCGACCGTCGCCATCACCACGCTTGCGCTCATGGTGTTCGTGGGGCTTATCCTCTTCGGCGTCATCACGCGCCAGGCGGTGGTCTCGATTCAGGATAAGATAGACATCAGCGTGTATTTCAAGAACAACACGTCGGAAGACCAGATTTTAAGCATCAAGCAGTCGCTCGAAAACCTTTCCGAAGTAAAAAACGTGAATTACGTTTCGAGCGACAAGGCGCTTGAGCTTTTCAAAAATACCCACAAGAACGACCAGGTTATCAGCCAAGCCATCAACGAATTGAATGCGAATCCGTTTCAGGCGTCCTTGAGCATCAAGGCGCAGCGTCCCGAGCAGTATGCGACTATCGCTCGCTACCTTGGCGCGCCGAACCTTTCCTCGTTTATTGATAACGTGAGTTACGCGAAGAATCAGGTGGTGATTGACCGGCTCGCGCGCATCATCGAGAATGTGAACCGTGTCGGATTTACGCTCACGCTGCTGCTCTCGCTTATCGCGGGACTTGTCGTATTCAACACGATTCGCCTTGCGATTTACTCAAACCGCGAAGAAATCGGCATTATGCGGGTGGTGGGCGCCTCGAATGCCCTGGTGCGGGGACCGTACATGGTGGAGGGAACCATCTCCGGCGCCATTGCGGCGGCGGCGAGTCTCATCGTCATGATTCCGGCGGTCTACTTTGCCTCGCCTTACTTGAGCGTGTTTATTCCGGGGCTCGAACTTTCCCGCTACTTCATGGGGAATCTCGCTTCGCTTTTGGGGTATCAGCTGGTCTTCGGTGTGGGCATCGGGGCGCTTTCAAGCTTCATCGCAGTGCGGAGGTATCTGAAGAACTAGCGACCCCGTAAAAGCGCTTCGCGCTCGCGGGGCAAGCAAGCGATATGGGACAGGGAGTAATCAACCGCGGAACTCGACAGTGCCAAAACTGTAAGAATGGTTTTGCTGCCACGCCCGAAGATTTTCGGTTTTACGAGAAGATTAAAGTCCCGCCGCCGACCCTCTGCCCTCCGTGCCGCTATCAGCGCCGGTTAATGGTGCGCAATGAGCGCAATTTCTATCACCGGGAATGCGGACTTTGCAACAAGGCGATGGTCTCGATGTACTCCTCGGAAAAGCCGTTTCCGGTGTACTGCCAGGAGTGTTGGTGGGGCGACGGGTGGGACCCGCTCCAGTACGGCGCTGCCTGCGACTGGAGCAAACCCTTCTTCGTGCAGTTCCGCGAGCTCCAGAATAAAGTTCCCCGCCCCAATCTGGGCACGGTGAATTGCAGGAACAGCGAGTACGTGAACTATGTGGGCGATGCGAAAGGCTGCTACCTCATTTTCGGCTCCATCGAAGTGGAGAATTGCCTGTACGGCTCGCCCTACGAATCGAAGTATTGCGTGGACACGTACCTCGCGCGCGAATCCGAGTACTGCTACGAGTGCATTGATTGCGAGAAGCTTTCGCATTGCGCGTTTTGCCAGGACTGTGCCGCGTCGCTCAACCTCCTGTATTGCTTCGATTGCAAGAACTGCCAGGACTGCATCGGATGCGTAGGGTTGCGCAGCAAGAATTATCATATTTTCAACCAGCCGTTTACGAAGGAAGCGTACCTCAAGGAGAAAGAGCGCATCATGTCGTCGTGCAATCAAAAAATGCGAGGGAGTGCTTCGACGTGAAGCGGGCGGAGGAGTGCGCGTACTGTGTCCGCATGATTGGGGCGAAGGACGTGCATGACGTGAACTACTGCGAGTATCTGGAGTTATGCTACGAGTACCTCGGATTTTGGAAGGTGGCGCGGAGCAAGTTTTCGAACACGTGCGGAGAGAGCACGGACATTGAATACTCGGACCTTTGCTCGGGCAGCGCGAATCTCTTCGGATGCGCGGGACTGCGGAAGAAGCAGTACTGCGTGCTGAACCGGCAGTATTCGAAAGAGGAGTACGAAGCCCTTGTCCCTAAAATAAAGGCGCATATGGATGCGATGCCTTTTGCGGGAGCACACGGGAGAGTCTACAAATACGGCGAGTATTTTCCCGCCGAGCTTTTGCTTCTTGCGTACAACGAATCCGTCGCGCAGGACTTTTTCCCCCTCACGCACGAAGAGGCGCGGGCGGCGGGTTTCACGTGGAGGGAGCCGGAGCGCCGGAACTATGCGGTGACCCTGCAGTCAGGCGATGTCCCCGCGCGCATCGAGGAGGTGGGAAATTCTATTCTCGAACAGGTTGTCGGGTGCGCGCACGCGCGTCCGGAAGGACACAACAATGACTATGACAATAACCATGAAGGGTCATTGTCATCGTGCAAACATAATTGCACTACTGCATTTAAGGTTATCCCTGCCGAACTGCAGTTCTATCGCCGGATGCGGCTGCCGCTCCCGCGCCTTTGCCCAAACTGCCGCCACTACGCGCGGCTCGCGAAGAGAAATCCGCTGAGGTTGTGGCACCGGTGCTGCGCCTGCAACGCAATAACAGGCAACAAGGAACATGGAACAAGCGGGTATAAAAATACCACTACCCACTTCCATGGCGAGGAATCGTGCCCGAATAAGTTTGAGACGTCGTATGCGCCCGAGCGCCCCGAAATCGTGTACTGTGAAAGTTGCTACAATAGCGAAATCGCGTGAGAGCAACTTTCATCCCGAGTATGCCCGAGGGGCGAGCAGTGCGACCACGCGGAGATTGTGTAAAAAAGGATTCATGGTATATACTATTGAGCATATGAAAGCAGTCTTCGGCACGCTCGTTATGTGCGCATTTATCAGTATGGCGGTATTTGGGGCGTTTGCGTTGCTTCAGCATACGGACAACCATCAAATCGGATGCCTTGCGCGGACTGCCGCGGGGGGCAATGCGTGCCCCGGCGTGGCGGGCTCGGCGGAAGCGGCGGCGTTCCACTTGAGTGTTCTGAAGAGTTTCTCGGCGGCGTATGTCGCGGCATGGGCGGGAGCGGCGCTTCTTGCGATGGCAGTTATAGGCATTGTCGCTCGAGCAGCGTTTGAGGCGCCGTCTCTTTACGTATACGTTCCGTTGCGCGCCGCGCGCGCGCAGGCGCCGCACAAAGTGCGTTTCGCCAGGTGGCTCGCACTCTGCGAGCGGCGGATTCCTTCGCTCGCATAAAACTGCCGTTATCGCTTCGGATTGTGGTCGCAATCCGGGTGTGCGCGGCTTTTGTGCGGAAAGCGATTTTTCTGGTTCGCGTCTCTAAATGGAAAATTCAAAAAATATAATTATCGGCGTTGCGTTTGCGGTAGTGGTGGTGTGGGCATTGTTTTTCTGGGGCGGGGGTGAGCCGCGCGGGAATCAAACGGCGAATATTGCGCCGACGGGTGAGTCCGCGCTCCGCGCGGACATGGAGCAGTTTTCGTTCGGGAGCGTCTCTATGAAGAAAGGGAATGTGTCGCACGAATATAAGGTGAAGAATACGGGGAGCGTGCCGGTGCGGGTGACGAAAATGTACACCTCATGCATGTGTACGACGGCAAAGCTCGCGGCGGCATCCGGGCAGGCAGGACCCTTCGGCATGCCGGGGCACGGGTTTGTGCCGCGGATTGATGTCTCGATTGCCCCGGGCGAGGAGGCGGCGGTGGAGGCGATTTTTGACCCCAACGCGCACGGGCCCGCGGGCATCGGGAGAATCGAGCGGGTGGTGTACCTTGAGACGGACGACGGCGCGCCGGTCGAACTCGCGTTTTCTGCGGATGTAACGCCGTAAATCCTTATGTCAAAACGGTTTTGGATTGTGCTGGGAATTGCAGTCGTGCTTATCGGCGGCGCATTCGTTCTTAAGGCGGGGAATTTCGGGACGGATGCGCTCTGGAGCATATCCGAAGGAGGAAAATGGCTCCTGCCGCTCGTGCTGGTCGCGGCGGTATTGGACAGCATTAACCCCTGCGCATTTTCGGTCTTGATTCTCACGATTGCATTTCTGGTGAGCCTCCAGAAAGAGCGTGCGCGGATTCTCTGGATTGGCGGGTTCTATATCCTCGGGGTTTTCGCGGCGTACCTTCTTATTGGCGTGGGGCTCTTGCAGGCGCTCCATCTCTTCAATACGCCGCATTTCATGGCGAAGCTCGCGGCGTCCCTCATGGTTGCGGCGGGGTTCTTGAGCCTCATAAATCATTTTTTCCCGTCATTCCCGATTAAGCTCAAAATTCCCAGCGTATCGCACAAGCCCATAGCGTCGCTTATGGAACGTTCTTCGCTCCCGGCGGCGTTTCTCTTGGGCGGCCTTGTGGGGCTTTGCGAATTCCCGTGCACGGGTGGACCTTACCTTCTCATCCTTGGGCTCTTGCATGATACGCGGACGTATGTGAGCGGTATGGGATACCTCGCGCTGTATAACCTTGTCTTCATCCTCCCCCTCATTCTGATTCTTGTGCTGGGGAGCGATGCGGGTGTCTTGGGGCGCCTACAGGAGTGGAAGAAGCGGGAAACGGGTAATATGAGGTTGTGGGGAGGAATCGGGGCGGTTCTCCTCGGATTGTCAATTTTCCTTCTTTAATGAAATGACACAAGAAGAACAGTTCGCGGAGATAATAAAAAAAGTAGAGGAGCTGAAGCGTTCCGGCACGGTGGACCTTTCGACCGAGGAGGACTTGAGCATCGCGGTGATGAACCTTATTAGTTTGGAGGAGCACATGTTCTTTACGCATGCGAAGACGCAGAAACCCGAGTACCTTGCGTTGCTCGGAGAAGTGCGCGAGATGCGGAAAGAACTTTTGGGGAAAATGGTTGCGCGGCATGAGGGGGAGACGTGGTGTATTACGAAGCACCTTCTCGCCGCCACGATGCGGCTTATGGAAGTGGGCACGAAATTGAACGGCGACGGCAAAAAGGCGGAGGCCAAGGAGATGTTCGCCCGCGCCTATAAGACGTATTCCATGTTTTGGGCGCTGCGGCTGAAGCTTATTGGTGTGCCGGGGTTTAAGGAAGTTGCGAGGGAGGAAGAAGGTAAAAACCCCGCCTCCGCCAAGGCTCCAGCGGGCAAGGCTTGGACCTTCAGCGATATCGTGGATAAATTAGTTGATTGTTGTGACGAATAGTCCCTCACTCAAGCAGGAGTGGGGAGGTGTGATTGCGAGTATGTTTCAGAATCATGGTTCTCATTAAAGTGGCGATTAAATTTATGAAGCAGGGGTAGCTATGCTCCTGCTTGAGTGAGGGATGCAAAGACAAACACTTATGGGACTTGGGTTTGTGGTGGTTGTGGCAATAGGAATAGGGTGGCTGCTGTATGCCCCGACGCCCGCGAGCGGGACGTACGACGAGTTCGCGGCATGCCTCGCGGAGAAGGGGTTTACGATGTATGGGGCGGACTGGTGCTCGCATTGCCAGACTGAGAAGCGCGCATTTGGTGATTCTTTTCGCCTCGTGCCGTACGTGCAGTGCCCGAAGGAACCGCAAGCGTGCGCGGCGAAAGGTATCGAGGGGTTCCCTACGTGGCTCACGGGCGAAGGGGAGAAGCTTGTGGGGGAACAGGGGTTGGAGAAACTCGCAGAGAAGAGCGGGTGTAATTTGCCAATTCAACAATAATCGGTAATCATTAATCATTAATCAATAATCATTATCATGAAAAAAATTGCGAAGCACGGGTGGCTCATTGGGGGAATAATTGTGGTTCTCGCTTTGTTTTGGTGGGGCGCATCCCAGCCGGAAGTAGCAGAGGCGGAAGTCGTGTCGCGGAGCGGTCTCCATTGGCATCCCGAACTTATGATTTACATTAAGGGAGTGAAGCAGGATATTCCCGCGAACATCGGTATCGGGATTGTGCACAGTCCGATACATACGCACGATGGGACTGGAACGCTGCATCTCGAGATGACGGGGCTTGTGCGGAAAGAGGACATTCGTCTCGGGCACTTCTTTAGTGTGTGGGGGAAGGCGTTTACTCGCGAGGAGATTATGGGGTATCGGAACGGCCCGGAGGGAACGGTGAAGTTCCTGGTAAGCGGCGCGCCGAATGAGGAGTTCGAGAATTATATGATGCGCGATAAGGATAAAATCGAGATTCGGTACGAGTAGCCCGTATCCCAACAGGACGCAGGCAGATTCTCTCGGCGCGGTTCTGAGGTTGAGCGGGCACGGTCCCCGCCCTTTCTGCAGAAAGGGCGGGGGAGCGAAACCGAAGCACCAGCGAGAATCCACGCCGGGGATTCGAGCGGTAGCCGAGAGAATCTGCCAAGTCTCACTTGACAAGATAGGGTACGGGGGTATATCCTATATCTATGGTCAATCAACACATCAAAAAGCGGGCGTTGCATCGTGCGCGGATTCTGGAAGGGCAGATGAAGGGGCTTGCGAAGGCAATCGAGGAGGAGCAGTACTGCGTGGATCTTATGCTCCAGTCGCTCTCGATACAGGAGTCCCTAAAGAGCTTGAATCGGCTGCTACTCGAGAATCACCTCAAAACCCACGTGAAGCATCAGCTTCAAAAGAAAGGCGAGGAGGAACGGGCGGTGCAGGAACTCATCAAGGTCTATACGTTGTCGAATAAGTAATTAAACAATTTTATGGAACCAAGCTTCGATTATACGGTGACAACCACGAAAGAGTTTGATGCGGCGGTGGAGAGCGTGCAGGAAAACGCCGCGAAAGCTGGCATGCGGGTGCTCCACATCCACGACGTGCAGAAGACGCTCGGGGAAAAGGGGTTTGCGCGAGCCCCCTTCAAAATCATTGAGTTCTGCAACGCGCGCTACGCGAACGCGTTTTTGGAGGCCGATATGCGGCTCGGGTTGTGCATGCCGTGCAAAATCAACGTGTATGTGAAGGACGGTATGACGGTTCTCTCCGGTATGCGGCCCGTGGTCCTGCGGCAATTTTTTCCGAAGGCGGAATTGGGGGCATTGCCGGAGGAAATTGACGCGGCGGTGCGGGGTATCATTGACAGCGCGAAATAATTGTATTCACTCATGAAAAAAATACTTTTTGGCGCGGTTCTTGCAGTGGGACTTGCTCTTATGGCGAATGGAGTTGCGTTTGCGCATGCGGCGAGTCCGACTGCGGGAGCGGTGGACAACCACACCGCCCTCGAAGAAGCGGAAGGGAAGGCGATGTGGGAGAAATTACGGGCGAAGGAGGCGGTGTGCGCAGACCTCTCCGACGGGGATTTCGGCGCGCTTGGCGAGTATTTTATGGGCCAAATGATGGGGACTTCCCACGAGGCGATGAATGCCATGATGGCGCAGATGCTCGGCGAGGACGGCGAGGAACAGATGCACGTCGTCATGGGGAAGCGCATGAGCGGGTGTGATGCCTCTGCTGTGTACCCCGCCGGAGGAATTGGCTTTATGCCTATGATGCAGACGATGATGGGAGGAGGAATGATGGGAGGCTGGTCGAGCCCATCAGCGTTCAGTAATTACAATAATTCCATGATGGGCTTTGGATTTGCTCCTTTGGGCGGTTTCGGCTGGATTTTTATGGTGCTCTGGTGGGCGTTGATTATCGCTGGCATTGTCGCGCTCGTGCGGTGGTTCGCGAATCAGCCGCGTGTCTCGCGGGACGGAGAAAAGTCGCCGCTTGAGATATTGAAAGAGCGGTACGCCAAGGGCGAGATTGACCGGAATGAGTTTGAGGAGAAGAAAAAGGATTTGCTGGAGAAGTAATATGCAGAAGCATTTTGACGACAACTCCGCGTACTATGCACAACCACAGTAAACCAGGGGGCCACTCAATGTGGTGGATGCTCGCACTTTGTGGTGTGCCCATTCTTGTTGTGGTATTCGCGGGCGGCGGGGTTTCGTCCGGTTATCTCGTGCCGCTGCTTCTTGTGGTATGCGTGGTCGCGCATGTCGCGATGATGTTCAAAGGTCACGGCGGTGCCCACGAAGAAAATGAGGCGGATGCCTCCAAAGAAAAGAAGGAAGAGCATCGCGGTTGTCACTAATTACTAATCATGAACACCGTACATGAACCACAATTCGCCTGGGCGTTATGGACCCTGCTCCTCATGGGTATTTGGGGAGTTGTCTATGCGCGTGTGCGAAGCAAAGAGAGTAAAAAAGAGATGCTCATCGTGAGCTTATGGACCTCTCTTTTGGGGCTCACCGAACCCTTGTTCGTGCCCGAGTATTGGAATCCGCCGTCCTTGTTTGATTTGGCACACCGGACCGGCTTCGACATCGAGAGTATTGTGTTCGCGTTTGCCATCGGTGGTATTGTGGTTGTGCTCTACGAGCGCGTTTTCCCCACGGCGCATAGGCATATGCCCCTAGAGGCCCGCCATGCTGCGCATCACCGCTATCATCTTTGGGCGTTGCTTGCCGCACCAGTCGTTTTTATCGCCCTCTCGCTTGCCACTTCCCTTAATCCCATCTACATATCTGTTCTTGCGTTAATCCTCGGCGGTGTCGCCACATGGTATTGCCGGCCGGATTTGAAAAAGAAAATGTTCGTGAGCGCGCTCCTCTTTCTCGGACTTTACTTTGTTTATTTTCTCACGCTGATTGCGCTGTACCCGGGGTATGTGGCGCAGGTCTGGCGGCTTGATGCTATTTCGGGGATTCTGATTGCGGGCATTCCGCTTGAAGAACTCCTGTTCGCGCTCTCCTTTGGATTTTATTGGTCAAGCGTGTACGAGCATTTTACCTGGCGTAGAGTATCCATAAAAGTCGAGTGAAAAAATAATAATTACATCCATGAAATCATATGAAAAAGTATTGCTTGCAAGCGTAGGGCTGGTGGGCGCGTCGGCAAAGGGGGCAAAGCGGCTTGTGCGGGCAATTTCGGCGAAAATTCCGCGGCTCGAGGCGAAGAAGGCATTCGCCGCGCTCGTCGCGGAGGGCGAAGCGAGCAGGCGCGCATCGGTGCGGGAGTTGAAGGTGTTGCTCAAAAAGGCGTTGCGCGAGCTTGACGTGCCAACGCGGAGCGAGTTTGCGGTACTGAAGAAAAAGGTTGACACACTTACCAACCGCGCATGACGCGCTCGAGCATAATGGCGATTCTCTACGGAGTATTCGCAGGTGTGGTACTTCTCGGCGCGTACTTCGGGGTGCTGACGCTCGTTTCGGGCTGGAGCTTCGCCCAGAGCCAGTTCGCGCAGTTTTGGTATTTCATCGTTTCGCTTGCCGCTGGGTTCGGCATTCAGATTGGTTTATACTCCTACTTACGAAACGTGGTTGCGAGCCGTCACGGAGAGGGCAAAGTGGTGGGAGTTACCGGCGTGACCTCCGCGGCGGCAATGGTGTCGTGCTGTGCGCATTACCTCGTAAACATTCTTCCTATTCTTGGTGCGGTCGGCATCGTCACCTTCGTTGCACAGTATCAGATTGAGCTTTTCTGGGTTGGCACCCTCTTTAACCTTGGCGGCATTGCGTATATCACAAGCAGAATAACGAAATTTCAGCACGCATGAATTATTTGCGCTCTACAATCATTGGGTTAATCGCTGTTGCTGTTCTCTACTTCGGAGGGGTGTTTCGCCGTGAGCCGGTGCAGACGGGAAGTGTGCCGCAGGCGGAAGAACTGGCGAGCGTGGCAAAGAGTGGTTGGGAAACGAAAGCTGACGAACAGCCGCTGGTAGCAGTTAAAGTAACTCCGACTACATTCGACAAAGACGCGAAGGAGTGGAGATTTGAAGTCGTGTTTGATACGCACTCCGGAAGTTTGGACGATGACATGCTCGCTGTCGCGGCACTTGCAGATGACAGGGGCAACGTCTATCGTCCGACGGCGTGGGAGGGGCCCGGCCCCGGCGGGCATCATCGGGAAGGCGTGCTCGTATTTAACGCAATTACCCCGGTGCCGTCCTCCATAATATTCAAAATAAAAAATGTCGGCGGAGTTCCCGAGCGGTCGTTCACGTGGGATATTGAATAGAAAACTCCAAAAGGTCGTTGATGCGGTTTAATTATCAGTTACTAATTACTTAAATTACCATTTACCATTACAATGCTTAACTTAAAGAGGTACGGCTGGTTGTGCGTGCTGGGCGGGGAGGTTCTGTATGCGCTTTGTCTCATCGGCGGGATTTTCCCGTGGAGGACGGCGCGCGGAGTGGAGGTTCATGAGGCGATTTTTGAGACCCTTCCCGGGTTCACATGGCTTACGGGAGGGAGCATCGTGCTCGGAGCGGTCTATGTGTTTGTGTTCGCGTGGGTTCTCGCGTGGTACTACGTCTGGATGCATAATTCGAGCATCGCCAACACTTCAAAATAATCACTATGGAACAGGAGCGCGGTTCAGGAGAGCGAAAAAATAAATACCTTGTCCCGGCGAGTATCGCCTTCGCGGCGCTCGTGCTTGGCGGCGCGTGGGTGTATACGACGGGGATGAAGGCCGCACCGGCGTCATTAGGCGCCAAGGAGGGCGCCGCGCTCATCGCGGGGACTGCCGGGCACGACGGCGGAGGCGCGATTGTTGCACAATCAGTGGAGTTGCCGATTGCGTGGGGAGACCTCGGAGTCCGCATGGCGGAGGCGGGCGTGCTCGACAAGGAGCAATTTGCGGCAATCTATGAGGCGCGGGGCGGGTTGTCCGGCGAGGCGAGGGTCTTGCTTGAGAACTACCCGAAGAAGACGCTTACCGTGACGCAGGAGAACGCGGGGGCGCTCTTGAATGTCCTCTGGGCATTCGGGCTCGGGAACAAGAATCCGATTTTGGAGGAGGGGCCGATGACAAGTTCCCAGTACGGCGGCGCAGGGCGGTTTGCGTCAACCGGAGGGTGGACCTTGGCGAAGGGAGGAGACGCAATGGCGCACTACAGTGCGCATGAGTTTGTGACGCTGAACCTTGCCCAGCAGCAGCTTGTGGAACGAGTTTCGCAGAATATTTACCGCCCGTGCTGTGACAACAGCACCTATTTCCCGGATTGCAACCACGGGATGGCGATGCTGGGGCTTCTTGAACTGCTCGCGGCGAATGGCGCGACAGAGGATGAAATGTACCGTGCGGCGCTCGCGGTAAACTCGTTCTGGTTCCCGAACGAGTACGCGACGATTGCGAAGTATCTTACCTCGAAAGGTATAAATCCCGCGCAGGCGAACCCGAAGGAGATTTTGGGGAAAGAGTACTCGAGCGCGTCGGGTTTTCAAAGAGTCGCGTCGCTTGTGCCGCGTGAAGAGAATCAGGGCGGTGGAGGGTGTGGGGTGTAGTGATAGCCAATAACCATTAGATACTACAAACATGGATTGTTGCCACGACAAGCTTGAAAAGGAGCTTAAGCATGACACGGAGAAGCTCTACAAGTGCCCGGAGTGCGGCTTAGAGTACAAGGAAAAGGAATGGGCGGAGAAGTGCGAGGCGTGGTGTAAGGAGCACAAGAGCTGCAATATAGAAATCACGGTCCACGCCGTGGAACGTAAGGATGAGCATGAACATAAGGATGAGGGAGGAGAAATATATACCTGCCCCATGCATCCGGAGATTCAGCAGGCGCGGCCCGGAATGTGCCCGGAGTGCGGGATGGCGCTTGTGCCTGCAAAAAAGAAGAAAGCGGCGGTGGAGCATAAGGGGCACGGGGCAGGCAAGCCCTCCTTCGCTGAAGCTTCGGCGGGCAAGCATGCCGGGCACAGCACCGCGATGTTCCTCAAAAAATTCTGGGTGAGTTTGGTACTCACCATTCCGGTGGTGCTCTACTCGGATGTGATTAAAGTTGTGTTTGGATGGTCGCCGCCCGAGTTTCCCGGTGCGGCGTATGTGCCGTTTGTGCTTGGCTCGATCGTCTTTTTCTACGGCGGCTGGGTATTCCTTGCGGGCGCGTGGCGGGAAATTGTGGGCCGGCTCCCGGGCATGATGACGCTTATCGGCGTTGCGGTCTCCGCCGCGTATCTCTGGAGCGTCTATGCTGTCTTCGCGGGAGCGGAGGCGCTTTTCTGGGAGCTCACGACGCTTATCACGATTATGCTTCTTGGCCACTGGCTCGAGATGCGGGCGGTCAAGGGCGCGCAGGGGGCGCTCCGCGAGCTGTCAAAGTTGTTGCCGGACAAGGCGATTTTGATAATTCGCAATAGCCAAATTCCAAATTCTAAATTCCAAACAATATCCAATGACCAAACTTCAAACTTCGAAACAAAAGAGGTGTCACTTGAAGAGCTGAAGGAAGGAGATTGGGTGCTCGTGCGGCCCGGGGCGAAGGTTCCTGCGGACAGCGTGGTCGTGCGCGGAGAGTCCGACGTGAATGAGGCGCTCATGACGGGAGAATCGAAGCCGGTCCCGAAGAAGGAGGATGATGCGGTGATTGCGGGCGCCACGAACGGGGATGGCGCGCTCACGGTGAAAGTCTCGCACATCGGGGAGCACACGTTCCTCGCGGGCGTGATGCGGCTTGTTGCCGAGGCGCAGGCGTCGAAGTCGCGCCTCCAAGTTCTCTCGGACCGCGCGGCGCTCTACCTTACCTTTATTGCAGTTGTGGGCGGCGCCATTACCCTCGCGGCGTGGCTTATGGCGGGCGCGGACCTCGCGTTTGCCGTGGCGCGGCTCGTGGCGGTCTTGGTGATTGCCTGCCCGCACGCGCTTGGTCTTGCGGTGCCGCTTGTGGCGTCGATTTCCACGACCAAAGCGGCACAGCACGGATTCCTCGTGAAACAGCGGCTTGCGCTCGAAGCGGCGCGGAACGTGGACACGGTGCTTTTTGACAAGACGGGCACGCTCACGAAAGGCGAGTTCGGGGTTATGGAAATCTGGACCGCGGGCGGTTCAGGCAAAGACGAGGTGCTTGCGCTCGCGGCATCTCTCGATACCTTTTCCGAGCACCCGATTGCAAAAGCGGTCGTTGCCGAAGCCAAGCGGCGGGACCTGCCGCTCACAACCGCGGAGAAATTCGAAGCGCTCAAGGGGAGGGGTGTGCGGGCGCTCGTGGACGGTAAAGAAGTGCTCGTGGGCGGCCCGGCGCTTCTCGAGAGTATCGGCGTACACATTCCTTCCGAGCTTTCCGGCCCGATTGCGGAGGCGGGCAGGAAAGGGCACACCGTGATTTTTGCAGTGAAGGAGCGCGCGCTTGCGGGCGCTGTTGCGCTTGCGGACGTCATCCGCGAGGAGTCGCGCGAGGCGCTCACGGTACTTAAAGAAATAGGAGTGAAGACCGCGATGATTACCGGGGATTCCGAAGATGTGGCGAAATGGGTGTCTAGCGAGTTGGGTGTGGACGAGTACTACGCGAGGGTGTTGCCCGGCGAAAAAGCGGCAATAGTGAAAAAACTGCAAAATCCGAAATTTGAAACTGTTTTGTCATTCCCGCGGAAGCGGGAATCCAAGGAAATACTGGATCCCCGTTTGCACGGGGATAACATCAGGCACCGCATCGCTTTTGTTGGCGACGGCATCAACGACGCGCCGGCTTTGACACAATCCGACGTGGGCATCGCCATCGGGGCGGGCACGAACGTGGCAATCGAGTCCGCGGGCATTATCCTCGTGCGGAACGACCCTCGGGATATTGTGAAGATAATTAAGTTGTCGCGGATGACATACTCAAAGATGATTCAAAATCTCTGGTGGGCGGCGGGGTATAACATCGCGGCACTGCCGCTTGCGGCGGGCGCGCTCGCCTTCAAGGGGATTATTTTGGAGCCCGCGTTCGCGGCGGCGCTCATGTCGGTAAGTACGTTCATCGTGGCGGTGAATGCGGTGCTTTTACGGCGGCGCGAGCTTTAGAGGTTTGGGGTATACTATAAAGAAGAGATATTAACTCTCTTCTTTGCGTATGCAGCAGACCCAAAATTTCTTCACGATTAAAGAGGCAAGCCGTTGGGCGAGCGATTTTTTGAAGCGAGATATTAGCGAATCGAATATCTCATACTTGGTGCAGTATGGGAAAGTAAAAAAATACGATGGTACTACCTCGGTACTTATAGATCCGAGCGATTTGAAAAAATACTATGAGTCCTACCGCAGCTGGCGAGAGACGAGTTGGAAAAAGCGGCTTGGAGATGATCTAAACTGGGCTTTGTCTTTTGACCATCTGCGAGAGAAGGACACCACAAAACATGTTCACCGCTTGCATCCTTATAAAGGGAAGTTTATCCCGCAGCTTGTCGAATATTTTATTGACGGTCACACAGACGATTTTAAGAAAGAAATTTACTTTAAGGCCGGAGATATAATTCTCGATCCGTTTTCTGGTTCTGGCACGACGCTTGTGCAGGCACATGAGGTGGGTATGCATTCTATCGGAATTGATATTTCTCATTTTAATTGCACAATTACGGAAGCAAAGTTGTTGTCGTACGATTTTACTTTACTTGAGAATGAGGTGAAGAAAGTGGCGCAAGCGATTGCAAACTATGAAGTAGACAGTAATATCGCTATTTTTGAAAGTGAACTGTTGGCTCAGATGGCCGATTTCAATATTCACTATTTTCCAAGCCCAGAGTTCAAATATAAGATACAGAGAAAGCAGATTGATGAGGGCAACTACGCGGTCGAAAAAGAGAAGGAATTTCTGAGTGTTTATAATGGACTTGTAAAGAAATATGGCATTGAGCTTAATCACTTCTCCTCCCAGAACTTTTTGGATAAGTGGTATATCAGAAATGTTCGCAAGGAAATTGATTTTGCGTTTGAACAGATAAAGAGAATTAAAAATGTGAGAAATAAAAAGATTTCAGCGGTAATTTTAAGTCGTACCATTAGGTCGTGCCGCGCGACAACGCATTCTGATTTAGCCACGCTTAAAGAACCTCAAGTAGTTACCTATTACTGCTGGAAGCACAAAAAGATTTGTAAGCCGCTCTTCTCGATAAAAGAGTGGTTTGACCGCTATGCGACGGACACTATAGAGCGGCTCAAAGCTTATGAGAAATTAAAGACAGACTCGTGTTACGCAGTTATTCCGGCTGATTCTCGAACGGTCGATATATTCAAGGAAGTTGAGAAGCGGAACAAAAAATTCCATGATGTGTTAAGGCAACAAAAGATTAGGGGTATTTTTACTTCGCCGCCCTATGTGGGACAGATTGACTATCACGAACAGCATGCCTACGCCTATGACCTTTTCGGTTTTGAGCGTAGAGATGAGTTTGAGATAGGCCCTCTTTATAAAGGACAGGGTGTGGAAGCGCGAGCGTCTTATATTGAGGGGATTTCAAAGGTTTTACTGAACTGCAGAGAATATCTTGCTGACAACTTTGATGTTTTCCTCGTTGCAAACGACAAACATAACCTTTATCCTACTATCGCTGCGCAATCGGGAATGAAGATTGTTAATCGGTTCAAGCGTCCAGTGTTAAACCGCACCGAGCGGGACAAGTCGCCCTACTCGGAAATTATTTTTCATCTCAAGAGAACATAATGCTTACCAAAGAATACAAAGATCACATTGTGGGTACTATAAAGGACTGTCTTCGTAATAAGTTTCAAGATTACAAGCCCGAAACGGACCATATGCCATTTCATTACCGATTACTGGGCAAAGACAGAATGGCTCTGTTCTCTTTTCTTCATTCGTTAAACACAACATTCGGAACCTCGATTTATGAGCCAGTTGCAAAGGAAGTTGCAAAGACAAAATTCAAAGAAGTTTTCACCCAATACAAACTTGGCAACATCCTTACGCAAGGGGCTCAGGATGAAATTCAAAAGATTATGAACCATCTTTCTATGGGCGGGGAGGTGGATAAAGTTTCTGAAACGGAAAGAGTACGGAAAGTTGCCCAACATGGGAAGCAAAACAAGCTTAAATCAGTGAAGGTTGATCTATTTCTTGTTTCGAGGAAGGACGAGGTGTTTATGTTTGACCTGAAAACGGTTAAACCAAATAAAGGCGATTTTATATCCTACAAGCGAAATATGCTCGAATGGCTCGCAGTGTACTTTTATCAACATCCCAAAGTTAAAGTAAGAACACTTATTTCAATTCCATACAACCCTTACGAACCGAAGCCGTATACTCGGTGGACAATGAAAGGGATGCTTGATCTTAAAGAAGAGGTAAAAGTAGCAGAGGAATTTTGGAATTTTCTCGCGGGAGAAGGAACTTATAATGTTTTACTTGATTGCTTTGAACAGGCGGGGATTGATTTGCGGCCGGAGATTGACCGATATTTTGCGAGGTTTAAGTAGCAGTTGTGCTGTCGTGGGTGATTGCGAGGCATTGGCGGATGTGCTCTTGTGCTGTGGATAATTCTCTTGCTTGCCATGAGCGGCACGCGGGGAGTATAGTGGAGAAGTAGTTAAGAAATTTCGAAACTATGAAGACGGCAACAACAAAAGCGAAGTCTCCATTCCCCAAGGCGGTCTACCAGCGGAACGCACATCTCTACAAAATTCTTGCGAATCCGAAGCGGCTTGAGATTCTGAATATTTTAAAGCACCACGAGGTTTCGGTGGACGAGCTTACGAGGATTCTCGGCGTTTCCAAAGCGAACATGTCCCAGCACTTGGCGCTCTTGCGCTACGCGCGGGTGGTGCGGGTGCGGAAGAGCGGGTTGAATGTCTATTACACGATTGCAAATCCTCGGATTGTGGAACCGTGCCGAATTCTTAAAGACTTGTGGAGTGGGCCCGCCCCTGTGGCGAGCCCGCTCTAACGCAAACCGCACATGGAGCGTGCGACTGTTCCCGCCGCGCCGCTGAAGCAGCATCAGAACGCACACGCGCCGCTTGTGGAGCGTTTCTTTTCACGTGAAGGGACACATCCCTTCGACGAAGTGGCGTGGACGACCAGGAAAGTGACGGTGCGCGGCACGAACGGAGCTGCAGAAGAGCGCGAGTTGGAGTTTCCGGAATTCTGGTCGGAGAACGCGGCGGAGATCGCCGGCTCAAAATATTTCCGCGGGCGCGTGGGCTCCGCAGAGCGGGAATCCTCCGTCCGGCAGATGATAGGGCGGGTGGTGAAGACCGTGCGCGAATGGGGATTGCGGTTTCACTACTTCGCCGATGACGCGAGCGCGAACACGTATGCCGATGAGCTTGCGTATGTGCTTGTGCATCAGCGCGCGGCGTTCAATTCCCCGGTGTGGTTCAATGTGGGAATTGATGCGAAGCCGCAGTGCTCGGCGTGCTTCATCCTCTCCGTGGAGGACTCGATGGAATCCATCCTGGAGTGGATTACGACCGAAGGGCTCATTTTCAAGCGCGGCTCGGGCGCGGGCGTGAATCTTTCACCTCTGCGCTCCACGAAGGAGACCCTCTCGCGCGGCGGGCACTCGTCGGGACCGGTGTCCTTCATGCGCGGTGCAGACGCGGTTGCGGGGATGATTGCCTCGGGCGGCTCCACGCGCCGCGCGGCGAAAATGGTGATTTTGAATGTGGACCACCCCGACATCATGCGGTTTATCCGCGTGAAGTCGGATGAGGAGAAGAAAGTGCGGGCGCTGATTGACGCGGGCTACAATATGTTCGATTTGAACGACCCCGCGTGGAATTCCATCCAGTACCAGAACGCGAACAACAGCGTGCGCGTAACAGACCTGTTTATGCAGGCGGTGGAGCAGGACGAGGCGTGGCGGACGCGGCGGATTACGGACGGCGCGGTAGCGGACGCATATAAAGCGCGCGACGTGTTCCATGCAATTGCGGAGAACGCCTGGAACTGCGGTGACCCCGGGCTCCAGTTTGATACGACCATCAATCGGTGGCATACGTGCCCTGCCTCCGGGCGCATCAACGGCTCGAACCCCTGCAGCGAGTACATGCACGTGGACAACTCCGCGTGCAACCTCTCGTCCATCAATTTGCTCCATTACCTCACGCCGGAGGGAAAATTCGACGTGGAGGGGTTCCGCCGCACGGTGGACATCATGCTCCTCGCGCAGGAAATTCTGGTGGATGGCTCGGCGTACCCCACCCCCCGCATCGCGAAGAATGCGCACGACTTCCGCCAGCTGGGGCTGGGCTACGCGAATCTGGGCGCTGTGCTTATGTCGCTGGGGATTCCCTACGACTCGGACGAGGCGAGGCACACCGCCGCCGCAATCACCGCGCTTATGACGGGCGAGGCGTACCGCTTCTCGGCGCACCTCGCGCGCGACATGCATCCCTTTGCGCGATTCCAGGAAAACCGCGAGCCGCTCCTCAAGGTGCTTCATATGCACCGTGATGCGCTTCAAGGAGTGGACGGCACACTTGCGTTCGATGGCGATATCGTGCGGAGCGCGCGCGAGGCGTGGGACGGGGCGGTTGCGGACGCCCGCCGGTGGGGCGTGCGGAACGCGCAGGTATCCGTCCTCGCACCCACGGGCACGATTGCGCTCATGATGGATTGCGTGACGACCGGCGTGGAGCCGGAGTTCGCGCTTGTTAAAATGAAGCGGCTTGTGGGCGGCGGTATGATGAAATTTGTGAACAACGTGGTCTCCGACGCCCTGCGCGCGGTGGGGTATGGGGAGGCGGAGCGCGCGGCAATCGCCGCGTATATCGAGGCGCGGGGAACCGCAGAGGGAGCGCCGGGGCTCCGGGAGGAGCATTTGCCCGTTTTCGACTGCGCGGTAAAACCCGCGAAGGGCACTCGCTCCATTTCGTGGAAGGGGCATGTGAAGATGGTGGCGGCGGTGCAGCCTTTCCTTTCGGGCGCCATATCGAAAACCTTTAACATGCCGCACGAGACGACGGTGGAAGAAGTGGAGCAAGCGCTCATGATGGGGTGGAAGCTTGGACTGAAGGCGTTTGCCGTCTACCGCGACGGCTCGAAAGCCGCCCAGCCGCTCTTTACCGGCGCGGAGCAGGGGAAAGGCACACAGAAGAAAGAGCAGAAGCCGGCGCGGCGGCACTTGCCTGCGACGCGGCCCTCCGAGACGCACAAGTTCTCGATTGCGGGGCACGAGGGGTATCTCACCTACAGCATGTTTGAGGACGGGGGTCTCGCCGAGATTTTCATCCGAATGTCGAAGCAGGGTTCGACCCTCGCGGGGCTCCTCGACGCCTTCGCCATCGTGGTCTCGACCGCGCTCCGGTACGGTGTGCCGGTCGCGACGCTTGCGCAGAAGTTTTCCTACGGGCGCTATGAACCCGCCGGGTTTACGAAGAACCCGGAGGTGCAAGTCGCGACTTCCATCACGGACTACATTTTCCGCTACCTCGCCATCCGCTTTCTCTCTGCGGACGAGCTTGAGGGAATGGGTATCAAAGTGCCGCACAAAGGGCTTGACCAGGACGAGAAAGTTCCCGCGATGCCTATCGCGCAGACTGTTGCGGTAAAAACTGTTGCCGCTGAAGCGCCCGCGAGTGCGGCGCGCGTGTATGCGGACAGCGTGTGCCGCGCCTGCGGCGGGATGCTCATACAGACCGGGTCGTGTAAGACGTGCATCCAGTGCGGGAGCACAAGCGGAGCGTGTTCGTAAATAGCCATTAGCCATTAGCCAAACCTCATGCTTCTCGTTTTCACCGGTAACGGCAAAGGAAAAACCACTGCGGCGTTGGGGCAGGCCTTGCGGCTTGTGGGAGACGGGAAGCGAGTACTTATGGTGCAGTTCATCAAAGGGCCATGGCACTCCGGCGAGGAGGATTCCGCAAAACTTTTGGGGCCTAACTTTAAAATTGTAAAAAAGGGAAAGGGATTTGTGGGGATTTTCGGAGACAAGTTGCCGCGCGAGGAGCATATGAAGGCGGCACAAGAAGCGCTTGCGTTTGCAGACAAGGAAATCCAGTCGGGGAAGTGGGAGGTGGTAATTCTGGACGAAGTGAATAATGCGGTCTCACTCGGACTTATCACGGAGAAGAGCGTGGAGAAGGTGCTTCATCGTGCGCACCAAAAAGTGGAGCATGTAATTCTCACAGGGCGGAATGCCGCGCCGGAGTTCATCGAGGAAGCGGACTTGGTGACCGAGATGCGGGAGGTGAAGCACCCGTATGCCGGGGGAGTGATGGGGGTGAAAGGGGTGGAGTACTAGAAAATTTTCAATTATCAATTATCAAACTCATGCGGAGATTGGATTGGAAATATGGTGCGGCACTCCTCGGGTGCCTTGCGGTGCGGCTTTTGCCTTGGCGGGCGCCGAATGTGGAGCCGATTCTTGCGACTGCGATGCCGTTTGCGAAGCGAGGAGGCGCCATGAGCGGGTTTCTCTTTGGCGCGGCGAGTATTTTTCTCTTTGACATCGTGACCGGCACGGCGGGCGTGTGGTCGCTTATCACCGCGTCTTCCTACGGGCTCGTGGGCGCGGGCGCGTATTTGTTTTTGCGCAACCGTGAAAGTTCGCGCGCGTCTTACTTTGCGTATGCAATCATCGGTACGCTTGTGTACGACGCTTTGACAGGGCTTACCGTGGGGCCGCTCTTCTTTGGGCAATCGTTTGTTGCGGCAGTTGCGGGGCAGATTCCTTTTACCATGCTCCACCTTCTGGGGAACACCGTGTTTGCGGTGACGGTGAGCCCCTTGGTCTACGCGTGGATTACGTCGGAAGAACGTCGCACGTCGAGCGACGTTGCAGTAATAGGAGTGCAATAAAATGCAGAGTTCTTTAGTGGGATGGGTCTTGCGTATCGCGGTTGCGGGGGAGTTTCTGGGGCACGGGGCGTTTGCGCTTCAAGGGAAGGCGCAGTGGGTGGGATGGATTGAGCGGTTCCTCTCGGTGGATGCGGGAGCGGCGGCGCAGGTGCTCTTCGCGGTGGGAGTCATGGATGTACTCTTTGCGCTCCTCGTGCTCATAAAGCCCCTGCCGTGGGCGCTCCTTTGGATGGCGTTCTGGGGATTCTGGACGGCACTCGTACGGCCCATCATGGGAGAGTCGTGGTGGGATTTCGTCGAGCGGTGGGCAAACTGGGGTGCGCCGCTTGCATTGCTTTTTCTTATGGGGTGGCCACGCTCGCTCCGCGAGTGGTTCTCTGCTCGGGGAAGAAATCAATCTTAGGCAATCCGGTTGCCGAAGATTAGCTAATACCGTTCCGCGGCGCGCTTTTGGAATGCACGGCGTAACGCGTAGATCAAAATTGCGGCGAGTGCAATTCCGATAGTAGCGAGTCCCCACGGCGAGTTGAGCGAAATGAGGGATGCGAGCGCGAATGTTTGCGGCGCGGTTACGGTGAATATAATCGGGATTTTGACGCCGCTCCCGATGCCGAGCAGGGGGTCCGTGAGGGGGCGGGCGAGCACCGAGAGGTTTGTGGTGTAAACTCCCTCCCGTTTGGCGGCGAATTTTATTTCAATTGTGCGGGACTCGGCGGACTCGAGCGTGAAGCGCGAGGGGATGGGCGTGATGAGCGAGTCGAGGTCATCGGGGTAGACTTCGAACACTGCCACTTCGCGCGAAGGGTTTTGGATGGTGAGGCGTGCGACTGCTTCTGTCCCGCGTGGCGTTTTTACGTTCAGCTCCGAAGGAAGCACGGTAATGCCGATGGCGTGCGCTTGCGACGTGAGGATAAATAATCCTGCAAACGCGATCAATGTAAGGAAGTCCGACTTCCTTAAGGAAGTCGGACTTCCCCAAATTGATTTTATCTCCTTCGTCATCGTTATAGTCATAGTCATCGTTTACTCCACCGGTACCGCCCAAAAGACCAGCGCTCCTTTTTTCGCGCCGGGCGCGGGGTACGAGGCGGGGATGCGGAGCGAGGTTTCGGGCGCGACGGTTCCGCCGGGCTCCACCGCCGCGTGGTAGACGCGCCAGGTTTTCCCGTCGAGGAAGAGATAGCTTCGGAACACGTCATCCCCGCTTACCGCCGCCTGCATCGCAAGTTTTTTCTGCCCTTTGTTTTTGAGCGTAATCGTTTTCTTTTGCGCGCCGCCCCCGCCCAGCGAACCGAAATCAAGCCCGCTTTCCGTAGTGCCCGTTTCCACCGTGATGGATATGCCCTGGATTACGCTGCCGGTTCCGCCACCCCCACCGCTCGCAGACCCCGAGCCTGCCGAGGGGCCGTTGCCGCCGGTGCTCGTTGCAATCGTCACACTTAAGGGAATCGCAGTTGCGTCCGGTTCACCCACCGCCGCTTTTTCCGTGTTGCTCCGCACGTGATTTGCCGCCTCCGCGGAAAGTGAGTGAATTCCTTCGGGGAGCGAGAGTGAGAATTTTCCTGCTACATCGGTTGTGGTCGAGGTATTCCCCGCGAGAACCGCGGCGCCCGCGAAGGGCGCCCAGGCGTGAGCGTGGTACGTTTCCACTTTGCCCGAGATGGGCGTGCCTGCGGCGGTGCTCGTGGCGTCGAGCGTAAGCCGGAGGAGTTCGTCGCCATAGGCGCCGTAGTACCAGATGATGTCGTCGTTCGCGGCGAGTTTGTAGTCGCCCGCGCCCACGCTCGGCAGCTCGTTTTTCACCGCATACATCCAGCCGGAGGCGCCCGCGGCTTTTTCGGTGGCGATTTCGTCCACGTAAGAACCGATGCTTGATTCCTGAATGTGGTAGGTGATGCCGCAGGCGTCGGCGGCGGCACGCACGGATTCTAGCGCGGTTACGCCATCCGATTCTCCCGCGCAAAGCTCCTGTGTTTTGCCTTCGATGCGGTAGGAGTAATGGACGGGTACTGGGGCGGTGGGAGCGAGCACGCGGAGAGGGAAAAATTTGTTGGCGAGCGCAATCACCGCGTAGGAGGTGGTGGTGGGGCTGAAAGAATCCTCGGAGGCGCCTTGCTGGTAGCGGTAGAAACCGGAGGCATCCGCGAATGTGGCGAGGTTTGCGAGGGGCGATTTGCTGTCCTTTTGCCACGCCGCAGGGTCCTGCCCTGCGCTTTTTATTGCCATGATTACCCACGCGTCCGAGGAAGCGTCAGAGTCCGTGCCCCAGGCGCTCTTTGGGTCATAGGGAAATCCGCCGTCGCCATTTTGCGCGGACTTGAGGTAGTCAAGCGCTTTGGTAATCGAGGTGTCGGGTGCAGGAGTGCCCGCCGCGCGGAGCGCCATCACTGCCGCGGCAGTGGTATTAGTATCGCTTGCCCCGCCTACGGCATAGCCCCAGCCCCCGTCGCTATTCTGGTGGTTTAGCACAAAGCGGAGTGTGCTCGAGACCGAGGCACTCTCTTTTTCCTCTCCCGCAGAGAGAAGCGCAAGAATGCCGAATATGTCATCGTTCAAAGTTGTCGCGTCGCCGAGCTGGGTCCCGTCCGAGAAGCTCTTGAGTTTCGCGACGTAATCTGTCGCGCCGAACGTACGCGGGTCTTTGCCTGCGGCGGTGAGCGCCAATATCGGCGCTTCGTAGTCAATCGCTTTTTCGCTTGAGACTGATTTGAGCGAATCAAGCGCGGGGGATTCTCCCGCCGCAGTGAGCGCCATAATCGTCCACGCCGTGAGCGGCTTTGACTTCAGATAGGCGAGTGCGGTGTTCGTATCGCCGTGCGAGACGCCGACGCTCAAAAACAAACTGCTTACGACCGCGAAACCCACAAACGCTGCGATATATTTTTTGGACATAATGGATTTGTCATTCCCGTGGAAACGGGAATCCAGATTTTTAGATTTCTGCTTGCGCAGAAGTGAAATAAAAAAACTCTTGCGTACAGCAAGAGGGAACGACTCTGATTCGACATATCAGGGTTGCCTCTTGCTCGAGAAGCTTGCCCCGCAAAATGCTGGGACACGCACCACACATTCCAGAGGTTGGTACTCGGACTTATCCGATATGCATCGGAATTACCGTAGCGGCACTGTGCGGGATTTACACCCGCTTCCCCACTGCGCCCTCCGTAGCTTTACGCGAAGGAGGGACCCTCTAGACTCACTGCTTATTGTGAATAAGTTGCATACTTTCGAAACTATGCAACTTGTAAGGTCATCATATGCCGGAGGGGAGGGGTGTCAAATGGGATGATTGTGGATAAGTTCACACTCGCGAAGGGCAGAGTTTCGCGTATTACGCCCTCTTTTTATTTTTAGAAAAATCGGTTATAATGTGGCCAATTACACAAGAATAGATCATGAAAAGAAAATTATTGTTGTTCTCCGCAATCCCTTTAGCTGTTTTAGCAGTACTTGTCGTCATTTTCATAAATTTAGTAGTGTATATTATTTGGCCTTTTCAAAAACTTTGGAATTTGTACTCCCAGATTGAAGTACCGAAGCAATGCGAGAATCCCAATCCAGTATGTCCAGCACCGGACGTTGAATCAGTAGATGTAGCATCCGCCACTTATTTTGTTGCCGCAGGTTCTGGTTCTGTTTATACCTATGAGAAACCTATCGCAAAATCCGATGAGATAGTGATTGTAGAATATCGTGAATCAAAGGGGAAAACCTAGTCATTTTTATGCCGGATTGTTTTATTATCAGCTTTCTCTGAAGTTTCAGCGGGACATTACTTGCCCGCTACGCAATTTCGGCGTTGTAGCACGCTTCACAATACACAATCTCCGCTCTCTCCGGCGCAAATGACGCTTCAAACTCATTCGGGCAGAGTTTCTCGTCGTGGATATTGCAAAATGATTATTAGCACCTATAATGAGAGTCCAAAACTATAAAGTGTATAATTAAACTATGTCTATAAGTTGGGTTGAAATATACAGGAAATATAAGGGTTTGTGGGTAGCTCTCGCCGAAGACGAGAAAACGGTAGTCGCCTCTTCTAAGGAAGCAAAAGATGCCTATGAGAAAGCTAGAAAGAAAGGAGTGGAAGTTCCGATAATGTTTAATGTTCCTTCAGAGTTCAAGTCTCATGTTGGGATTTTTCGGTTTGTAAAATAGGAGGAATGAAATTTGGCTACAAGGAACTGTTAGTTAGTTCTTTGTTACGCAATCTCCGCGTTGTAGCACTGCTCGCAGTACACAACCTCCGGCCTCTCCGGTGCGAATGAGGTCTCGAAGGAAACTTCACAATGACTATTACCATGACTATGACCCACGGTATTTTTGTAGATTCCGTTTTCGGAGTTTGTTCCCGCGCACTGGCATGCGCGTTTCCATAGTTTTGCTGGGTTGCGTTGTTGCAGGCGAGCATAGTGCCTGCAGTTCGGGCAGAGTGTGGGAATCGGCACGTCGAGTTTTCGGTAGAGTTGGAGTTCAGCGACAGTAATCTTAAATGCCGTGGTGCATTTATGATTACACGATGACGGTAACGATGACGATGACTGGTCATGGTCATTGTCATGGTTATTGTGACGCCCGACGTACACATGCGAACACTCAATTACTTCATTCAATATGGAGTCGGGCGTTTCCGCAATCGTTTTTGGCAAATCGGCGGCGGTTTTTGTGGGGACATGTTCTTTCTTTGCTTCATCTTTCCATCGGTAGCCCTTCGCGAGCGCCTCTTCCTTCGTGAGCGGGAACCACTCGAGCGCGGCGGTTTCGTTGTAAGCATGAGGGGAGAGCGTGTGCGGAAAAAATTCGCCCCACTCCCCGGCGCGCTTCATTTGTTCAATGATGCGCGTCCTGAGCTTGCCGAAGGATTCTTTGTCATATTGCTTGTTCAAAATCGCGTACGAGGTGTGCTTCAGTCCCGAGGAACCCATGACGCTCACGCACGAGTGGCAGTTATTCGAGTATTCCGCCTCGGTGCATTTCCAGCAGAAAATGGAAAACTTGTTGCCGCGGGAGTTGTCGGGCGTTACGGAGTCATAGCAGAGCTCTGCATGCCCAGTGTTATTGCAGTCGTAGGAATCCTTCGCGCCGTCCACATTCGCAATATGGCGGCAGTTTTCAAGGTCTTGCGCATAAAAGCAGGAATGGGAATTTTTTGAGGTGATGAGGTTGTCGCTGGTGCAGAGGACTGATTTCAGGAGATTCGCGAACTTTCTTGGCGTGCGGAGTGCGAATTCCCGGAATTCTTTCATGCGCGCCTCGAGCGCATCTCGATTGCCGAGATTCAATTCTTTAAGTTTATTCGCGTATTCTTCCTTGGAATACTGCTGGTTCAGGATGCAGTATTGTTTGTTGCGGAGCCCTACGCACATCGTGCAATGAGAGCACCCCCGGAGGTCGTAGGAGAGCGTGCAATCGGTGCAGTCGAAGCAGAGCGTGCAGTACTTCGATCCGTAACACTTGCCGCAGTTCACGAGTTCATACCCTATTTCCGAATTCCAAATAAAATAGCAGTCAGCAATATCCTTGTCGTAGCAGGCGTAGTAGGAATAAAAGCAGTTTTCCGTATACCATCCGCAGACGCTCAAATACGTGTTTTTGCTGAACGCCCAGTCGTAGGACCACTCGGAGTTCGTGCTCGCGATGCCGTCATCGTTTTGGATGGAGAGCGCGGGGACTTTGCTCCAGAGTTCCTTTACTTGTTCGAAAAACGGGCGCGAGAAGTCCATGTCCTGCCCGTAGGAGAGGGGGCTCCACTTGTCGCTCCACCAGCATTTCTGGCAATAGACGGGGAAGGGAGAATCCGTTGGATATACCGCAATAATGTTTCTCTTACAAAGGTCGCACGCGCGGCGATAGAACGTACGCTCGTTTCGCCACAGGAGCCGCCGCTGGAACCTGCAGTCGGGGCAGAAGGTGGGCGGCGGCACGCCGATCTTTTCATAGAACGAAAAGTCGTCGGGTTCAATGGCAAATTGCCTCTGACAACTTTTACAAACCCTTGTTTCTGAACTCATTACGCTTAATGATACATTGTTTACATTCCAACCGCTATTATATGGGCTAATTCGTGCGAATTAGCCCATAACGGCTTTACGCCACTTCTGTCTGATAGCACTGCTCGCAGTAAATAATTTCCGGTTGTTCCGGTGAGTAGCTTGTTTGGAATGTGTTGGAGCAGGGAAAGTTGCCGTGAAAGTGTGCGGCAGTGTTTTTATGATAGGCGATTTGCGATTCGCGCCCGCCTGCCGGACGGGCAGGACTAGCGCTATGCGTGCCTTCGCACATGCATTTCCGGTCATAAAACACCGCCCGGTTTCTTTGGCTAATGCGGTCGTTGTGGCGGCAGTCCACGCAAGAGCGCGGAGCAGGGACTCCCAACTGTTTTAAGAATTGGAGTTCTGGCTCAATAATGCGATATGCACGTCCGCACGTTGCGCACTTCAAGATTTCTTTGAGCACATCGTCGAGCAGGTTTTCAATTGCATCGGGAATGTCCGCCGCGTTTTTCGTCGTCTGATACTCGGTGGGGTTCGCGTTTATCCAGCGGAATCCAAGTGCCTGCGCCTCATCTTTTGAGAGCGGGAAGTGGTCGGGAGAAATGGTGTGCGTGTAGGCGAAGGGAGAGAACTCGGGAGGAAAGAATTCCCCGTATGTGTATGCTATTTCCCTTGTTTCGTATTTTGAATTTTGGTCATTGGGACTTGTTTGGGATTTGGAGCTTGGGATTTGGGATTTTACGATGTACGGCATTTTATTCATATGCTCGATTATTTTCGTTCTCATTTTCTCATACTCATTTTTCTCATACTGTTTGTTCAGGATGCAGTACTGCTTTTTCTGCACGCCCGCGCAACCGAAGAGGTCGGAAGAAGTGTTGCAGTAAAGGCAATACTCCATGTTTGCCGCGCTGTCCCAGCATTCCCAGCAAAACTTGATGTTCGACGCGCCCCAGCCGCATACGGCGGATTCGTAGAGCTGTTCCGCGTTGCAGCCGATGAGGGAAGAGTCGTAGCAATCCTTCGAGGAGGGCACTTGCGAATATTGCACATAGCGAAGATTCTCGCTCGCGCGGATAAGGTAACTGTCGCGGACATTTTTCGAGTGCGTGATGAACTCGCCGCTCACGTTCACGTTGTGTACTCCCTGCATAAATTTGTTGGGGAACCGGAGCCAGAATTCTTTCGCCTTCGCGCCGGCTTCTTGGAGATTTTTCCACGAAGACAAGTTCAGTGCTTTAAGTTTTTGCTGATATTCTTCTTTCGAGTATTGCTTATTGAAGACGCAGTATTTCTGCGCGCGTAAATTCACGCACCCGAAGCAGTTGCTGCAGCCGCGGCAGTCCTTCGAGAACCACATGTTCGTGCAGTCCTCGCATCGGGAGGAAAAGTGGGTTTCATAGCACTTCGTGAGCCAGAACGAGTGGTAGCAGCGTTCGCAATCCTGGATGTGCGAGTTGTCGAAACATGCGCGGCACCGGTCCACGCCGTTCCCGTACGCGCTGTCTTCGGTAAAGTTGGAATTGAAAAGGAGGTAGCAGTTCTTGAGGTCGCTTGCGTTGTCCGAATATTCGCTGTTCACCATTCTCGCGGCGCTGCCTGCGGGTTTTGGTACTTTTTTGTCGAGTTCGAAAAGTTGGGTGAGAAAGGGTCTCGAAAAATCTACATCTTGCCCGTAAGCGAGCGGGGCGTATCCGCCCCTCCACTCGTCGTTTTTATAAAGAATATATCCCGCTTCGGGAGGAAAAAGGGTAAAGAGATTCTGGCCCGAGAGGGCGCTTTTCCCACGGAAAAGCTTTCGTTCGTTCCGCCAGATGATTCTCCGCCGAAAACGGCACTCCGGGCACCACGTGGGCGGCGGGACTTTTATCTTTTCGTAGAACGAAAAATCGTCGGTTTCGATCAAAAATTGCGCTTGGCAGTTTCTACAAGTTCTTGTTTCCGAATTCATTACCCTTAATGATACGCTTCTTATATTTCACTCGCTATTATCATGGGCTAATTCGCACGAATTAGCCCATGATGTTTTACGAGACTTCTGCTCGATAACATTGCTCGCAGTAGATGATCTCCGGCCGCTCGGGGGAGTACGAGGTTTTAATCGCCGCGTTGCACTTCGCGCAGGTGCGGTTCCAGAGGCGAGGTGGATTCACTCGTGCCCAGCGAGCCAAATGGCGACAGTTGAAACATTTCATAGGAACCGGAAGTCCGAAGCGCCGCAGAAGTTCGAGCTCCGGCTTCACCATGCGGAAGGGTTTTTTGCAGGACTCGCACTCGATGATTTCTTTGAGGATGTCGTCGGTCACGTCGTGGATGCTGTCGGGGATTTTATCAGCGGTGATGGTGGGCTTGTACGCCGGAGTTGGCAGTTCTCTCCACAGGTATCCTTTTTTTCCCGCTTCGGCTTCTGTTATGGGGAAAATATCCATCGCCTGCGTTTCGTTGTAGGCGTGCAAACTTAATTCGGGAGGAAAAAATTCGCCGTATTTGTATTCGATACCCGTGGCGTCCACGTATGGATTTTTGTTCATATCCTCTCTTATCCTCATTTTCAATTTTTCATACTCGCTCTTGGAGTATTGCTTGTTCAAAATGCAGTACTCTTCTTTACGGATGTTCGCGCACCCGAACATGTGTGAGGAAGAAGTAACCCAGAAGCAGTACTCGATGTCGAGAACTTCGCTCCACGTTTGGATGCTGAACCGGACGTCGCGTGCGCCTTCGCCCACAATGAGGCACTCGTATACTCGCTCCGCGCCGTTGCCCCATCGCGTGTAGTCATAGCAATCCTTAGCCGGAAGCATGCCTACGAATTGGCAAAAGCGGCTGTCTTCGATTCCTATTCCAAAGTAGATGTCTTTTGAATTCTTGGAGGCGGAGAACACATAGTCGCCTGTTACGTTCACATTTTTTGCGCCGAGGTGCGCGTAGCGGTGCGGGCGAGTGAGCCAGAAAGCATGGACTTTTTGCAAGGTTTCTTCGATGCCTTTCCGCGAGTGAAGCGGGAGTTCTTTCATGCGCTTCGTATACTCTTCTTTCGAGAGGGGTTCGTTAAAGAAGTGGTATTTCTTCTTGCGCAATCCCATACATCCGAAACAGTTGGTGCATCCCCGGCAGTCCTTGGAGAACCACACGTCCACGCAATCCGGGCAGTCCTCGGAGAAAAATACCCGCGAGCATCTTCCGCATGACACGTTGCCGTAGCACAACTCGCTGTGTATGAGCATGTAGCAGTCCATGCTGTCTTTTACATCGTCCAGAAATACGGAATAGAGAACGTTTTCGCAGTTCTCAACGTCAAAAATGAGGTAGCAGTTTTTACAAGGACCCGCGTGATTGATGTAGTCCGAATTCACGAGCGTGGGGTAATTCACACTCAATGCTATTTTTGGGCTCGTGCGGATAAGTTCATCCACTTGTTTTAGAAATGGCACCGATGGGTTGTATTCACGATAAAAGGAGCCCGGGTCCCACGCATCACTCCAAAAGCAGGGCGCGCAGTAGACATTTCTGGTGCTTGGGGTGTGGTGCGAGAAGGTGCTTTTCCCACAGAGGTCGCAGTTCCGCTTATAGAGGTTGCGCTCTTGATAGAACGCGAGCCGCCGCATGAAGCGGCACGAAGGGCACCACGTCGGGGGAGGGACGGAAATTTTTTTGTAGAAATCGAAGTCTTCCGGCTCAATCGTAAATGAGGTGGAGCAGTTTTTGCAGGTACGGGTTTCAGGATTCATATTTTTTATGCACAACCGTTATGGTGGGTTAAGGGAACTTTCGTGTTGGTTTTTTGAGTGTCGGCAGACGAAAAAGCTCGATATAGTCAAACTTTTTCGTCTGCCTTGACCGGAAGATAGACATCCGATTGTCTATCTTCATGCAAAAACACAAAATGTGCGGGG
>JACPLI010000001.1 GCA_016186635.1 Candidatus Liptonbacteria bacterium | reverse complement strand
CTCGTCGCCGTCACGGCCTTGCTCGTTTGACGGACTCCCCATCGTGAATGTCCCGCCGGAGATACGAACCATGTCTTTGGCGTTTTGGGCGCCCGCATTGAATTGTATGTACAACGCAACAGCGAACACTGCCACTCGAGTCGTTCTTTTCAGTTTCTCTTTCATAACATTCGAATCAATCTCTAGTTTGGTTTTCAATTGCTTCTGCCCCCGCACTTTTCCGCCCACTCGAGCGGGTGCGGGAACCTGTCCTCATACTATCTTCTTCGCCTCACCACATACAAATTTCACAAACCAGCTGACTTTCGCTCACAAACTCTCGGCGCACAGGTGGGGATAAGTTGTGGGTGAGTAGCCCCTCAAACCCTTATGCCGCAATCCTGCCCGGCCGGGGTTCGCGGGTGTGTGCGTCGCCGCCCCACGCGTAGCCGCCCTCCGGGTCGCCGACCCGCGAGGGTCGGGGACAGAACCTGGTCGTCTTCGGGTCGTACTTCACGCCGTACGGGCTCCCGTCCTGCGCTGTGCCGGAAAGCTTCAGCCACCCGTCCCACACCTTGGTTGAGGGGCTGGGGCGAGGTTCAGAGGTTGGTTCAGGAGGAGGCGCCCTAGGTTTCTTCTCTTGCCATGCTGTTACATCCGTCGCACGGAAAGACCTTTCACTTTCATAAAGTCGCGGACGTTTCTCGTGAGAAGCGTGCTTCCCGTGAAGAGCGCGGTGGCGGCAATCACGCTGTCGGATACGCCAATGCGGTACGCACGGCGAACGCCCGCCGCCAGTCGGGCGATCTGGGAATCCACAGGAATGAGGGCGATGGTCGCAAGCAACTCCTCTATGCGCGATGCTTCGGCGTCGGTGAGTGAAGGAAAACTCAGAAGTTCGAGCTGGGTAATCACCGACACATACACGGGGGCGTCTCCTTCAAACACCTCTCGGGCTGCTGACGCGCTCGCGAACTCCCCTTTGAGGTAGTAGATAACCGCGTTGGTGTCAAGCGTGTACACGGCAGCTACTTCACGCGCCGCTCCCATTCTTTCCGAATTCGCGTGAGTTCTCGTAGTGGATTAGGGATACGATGCTTCCACATCCCCCTCGCCTTCTCCCATACCGCAAGTCGCTCCCGCCCGCGCGGAAGCAAGGCGTGGGATTCAATCGCTCTTTGTTGCACGGTCGTCTGGGACATGCAATCAGATTATACCCTGAACAATGGGGTGTCAATTTTCGTTTTCTCCTCTTCCTCGCCTCCACTGCTCTGTGCACAATCTGTGCGCTCCCGCCCCTCAAACCCTTTTACTACAAGGGTTTGTGGCAGATTGACTTTTTGCTCATTTTTGTGTTATATTGCAGGCAGCGTAGTGTGTTCAACTTTGACAAATCTCACTGTGGGACGTGGACGAAAGTCTTTACGTCCTCTGCGAATCCGTGTGGATTCGCGTCAAACTTGAGCATATTATGTGCAACAACTGAAACGCTGATTCGCAAGAGTCGGCAGAAAGGGCAGTTATGAAAAATTTTGTGAATGGGGGGTTAAGGGAACTTTCGTGTTGGTTTTTCTCTCCGCAGATGTGAGAGGATGACGGACACGAGCGTTTTCTTCTGCCGGAGCCGCAATCCCCGGTGCCGCCGCAGCCCCTCTGCAAGGGCGGTGTTCACCCACCCTTCCACGAGATTGGTGGTGTTCGGGCATCTGGGGAAGTCCAGATACGTAAAGAGGTCGGGCAGGGCGCGCCGCACGATGCCGCGCACGCTCCGGAGCTTCCGGTGGGCATATTCGCCCGACGGGGTCTTCTCGGCAAATACCTTCTCATATTGTTTCTCCCAGATGCGGTGAAGCATCCTCCAATGCTCCCGCTCCTCCTTCGTGGCAATGTGCTTCAGCTGGTACGCCAATTCCAATATATCCCGTCCTGCCTGCTCCTTCGGATTGCGGGAAAGGTAGTGGATGACGAGGGACACCATATGGAAATGGCATCGCTGGAAGGCGGTATGGGGCCAATGGCGTTTCACGAAGCGGGACATGCCCTTGTGGCCGTCCGCCACCACGATATCGGGAGGCGCAAACCGCACGAGGAAGCCATACCATGTCCCATAGCACTCGTCCGAGGCAAACTGCCAGAAGATGCGGTCATGCTCGTCCACCGCAATCAGGGCGCACAGCTCGTCTCCGTGGATGAATTTGGCATCCACGATGAGGAGTTTTGCCGTGAGGTTTTTCGGGTCCGGGCCGTTGGGATTCTGACGGAAGAACCGCCTGAACTCTTTGGAGAGTGCGCGGCGGGTCACGCCATATCGCTGTGCGACATCCTCCTTGCTCTCGACCCCGGTGAGCCAGGCGACGAGGCGGTCATGGTCATGGCGCAGATGGGTGTCGGGGCGATGGATGATGCGGGAAGTGCCGCATCGAGGACAGCGATACCGTTCCTTCCCCGTGGTCGTTCTTCCCCACCCCTGCATGGCGTCCCCGCACTCCGCACAGTATTGGTTTTTCATGAAGATAGACAATCGGATGTCTATCTTCCGGTCAAGGCAGACGAAAAAGTTCGACTCTATCGAGCTTTTTCGTTTGCCGACACTCCAAAAACCAACACGAAAGTTCCCTTAACCCCAAATTTCGTCATATTTGAGAAATCGAATGATTTCCTTACGTGGCGAGAGATTGTGCGAGGGAAAGATGGTCAAGCCGATTGGAATAGTATGACCGTTATCCCCAAGGGAAATGAGTTCTACCGGGCGCGATACAAGTAGTGACAGGAAGTTGCGCCTGTCACAAAGATACTTTCTAAGCAACAACGAAGAACACAAGGTATTACCAAATGCCTTGTTTCTTTTTCCACAAATCACTACTTGCGGTGATCTCCCGTTGGACTGTTGCAATCCCCGCTGACAGTTGCGGAGCAAACACGCGCCCAACCCTTTAGAACACTGGAGTTAATATCAAGATAAGCTGGCCTCGGTGGAGAATCTGGATAGTCTTCTCCACTTGATTTGAGTGGCTCATCAAACTTCACCCATCCTATATTCGGCGACCACGCATACCCCTTGAGCGCGCGTCCGTTCACCTTGTCGCCGATGTCGTCTCCCACGGCCATGCATACCACCGCGTCTTTGCCGCATGTGCCCAAGGGCTTTTCCGCCATGTGCATCCAGCCGATGGTGGAACTCCACGCCCAGCCCGCCAAGTGATACGTGTTATTTTTCCATGTATTGTCATACGCCACAGTTGAAGTGGGAGGAATCGTGGCCAATTCTGACAAGCTCGTTCCAATCTCGCCCCCAATCGTCCCTTCCAGCTTCACCCACCGGTACGGCGTCGAGGCGCTCCGGCTGCAGACACCGTCGTTCAGGTTGCTGGTGGTGAGGGGCCCGAACTCCACCCACCCCACCACCTCCCCGCCCCAGGCATAGCCGCAGAAATTATGCATAATCAGTATGTATGCGAGCCGCGACGTTTCACCTGTACCACGAGGACTTTCCGGCTCTGCTGGTACACTCGGTAAAATATCCGGTACGCGCCAATTCTCCGGCGCCAGCGGTTCTCTTCTCCTTTCAACTTCTCGATATCGCCCGCATAGGGATTCTCCGCAAGCGAGCGAACGGCCTCAAAGACCCTTCGCTTGTCGTCCGGAGACCAGCGCTTGGTTGTTCGGTACACATCCGGCTCAATTTCCAATCCCCAGCTTTCTCCTGAATACATCAAGGGAAAAGGTTCGACCCGCCGCGAAGTTTTTTTCCGCCTTCTCAAACGCGCGCCGTTGCGCTGCGGTTATGGCAACCGTTTTGTATCCGCGCGGCGGCGCCAGACGCGCGCGCTCCTGCAGCGCTTCGTATTCTTCTTTCGGCACAAGAAGAAGGTCTCTTCCTGCAAGATGTTTTGGAATCGTAATCGTTTCCATACCACGCATGCTACCACAAAGGCCCGTCATCAACAAATGTATGCGATTATCCGGCACAACTTCGGCTCCATCATCTGTGCACAATCTGTGGACTCCCGCCCCCCAAACCCTTATGCCGCAATGCCTCCCGACGGATTGACTTTTTGCTTGTTTTTGTGTTCTAATATAGTCAGCGTAGTGTGTTCAACTTTGACAAAACTCTTGTGCTTTCCCGCTTGCCCTGAGTTTATCGAAGGGTGTGGGAAGGCCTGCCTGCCGTAGGTAGGCGTCAAACTTGAGCATATTGCGTGTCCCGTGGGCGCGAAGCGCTTTTACGGGATGTGAAAATCTGAACCGACTGATTCGAAAGAATCGTCAGAAAGGATAAATATGAAATCTTTTTTTAGTCCCGTGAGCCGATTCATCGGATTTTACGGGATATTCCTCGCCACGGTTGCGGCGTATGCAACCGACATTGTCGTGCCTAACCCGCCGGCGGTTCCTGACCGCATCCACGTCGGGGACGAGCCATTCTGGCGAGCGGAGGGGGCGAAGCTCGTGCGACAGATAACGATTGGCGCCTATGGAACCGAGAAGCCGGGGGCGGACGAGTCCTCCTTCGGCAACGGGTTCGAAGGGTGGCGACAGGTTGGCTCGCCATGGAGTTATCCAACAGGGGAAACACGCACCGAAGCGGAGCTTCTCCAAATTGGGAAAGGTTCCCTCGCCGACTACATCGCGGGCTTCAACAGTCCGAATGCGCTCTACGGCGTCAGCGTCGCGTGGGCGTTTTATGTAGGAAACACTGGCGCTGGCGTGCCCTTCTCCCATATCACCTTCTTCCGCCTCGAGCGCGATACGCGCGGGAAGCTCCGCCCGCCTGCATGGGTGGTGGAGAATCTCCAGATGGACACCGGCAGGAATGTGTACATGCGCGCGCCCGGCGTGGTGAATGGACGACTGCGCTGGTGGGATGGAGAGGGGTTTAAGGACTCTAATCCCGCCTACCGTGTCGGACTCCAAAGTGCCACAAGGTCGTTTCTCCCGGACGATACCGTCGCGGTGGACCCCGAAACGGGTATCATCGGGGTTCTCGCAAAGCCCATCCTTGAGAGAGCCATCGGGGTTCTCACGATAGCATTCGCGGACAGAGCAATCGTCCGGTACAAGACGACGGACGGGGCACAGCTTCTGGGGAAGCAGGAGAATAAGGAGCCAACGTTCATAGTGGCACCTTTCCCACCGGAAGGCGACTACGTCTACGTCGGAATTAGTGCCGACGAAAGCGTAACGCCGTCACTGGAGCGGACAAGCGACTTCTTCCACTGGGAGAAGGTAGAGACTCTTAAATCCGACGGCGGGGGGCTCTTCCACTTCCGGAGGAAAAACAGCGTCGAATTCTACCGCGCGATAACGAGGTAATGGTTGCTTACCTCAACAAAAAATTTTCAGGCAACTCAACGAAGAACACAAGGCATTACCAAATGCCTTGTTTCTTTTTCAACGCTTCGGTCCTTGATACTCCCCCGTTGCAGTAGCGCAATTCCCCCCAAGTGTCGCCGCGCATACGCGCGCCCATCCTTTAAGCAGATTCTCTGAAATGACTAATCGTCCAGCACCATTGGATTCCCGTGGCGGGTCTGACGGGTCTATGGGAAAATCCTCGTCAAGAGAAAACATCCGACTATTAGGTGGTGTATGGTCAAACTTCACCCATCCAATATGCTCCGACCATGCGTAGCCCTTGAGGGCGCGCCCGTTCACCTTGTCGCCGATATCATCTCCCACCGCCATGCATACTACCGCGTCTTTACCGCAGGTGCCCAAGGGTTTTTCCGCCATGTGTATCCACCCGATGTTCGAACTCCACGCCCAGCCAACCAAGTGATACGTGTTATTTTTCCATGTATTGTCGTACGCCACAGTTGAAGTGGGAGGAATCGTGGCTAACTCGGACATACTGGTTCCTATCTCTCCCCCAATCGTTCCCTCCAGCTTCACCCACCTATACGGCGTCGAGGCGCTCCGGCTACAAACACCGTCATTCAGGTTGCTGGTGGTGAGCGGCCCGAACTCCACCCACCCCATGACCTCCCCGCCCCAGGCGTAGCCGCAAAGCCGCGTCGTCTTCGGGTCATATTTCACGCCGTACGGGCTCCCGTCCTGCGCCTTGCCAGAGAGCTTGAGCCATCCGTCCCACTGCTTGCCCGCCGAAGGGGAAACGGCGGGGGTCTCGCCCGGAGGAAGCGCCGTTACCGTCACTTTGAACGCCGTCGTTCTTGCAATTTGCGTCTTCGCAAGGTCGGTGCAGGAGAAAGAACCCGTCCCGCCGTTCTCGCCGAGCCGCACCGCAGAGCTCGCGCGGCTTGCCGTCCAGTTGTTCGCGCCGCACACGGCGTCCGCAAACGTGCCATAGAACGCGAAGGTGCCCGGGAAAGACACGCCGCTCGCGCTCAATTGGAGCGAGGCGGCGCGGAGCGTGCTCGTGCAGTCAATGAAGTTCCCGCCGCGGTTCGCGTCGTGCGAGGTGGTACAGCTCCCTCCCAAGACAGGCGGCGTCTTCCCTATCACGGTGACGGGATAGGCGCCGGGCGGCGTCGCCCCCGAGGTGCCCACGGAGAATGTGCTCGTGGTACCCGCGCGCGCCGAAGGCGGCGCGAGCGAAACCTCGGCTTTCTCAATCTTCAAATCGGTGGTCGTGGAGAGATACACCAGCCCTTTGTACTCGTCTTTCCCCTTCACGACCGCAATCGTATTTGAACTCACTCCTCCCTGCATGACCGTGATGTCGCCGGAGTTGGTCAAAGAAAAAAGGTCAAGCGCGCCGAACGCGGGCGGCGGCACGAGCGCCGTCACCGATTCCCGCACTTTCGTGCCCGCGGGGTCCACCGTGTTCCAGCACTCAAGCGTGAAGACCTGCCCGGTCTGGAGCGGAGCGGTTTGCGCGCTCCCCTCAAGCGGCAGATTTCCTTTGAATCCTCCTGACTCTGACCCCGCCGCGGGTTGGCAAACAATGCCGCCCCCCGTAGGAGGTGGCGGCGACGACGACCGCATCTCCACAATAAAGGGCAATGTGAAGTAGTCGCCATAGTCAATGAACCCGCTGCCGAACGTGCCTCCAGCATTAAGGACATATCCCCCCCATCCCACTATTTTATGCGCGCCTACTCCGGATGGAGCGGTGAACTGCACAGACTTCGTCACCGTCGTGCTCCTCGCCACAGGTTCCTTTATCGCCACTTTCGCGGGACTGGGGTCGCCGCTCCCCGGGGGCGTAAACACGCTCCTCACTTTTGGAATAAAAAATCCCGCGAACTCGCTCGTATCGCTCCTGCCGGGGAGGGAAAGCGGAGGAGTAGGAGGGTCAACTGCCGCCAGCGCACCGAGGGCAACGGAAGCGCCGCCGGATACTTTCCACTCTATTGTAACCGTGGCGGTGATGGTCTCGCCCGGCGCATAGGAACTCTTGTCGAGCGCGCCAGAAACGGCGAGCGTTCCTCCTTGCACCGGCAAGATGAGCTGGCTACCCAACGTGCCAGCCGAAGCCGCCATCTGTGCGTGGGTAAGAAATACGCCCGGCAGAAAGAACACGCTCATCGCGGCAAGGAGAAGGAAGGTGAACCCGATGAAAAATGTCTTTGTTCGCATCATGTGTCTCGCTTCTCTACGCGCTTAATCGCTCGCGCACCCGTCTCCCGCAGGGTGAGTTCCGACCGGGCACGCCGGGAACGTTCCCGTGTACGCCGTCCCGCCAAGCGCGCTCGCGGCGCACTCGCGCTGGTCGGCATATTTACACAGTCGGGACTGGGTCCACGTCTGCTTCGCGTTGTCCCAGACCCCCACGCAACTCATCGTGTCCGCCGCCGCGCCCGAGGTGCCCACGTAATAACTCATGCCTCCCTCCTGCTTCCAAAGACGGTCTATATATACCTTTTTGTTATCCCACACGCCGCAGTAAGTCCCAATGGGGTTTACCGCACTCGCACTCACACTCGCCGCTTCTGCTTTCCAGCACAGCGTCGCCTTCGCGCCTTTTTGGATTTCCGCTTCTTTCGCTTTCGCGTCGCAATTCCCCGTCGCGCTGATATAGAAATTCACCTTTGGTTTTGAAACCGGGGGCGGAGGTGGAGGTGGAGGAGAAGCAACCGTAACCGTAACGCGGTTTTCGGAAGCCAGCGCTCCCCGTTCCACAACTACCTTCGCGGTATACGTTCCCGGCGTCTTATAGACGCTATTGCAAGTATCCGCCGGGGCGCTGTAGGAACTGGCCGTAACGCCATCTTGTTTGTGAGTATGTCCGGCCGCGACATTCGTGCCGCCATCATTCCGATTGCAGTAAAAAGTATAGTTGACGCTCCCTGCCGCGGTGCCGCCCGCCGAAGCGCGCAGAACGACTCCGCTCAAAGGGGCATTGCCTGACGAAGGGGTAGCGGTAAGCGCCGCGCTTAACGTTGGTGGTGGAGGAGGAGGAACGGCGGGGCACGCATCCGCGCCGCCATCCTGCGAAACCACATTGGACGCCGCCGATTCCTGTCCACCGACGACCGCCGTTACTTTATATGAATAATTCGCGCCGATGGCTGGGAAAGGGCCGCCGTGCCCCAGCCCATTGTCATAGAAGGTAGTGAACGGCCCCGTGCCACTCGGTTGCTTCCCAACAGGCGCCCGCGTGCTTGCGGCGTCCGCGACCGTCGCAATCAATTTCCACGAGTCGGCAATTTTGTCGGGGGTTTCATTATACCGCTGGCTATACACTTTATAAGCACTGGCACCGGAAACCGCGCCCCACGTAAGCTGATTGTAGCGGTGGTAGGACGCGTTGATGTTCGCGTCGCAGGCGGGATTAAGTTTGAGGTTTGGAGGCGTAGCGACAGGACCGACAGTAAATTCCAATTTCCCGAAGCCGAACGCAACACCTTGGCTCGAGTACGTCAGAGCCCTCGCAACATTCGCCATTATCCCTATCACATAAGTCCCTGGTGCCGCAGGAGCCTTGAGCATCCCCGACGCTTGAAGTGGTTTATTGGGCTCCAAAAACGCGGACTCATCCCGCATGATCAACTCCACTTTATTCCCCTTCAGTGTCCCCGCAACAATCCCGACGAGAAGTGGGTCGCCGCTCCAACCCTTCGCGCTCCCTTGAGCAAGGGGGTCAAACACTGCCACCGCACGAGGCATGATAATAGCTTGAGGAATCCCAACATTCACGAGTGACCCCCGTACGAGAATATCCTCTCCAGGGGCATACGCGCTTTTATCGAGCGAGAAGGTTGCTTTTACCTCATTGAATTTTGCATCGCTTCCAAATAGGAATTCTATCTCGTGAGGCGCATCTGACACTTTCGCCCACTCACCATTTTTGATAGCCCATCCAGCAAAAAGAGGAGAGGGTTCCACAAAAAAAGCCGCCGCGATGCCAACCGCGATGACACCCGCTCCCGCCCATCGAAGAAAACGTTGCATTAATAAAAGTATATCACACTGCGCTCCACGCCGCAGAAAAATATTTTATTAAATCCCCACCGAATACCCCGGCGCGTGAGTGCGGGGATGGGGCGGTGAAGGGTGGAGCTTCATTGCTGAATCGTATCAAAATGATACGATTAAAGCGCTCAAATGATACGAAATATGGTTACGCCAAACCCCCGCCAACACAACATCATCGCCATACTTCTTGAGAAGAATTTCGTGAGGTCATCGGACATACATACGGAATTACTCCGGCGCGGGGATCGCGTCTCGCTTGTCACGGTGAAACGCGCACTGTCGGAAATGGCATCGCGCGGAACGGTGCGCACATCGGGAGCGGGACGCACCACAGCGTACGCCGCAACCGCAAAGGGGCGCCTTTTTGCAAACATTGACGCAAAGAACTATTGCGCCGTCGAACCGGACAAGCGCTTCGGTGCGCGGCACTATAACTTTGAGCTTTTTGAAGCTATCGAACCCGGCATATTTTCCGCCGACGAACAGGAGCGGCTTGCAACTTCCACGGCGGCGTATCGGGCGCGGACAAAAAACCTGCCGCCCGCCGTGCAGGAAAAAGAAACCGAGCGCTTCATTATAGAATTGTCCTGGAAATCCTCAAAGATAGAGGGGAATACCTATTCGCTCCTCGACACCGAGAAACTGATTGTCCGTGGCGTTGAAGCCCCAGGCCACGATAAAAACGAGGCGCGCATGATACTGAACCATAAAGAAGCATTCAAGTTCGTGCAGGAACACGCCGCGCACTACGCGGAACTCACCAAAGCAAATATGGAAGAAATCCACAAAATACTGGTGCACCATATGAACGTGCGCACCGGCGTACGCGCCGCCCCGGTGGGAGTGACAGGCTCGACCTATACGCCGCTCAACAATCCCCACCAAATTGCCGAAGCGGTCGCTGCGCTCGCGCGCGCGAGCGCGCGTCTCGCGACGCCGTATGAAAAAGCGCTCGCGGCGCTGCTCGGCATAAGTTATGTACAACCGTTTGAAGACGGCAACAAACGCACCGCAAGGATGATGGCAAATGCCATCCTCCTGGCGCATGCATGCGCGCCGTTGTCATACCGAAACGTTGATGAAAGTGAATACCGTGAAGCGATGTTCGTATTCTATGAAGTAAACTCGCTGGTCCCGTTCAAAAAGATTTTCGTAAACCAGTACGAATTTGCAGCCGCGAATTATGCAGTAGCATAATTACCCGCCATTCGCGGGATAGGAATATGATAAAATAAACCCATGACCCCCGCGAAGAAAGAGGAAGAGAAGCAAAAGAATAAAGATGAGAATAAGGATAGGGGAAGCGGTAATGGTGAATTAGACAACCTCATCTCCACGCTCCGCGACAAGTTCGGCGAGGGGGCAATTATGAAGTTGGGCGAGGCGCGGAAGGTGGACGTGGCGGTGATTCCCACGGGCTCTTTCTCGCTCGACTTGGCGCTGGGCGTGGGCGGCTTGCCGCGCGGGCGCATCGTCGAAATCTACGGCCCCGAGAGCTCCGGGAAAACTACGCTTGCATTAAACGTCGTAGCGCAGGCGCAAAAGCAGGGCGGGAAAACCGCCTTCATTGACGCGGAGCACGCGATGGACCCCGAATACGCGGCGAAGCTGGGCGTCCGCGTGAACGACCTTTTAATTTCCCAGCCCGACAACGGGGAAGAGGCGCTGAATATTCTGGACAGCTTGGTGCGCTCGGGAATTATTTCCGTCATCGTCGTAGACTCTGTTGCCGCACTCACTCCCCGCGCGGAGCTTGAAGGCGAGATGGGCGATACTCACGTGGGGCGGCAGGCGCGCATGATGGCGCAGGCATTGCGGAAGCTCACCGCCATCACAAACCAGACGCAGACGCTCGTTATTTTCATCAACCAGCTTCGGATGAAAATCGGCGTCATGTTCGGGAACCCCGAGACCACACCCGGCGGCATGGCTTTGAAATTCGCCGCATCCGTCCGGCTCGATATCCGCCGCATCGCGCAGGTAAAGAAGGGAGAAGCGGTGGTGGGCAGCCGCGTGAAAGCGAAGGTGGTAAAAAACAAAGTCGCCCCGCCCTTTCGCATCGCGGAGTTCGACATCATGTACAACGAAGGCATCTCCTACGAAGCGGACGTACTAAACGCCGCCGTGAAGTACGGCACGGTTTCAAAGTCCGGCGCAAGCTACGCCTTCGAAGGCGAGCGGCTCGGCTCCGGCTTCGAGAACGTGCGGCTTCGCCTCAAGGAGGACAAAAAACTTTTGCACGCCATCAAGGCAAAGACGGTGCACGCGGTAAAAGAATTCGAAAAAACCGGCGGCGCGCCCGCGGGAGGGGAAAAGGAAGAAGCAGAATAAATTTTGCATATGCGCGGGAACTGGGAAAAGTTGCCATACTGGCTGCAGGGAGGGGTGATTGGAGGGGGGGTTGTTACTCTACTCACAGTTCTGAATGCCTCGTGTTTATATCTCTTTGGACTTTTAGGGTCGTGGGGATTTGAATGTGTGCCTTTCACATTTCTCCTTACAATACTCGACCCAATTTACACTCTCGCTATTCCATCCTTCTACGTACTTTCTTCAATCCAACTTTTCACCATCGATATCTCGACCTACTTTATCCTTGGCTCCCTCATTGGAGCTCTCATCGGATACGTTAAGAAAAGGAGGGAGTGAAATAGAAGAAGGTCTTGTTGCCGAAGCATACAAGACCTTCTTGTGTTGTTAATGATTGATAGTAGTTACGGTCCCACCGCCCGATAGAATCGTGCAGGAGCGTTGTTTTCATTCGGAACAGTGAAGCGGACAATGCCATCCGTGTTGGCGAGGCGAGCAACCGTCGTCCAGTTGGTAAGGTCTGTTGAGGACTCGACTGTATAGGTGAATCCTTTGAGACCCGAGAGTTGGAGGATAGGGATGCCATCCTTGTATTGTCCGGTGAAGGACAATGAGAACGGTTCCCGCAACCCTCTGAATCCCAGCGCAACATTGGTGATGTTCACGCTGGAGCGCACGTTTGAGAAGGGGTCAAGGCGGAAGCCCAACATCCGCGTCATACCACTCGTCGCGGTCTCGGGAAGCGGGAAGGTGTACTTCTGCAGTCCCACAGGCGTCACCCGCTCATCAAGGGAACCGATTGTGTTCGTCCCCCAATAAACGGTAAACAGCCCCTCCGCTCCTTTGGCGCTGGTGAACGCTGCCTCAAGAGTGAGGAGATTCACAGTGTTGGTAATGGGCAAGGATACTGCAACCCATGCGGGAGAATCGGTCGTGAGCGCAAGCCCCGTACCGAATATCTCTTTCTTCCCTGTCGGACTTTGTACGATGGAGAGATCTCGCGCGAAGTCCAGTGCAGGATTTGCGAGCACGGGTGTGCCAGGATTGAGTGGGGCGCAGGGAGCATCTGGAGTGCCCAACTTTTCCAACTTATCTTTTCCAACTCCTAGCACGGTGCCCAGACTGCCTCCTATCTTGCTCAAGGGGAACCCAAATCCCTTCGCGTCAGGCCATGAGTTTGTGATGGTCCGCACATAGAACCTTATCGGCCAGTCATGGGAACTCACCGTTTCCAAACAGGTATCACTGACTATGCCCCTCGCAGTGAGGTATGCCACTTGAGTTCGCTCCTTGTTTGGGTCAACCCAAGTAACGTCCACGTTGTAGGTGTTGTTGATTGGTCCTTCGGTATACGGGAAAAACCCGCCGCTCGTCCAGAAATCATGGGCGAAATAGTGGTCTGCCCAGTTTGCATCTCTGCCGTATAGGGTTCTCCCCGCATCATCAAACCCGACGAAGGGGTCGAGGAAGGTGAGGTGAATATCCATACCGGCAAAGCGACTGCTTACTTCTCTGATAGCATCTGTAGCGCCTTGAGCGACCGACGCTCCCGCACTGTGGGAGATGAAATGAACATCTTCCCATCCTTGTGAGAGGACATACTTACCAAGACTTATGCCCTCCTTCCTGCCATTGTTAAGTGCATGAATCGCACCACTTAGTCCGAACCGCAAAGACGGACGAGCGCCCTCTATCCACTTATACGGCCACACCTGCCACGTTGTGATGTTGTGTGCTACAAGATAGTCCTCAATGGTTTTCGCCATGTCGTCCACCCATTGCACATTGACTGGCTGCCATGCCGGTTGCCATCCATGTGTTATCACCACCAATCCAGTCTTGCCAGGGAGTTTCGCGGGACACGCACCGTACGTTGTTCTCGCCGTCTGCATCTCGATTGTTTGCTTCTCTTCCCCAGAGATGGTGGTACGTGCAGAAATAACCACAGGAAGAATGACGCGGAATCCGATAGTGGGATGGTTTCCGTCGTCTATATCGACGGAGCCGCGCTGCGACGCGCGACATGCGAACGGATGGTCGCTCAAACTCCCGCCGCGTATCACGCGACGTGCAGGCAGGGCAAACGAAGGTCCGTATGGGTCAGTAGCTGTGGGCTCGAAGAAAAAGTCGAGCCAATCCCAGCACCACTCCCACACGTTTCCGTGCATGTCATACAACCCCCACGCGTTCGGCAGTTTCTGCCCCACGGGATGTATCTTGTCGTCGCTGTTCCCGCAGTACCAGCCAACCTTGTCGAGGTTTAAGTCCAACGGCGAGCACGCCTCAGCAGTCTGTTCCACAATCTTGCCGGCGTAGAATGATGTAGTTGTGCCAGCACGGCATGCATATTCCCACTCTGCTTCCGTAGGTAAACGATACCCTGCATTCCACTTCACATACTCATTTCGGAAGTTCAATCTCACCCCGCCACGATACACGCCAACTGGATATATAGGCTGGTGGTAGGCGGGCTCAAGACCCTCCAACTCGCTCTTTGCGTTGCACCACTGCAATGCTTGGTCCCAGCCGACAACCACCGGCTGATTTGCGTCCGGTCCTGTTGTAGAACCATCACCTACGCGCGACAACCACCAGTAACCGTATCCTGCTGCCGCTCGCTTCCATACCTCGTTCCACTGCGCTTTCGTAACTTCAGTTCTCGCCATATAAAATCCGTGGCTGATGGTGACCTGACGCGGTCCCTCAATCAACGACAAGGCAAACTTGTCCAGCTCGCTTGCTTGTTCTGGATAATCTCCAGGACTCGCTCCCATCGTGAACTTCCCGGACGGAATCAGCACCATACCCGTCGGTGGTGTTTGCGCGAACACGCGCACATCCGAAGTCAATACTGCCACCAAAAACACACCTAACAGTGCAACAACTTTCAGTTTTTCTTTCATAACAGAATTTCTATCTTCTTTTCATGTTTTCAACTACTGCATCCCCGCGCGAATCCGACTCACTCGAGCCGGCACGCAGGAACGCCTCTTTTCATACTACCTTGCCTTCGCGATGCGCGAAAACCGAGCGCGCAGCCGCTGCTTACTCCTCACTACCCGCTGCTTACCACCCCCTATAGCCGCGGGAGTATTGCCGCGAGGCCTTCTTCTGACGTGCTGATGACGAGGTACCCGCGGAACCAGCCGTAGACAAACTTCGGGTTCGCCGCATTTGCGGACTTCGTCGCAGGAGTCCACTCAAGTTCTCGAACTGCCACGTCCCCCACTCGCGCATCACTCCACTCGTCCCCCGCCTCTCCCGGGTCCTCAAGGAAAAAGTTCGCGAGCTTCGGCGACCGCTCGAGCGCGGCAACCTCGTCTTTGAGGAAGAGCCAGTTCTCGCCAGGCCGGAGCGCAAGCACGAACCCGGGCCAGAACCCCGCCTTGTCGCGGAAAACAAAGAATACGAACTGCTCCGCGAAGCGTGCGGCCAGAAACTCGGGCGGCAGGACACCGGCATCCATACGTTCGAGGAATTGCCCGAGCGGCACCCGCGCCCCATCTGCATCTTTCGGCACCACCTCGATGAGCGTGGAACTCGTCGCCGCGGGCACCGCCGCAAGCGTTTCGCGGAGCCGCTGGGCGGGAGTTTTAAGCTCGGCAACATTCTCCACCACCCCCGAGGCGGCAAACGACGCCGTGCGGTCAGCGGGCTTCCGCAAAATGCCGCGCGGCGCGGAGGTTTGTTCGGGCTCTGATGGAGAAAAGGGTTCTATCTCCTCCTCCCCCGCCGCAAGCTCGCTCGACGATGCCAGCCCGGACATAGGCGCCGCAGGCGGCGCCGAAGGAAACGATGGAAACGACAAGCGCGAGAACCCGTACACCAACACCGCGCCGAGCGCGACGGCGGCGCCCCCCGCAATGAGAAGCCACTTGAGCTCGATATTTTTCCCCGCAAAGAATGAAAGCGGCTTCACTTCCTTCGCCGCGCCTCCCGACACCATTACCCGCTCGGGCTTCGGGCGGGCGCCTGCCTGGCCGGCAAGCAGGCCGCCGCTCTCGCGGAAGGAGCGAAGGTCGGACTCAAGCGTGCGGATAAAAACCTCCGCGGGAGGCGTGGGCACAAGCGGCGGCGCAGCCGCCTTTGAACGCGGGGCAGAAGAACCAGTATCTACATTCAAATCCATACCCCTATTTTAGCACGTGCGAACGCCCCCGCACTACCGCACGAACACGCGAATCAGTACGAACATACGAATGAATTCGTATATTCGTAAACAGTTCGTACATTCGCGCGATAGATGTGAGTAAATTCGTGCGGTTTAGAGTTGTTTCAGCGAGAGCCCTATCCGGTCATCCTCCGCGCGAATCACCTTCGCGCGCACGAAGTCGCCGAGCTTCACCACATCGGCAACGTTCTTCACAAACCCGTCCTTGAGTTCCGAAACGTGAATCATCCCGTCCTTTCCGCCGCCCAAGTCCACAATCGCGCCGAAGTCGAGAATCTTCACGATGTTCCCCTCCACGATTTCTCCCACCTTAATCTCGCGCGTGAGCGCCTTGATTTCCGCAACCGCCGCCGCTACCTTCTCGTGCGCGGGACCGGCGACGAACACGCTCCCGTCTTCCTCCACGTCAATCGTCGCAAGCTCGTACTTCTTGATGAGCCCGTTAATCATTTTCCCGCCGGGACCGATGAGAAGCCCGATTTTTTCGGGGTCAATCTTAAGCGAGGAGACAAGCGGCGCGTACGGCGAGAGCGCGGCGCGCGGCGCGGCAATCACTCTCTGCATCACTTTCAAAATCTGGAGCCGCGCCTTCTTCGCCTGCGCAAGCGTTTTTTCGAGTATCTCAACGGGAAGTCCGTCCACCTTCACGTCCATCTGCAGTGCATTCACCCCCGCCTCCGTCCCCGCCACTTTGAAATCCATATCCCCGTGGTGGTCTTCCGGCCCCTGGATGTCCGTGAGTACCTTATATTTTTGTTCCTTGTTCCTTGTTTCTTGTTCCATCATTAAACCCATGGCTATTCCCGCCGCCATCTTTTTAATCGGCACGCCCGCGTCCATCAAGGACATCACCGACGCGCACACGGTCGCCATCGACGACGAGCCGTTCGAGGAAAGGATTTCGGAAACGATGCGGATGGTGTAGGGAAACTCCCCGACGGGAGGGATAAGCGGTTCCACCGCTTTTCGCGCAAGGTTGCCGTGCCCGATTTCCCGCCGCCCGGGTCCGCCCATCCTCCCCGTCTCCCCCACCGAGAACGGAGGGAAATTGTAGTGGAGGAGAAAACGGCGCTTGCCGGTGGTCTCCATGGTTTCAATAAGCTGTTCCGCGCCGGGAGCGGCAAGCGTCGTGACCGCCAAGGCCTGCGTGTTCCCCCGCACGAAGAGCGCCGAGCCGTGCGTGCGCGGGAGAAGCCCCACCTCGCCGTCCAATGCCCGAAGCTCATCAAGCGCCCTCCCGTCCGGACGGCGCTCTTTCTCCAAAATGTTGCGGTGCACCACGTCGTTTACCGCCTCGTCAAAAAGCTCTTCGATGGCTTTGTAATGCGCATCTTCGATTTTCTCCGCGATGTGCGCGTGGAGCGCGGATTTGAGTTCCCGCAGCTTCGCGGCGTGCTCCTGCTTGGTGGGCTGATACACCGCCTCTTCAAGCCGCGGCTTCAAAAATTCCTCCACTGCCGCGCGGAGTTCGGGAGCAATCTCCGCCAAATGCACGGTCGATTTCGGAAGTCCCGCCTCCTTCACAATCTGCAATTCAAAATCAACAAGCCGGTCGATTTCCTTCTGCGCGGCGCGGAACGCATCGAGTACCGATTCCTCGCTCGCCTCGTACCCGCCAAGCTCGATCATGTTGATGCGGCCCTTGGCGCCCGCAGTGAACGTCTCGAAGGCCATTGTCCCTCCGGCAGTCGCCGGATCTAACGCGGCACGCATTTCGCTGTTCGTGGGGTTAATCACCAGCCGAGCGCCGAGCTTCGCCACGCGCACGCCCGCGACGGGCCCTTTCCAGGGAATGTCCGACATCGCAAGCGCGAGGGACGCCCCCATAAGTCCCGGAAACTCGGGGTCGTTCTCTTCGTCATACGCAAGCACCGTAATCACCACTTGGACTTTCCGCCGCATGCGGCTGTCGAAAAGCGGCCGAATGGTGCGGTCCACGAGCCGCCCCGCAAGCACCGCCTCCTCCGAGGGGCGCCCCTCGCGCCGTATGAACCTGCTCCCGATGATTTTCCCCGCCGCGTAGAACCGCTCCTCGTAGTCCACCGTGAGCGGCATATAGTCAAGCGGCTCGTCGTCCGGCGACATCACCGCGGTCGCCAAGACCACCGTGTCCCCGTACCGCGCCACGACTGCGGCATTTGCCTGCTCCGCGACGGATGAGAGCTCGAACGACAGTTCCTTTCCTCCCGCTTCGATTGCGTATTTTTTTCTTGTAATACTCATGATTGTTATCGCACAAACTTACGAACAGTCACGAACATACGAATACATCCGGCCCAATCGCATGGGTTCGTATTTTCGTAAGTAGTTCGTACATTCGTGCGGTCTACTATTTGCGAATAATAATTTTCGGTATCTCCTCTACATTCACGAACTTGTCCGCCGCTTCTTGGAGCTTCAAAGACGCGCTCCGCTTGAACGCGGCGACCTCGACGAGCCGCCCCATTCCCCATTTCAAGTAGTCCACGAGGGGGAGAAAATCGCCGTCGCCCGTCACGAGCACCACCACATCGAGGAAAGACGCCATCCGAATGGCGTCCACCGCCATCCCGACATCCCAGTCCGCTTTCTTCGAACCGCCTGCATACACCTGGATATCCTTCACGCGGAGTTCGACGCCCGCATTCTCAAGCGCTTCGAAGAACGCGCTCTCGGAGGAAAGGTGCGCTCCCGCGGGCACATCGGGGCGCCCTGCCTTCGGCGGCAGATTTTCCACAATTCCCTCGCTCCGCACCACGTACCCGAGCGTGCGGATGAGCTGCCGGTCGCGCACGAGAAACCGCACGAGCTCGCGGTAGTTCACGCGCCCGCGATACAAGTTCTTCGCGGAGTGGTACAGGTTTTGGACATCAATAAAGATGCCGACACGCTGATTCGAGTAATAACTGTCTGATTTCATGGGTTCTGCGGAACAAACCTCATCCTAAGCTTGGGTCGAGGGGGAACAGGTGATAAGGAATAGGAGAACTCCTCCCTATCACATGTGCCCTGCTCGCCCCGTGGCGTAGCTTTACGGGGTTACTTGTCCCTTGCTATTTTTTGAGTCCGAGCTTTTTGATGGTCTGCTCGTACATTGCCGGCTGCCGCCTCTTTAGGTACACAAGCAGTTTCCTCCGGTGGCTCACCATTTTAAGAAGCCCCCGGCGGGAGTGGTTGTCTTTCGCATGTTTCTTGAGGTGCGCCGCGAGGTCATCAATCTGGCGCGAGAGCACTCCTACCTGCACGGACGCGGACCCGGTGTCCTTCTCGTGCGCCCGATGTTCAGAAATAACGCGCGATTTCACGCGCTTCGTAAGCATGAAGTCATTTTATCCGAAATCACCAAAAATGGCAAATTCCAAACCACACCACAAATTTCAAATCACAAACAAATTCTCCGCCGAGGGCGGATCCGCCTCTGGAGAACAATGTCTAAATTTCGAATTTCGCTCATTTGAATTTCGGTATTGTTTGTGATTTGGAATTTGGTGCTTGGGATTTTCTTGAAGTGTCGTACAATGAAATCATGCATGAAGTTGAACCATTGCTCCGCGACTACCTCAACTACTTGGAGATTGAAAAAAACCGTTCGCCCAAGACACGCGAGAATTACGAGCGATATCTCAAAGAGTTCTTTGCCGCCGCGAAGATTCGCAAATTGCGCGACTTGACCGAAGCGCGCATCCGCGAGTTCCGCGTGGCTTTGGCCCACCGACCCGCCCGCCGAAGCCGCGGCGGCAGCGAGAGCGTTCGCGGAGGCGGCCGCGAGCACACGCTCAAAAAAATCACCCAGGCGTACTATGTGATTGCCATCCGCAATTTCCTGAAGTATCTCGTGAAACGGGATATTGCCGCAGTCGCGCCGGAGAAAATTGAACTCCCAAAAACGCCGGCACGCCAAATCGAGGTACTTGAATACAAGGAGCTTGAGCGCATCCTCGAAGCCCCTATGCTCCGCCAGGGAGGCAATATAAAACCTGGGGGAGCGCTCCGCGCGCTCCGCGACCGCGCAATTCTCGAGACGCTCTTCTCCACCGGTCTCCGCCTCTCCGAGCTTTGTGCGCTTGACCGGCACATTGACCTCGCGCGCGGCGAGTTCTCGGTCCGCGGCAAAGGAGACAAGCTCCGCGTGGTGTTCCTCTCGGAGCGCGCCAAAAAATCCATTGCAAGCTACCTCGAGAAACGCGGCGACGCGGACTCGGCGCTTTTTTTGAGCTATACGCGAGGGGGATTGCCCCTCGGCCGCATCACGCCCCGCGCGGTGGAACGCCTCGTCGCCGAGCGCGCCGCCGAAGCCGGCATCCCGAAAAAGGTGCACCCGACTCTTGGGACACGCGAACGTGGCGACCACGCAGGTCTACACCCACCTCACCAACCAAACCCTCCGGGATGCCCATAAGGCATTCCACGGCCGCCGGAGAAAGTAACCAAGAGAGACAATGCGTGCCTTACTCAAAAAGCATTCGCTCCGCATCGCGGTATTTATCACCGGCGGCGCGGTGCTGGTGATTGAAGTGCTCGCGACGCGCATCCTCGCGCCGCACTTCGGGAACACCATCTTCACCGTCTCGAGCGTCCTCGGCGTCGTCCTCGCCGCGTTGAGCACAGGCTACTACGCGGGAGGAAAACTCGCCGACCGTTCTCCGTCGGAGAGATATTTCTTCGGACTCATCGCGCTCAGCGGCGGCGCCGTCGTGCTCTTCCAAAACATCGGCTCCTCCGCCCTTCCCGCGCTCCAAGGAGCGTTCTCCGTCGTGGAGGGCCCGCTCGCGCTCTCCCTCCTCCTTTTCTTCGCGCCCGCTTTCCTCCTCGGGATGCTCTCGCCCTACGCAGTGAAACTCTCTGCGATGCGAAGTCCGGCGGAGGGCATCGGCAGCGCCGCAGGCACTATCTTCTTCTGGTCCACGCTCGGCAGCATCGCGGGCTCGCTTCTCGCGGGCTTTGTGCTCATCCCCCGCTTCGGCACCGCCCGCATCATGCTGGGGACAGGCGTGCTCCTCCTGCTCCTCGGTCTTGCGGGGCTTGCGCCGTTTCTGAACGGCCCTCGAAACCGCTCCGCTCGCTTCTTCCTTTTGCTCCTTCTCACCGCCTCCGCACTCGCCGCGGCACTCACCTTGCTCGCTCGTCCCGGCGCAAACATCCTCTACCGCGCCGACGGCGTCTATGAGCGCATCACCATCTACGACGGCGTGTTCAGCGGCCGCCCCGCGCGGTTCCTCGCGCAGGACCGCACCGCCTCGGGTGCGATGTTCCTCGACACCGATGACCCGCGCGACCTCGTCTATGACTACACGAGGTACTACACGCTTTATAAGGTCTTCGCGCCGCACCCGAAACGCGCGCTCGTTATCGGCGGCGGCGCGTACTCCATCCCCAAAGCGCTCCTCGCCGAACTGCCCGAGGTAACCGTTGAGGTCGCGGAAATCGAACCCGGGCTTTTCGGACTCGCAAAACAATTTTTCCGCGCCGCGGAGAACCCCCGGCTCTACCCGCTCACCGAAGACGGGCGGCGCTTCCTCGCCCACTCGCCAATTCGCTATAACCTCATGGTGAGCGACGTCTACTACTCGCTCTACTCCGTCCCCATACATTTCACCACCCGCGAATTCTTCGCGCTTGCGAGGCAACGGCTCGCGGACGGAGGGCTCTTCATCGCAAACGTCATCGGCGACCTTGCCGCCGAGCCGCCGTCGCTCATCGCCTCGGAAGTAAAAACATTCCGGAGCGTGTTCCCCAACAGCTATTTCTTTGCGGCGGACTCCCCGGAACAGCGCGCGGCGCAGAACATCATCTTCGTCGGCGTGAACGGCACCCGCGCGTTTGATATAAGCACCTCATCCCTTGCGGCGTTCTCAGACCCCCTGCTCCGCTCGATCCCCGCGCGCCGGATTGCGCCGGAGACGCTCAATCTTGATGTCCATCCCGTTCTCACCGACGACTTCGCCCCCGTCGAATACCTCACCGCCGCGACGCTTCGGAGAAATAGTGTGCGCTAGCACACATGCTCTTCTCCCATCCATTCCCTGCATTACTCATCCCGAGGTTGGCGGGAAACACGTTCACCCGTTACTATCCAGTTTGACGATCGTCAAACTGGATAGTAACATAAAAAATACTCACACGGAGACGATATACGGAAACGATAAGGGCACAAGGGGATGAAAAAGTAGAAAGGGGGTGAAAAAATATGAAAGGAGATCTCACGCTCAAAGTGCTCGACACAATCGCCGAAATCGCGGGGGGTGCATTCGATCTCTGCGAAGCGATTCTTGTCGCCGGGTACGGCGCATCCCCCGCGCGGATTGAGTACACCATGCACTGTCTGAGCAAACAACGCGGAAAGAAGGAGGTTGGCGGAAACGAGGAGGTGCAAAAAAGAGAAACGAAAGAGCTTTTGCAAAAGTATTACAATCTTGTTTCGAAACTGAAGCGTGACGGGCTTATCGCCGAACATGTGCGAGAAAAAGGGAAATTCTTTACCCTCACTGCAAAAGGCGGCCGGAAACGCGAGGCGCTGCGCGCGCGAAAATCACGCGAACTTCCGCCAACTCTCTACCGCAAAGAAACGGGAAGTCGGCTTATCATCGTGGCGTTCGACATCCCCGAGAAGGAAAGAGGAAAAAGGGAATGGCTGCGAACTGCTTTGAGGCACCTGAATCTCCGGATGGTGCAAAGAAGCGTGTGGCTTGGAAAGGTGAAAATTCCAAAAGAGTTCCTTGACGACATTCGCCTCCTGCGGCTCATTGACCGCATCGAGATATTCGAGGTGGGAAATGCGGGAAGTTTGCGCCATGTCATCTGATGATATGAGCGCCGCTCCACCGCAACCCTCCCACCACAATCCCCAATCACATTGCAAACCACCGCGCACGCGATTTCCTTCCTCTCCGTATCACTATCCTATCCGACGATCGTCGGATAGGATAGTGATTTTGAGGTGTGAAGCTCCACGGCGTTACCGCCGTGGCCTCGTGCTGAACGGGGTTTTGGGGAGCGGAACCCCGCACCATCCCGCTATGGCGGGACTGGTGAGTGGGTAACGAAAACCCCTCGAAATACCCAATATCCAACCGCAAAAGAGTAAGTGGGGACAGCGGGACGCGGACGTATCGTGCTGGGGGGGAGATTCGAACTCCCACGGGATTGCTCCCACGGGCTCCTAAAACCCGTGCGGCTGCCAGTTTCGCCACCCCAGCATAAAATCCTCACCCTTCGAGCCCTTATTCTACGCTGTTTTCCCCTGCTTTCGCTACGTTTTGACAGTATAGCATACTTTATGGTATAATATAAACATTGAAACTTGATAATTTATGAAAATCATCCTTCTCGCGGTGGTTGGAACCATCGCGCTGGGCGCGAATGCCCAACCCGTGGTGAAAGCCGCGGCAACCGCAACAAATAAGCATGAGTTGCGGAAGGGGCAGTCCCCCGCGACTCAAACCGCGCCGGCGTACACAGTGAAAGCGGCACCAGGGTTCACACCCCGGCCGGCGCGACAGCAAGCGCCGCGCACGGAATCCATCGGTGCCGCACCCAATACGCCGGTGGGTACCGTCCCAACTCCTCCAGCCCACCCATACAGTGGGGGACTTGATTCAGCGCCGAATGCTCCCGCTGGCACGACAGGCACGGTGGGAAATCACGCCACTGGCGGGCGTCGGTACAAAGTGATTCTCCCGGCGGTTGCAGTGGACACCACCCCGTGGCCCCCGCTGCAGACCCCCACGCAGTGGACGCGAGTCCAAGTCTTCCCGGGGCAAGTGATCGAAACTCGGGAGGTAAAGGGGGGACGCGGACAGTTCATCACTGTCCGCCAGGGGAAAGGGGGAGGGAAAAACCTCTCCGGATCCTTCTCATGGGGAGGGAAGAAAAAGTAGTCATCGCACAGGGCGCGGCTCGCAAGAGTCCGCGCCCTAAAAATTTTTGCGTGAGACGAGTACTCTAAACACGTTGTCATTCCCGCGAACGCGGGAATCTACGAAGAGCAAGAATCAGTTTGGTCATTCTGGATTCCCGTTTCCACGGGAATGACAAAAGAGGGGTTGTTCATCTCCACTTCATGATTTGACGATATAATTTTTGTATGGTATAATATGCACGCTTCCGATTGTATTGGAAGTTTCGTACCTGAACAACTAAACAACGTCCGTCCGAAAGTTTTTTTATGAAAACACTAACCGCGGCGCTCGCCGCATTCCTCGTCCTCACCACCTCAACCCTCGCCCAAACCCTCGCCACAAACGTGCCGCCAGCGGCACCCACCATCACGACCAACGCGCCGCCCAAGACCCCACCGCTCCTGTTGCGAGTGGTCGTCTCGGACAGCCACGAGATGAGGGTGTACGCGAGCGACCCCGCGTCGCTCGATAAACTCGACCTCAAACCGCTCCTCGAGCGGTTGGCGAAAAAGCGAGGAAAAACGGCGACGGTGGCGGCAACAGCCACGCCGGTGCCGCAACAAGCCCTGCCATTAGGAGCGGCACCGAACAGCCCGGCAGTTCCAGTGACCCCATGAGGACAAAAGAAGTGCGCCCTTCCGGCGCACTTCTTCAATTTTTATAGCTCTCCTGCCACATAAAAACCTTACCCCTCCGGAAGGAGAGGTAAGGAAAAACAATCACCGCTATTGACCTCTAACAAACAAAGGCGGTGTCCGCACCAAAGATACTTCCGATAATCGCAGGGAATCCGCGCGCGAGAAGGCCAACAACCACCGCCACCGCAGCGTAGATAATTTGATGGTTCGCCTTTTCTATCTTCTCCGGGTCGCCGCTCGCCGTCACATACTTGATCGCAGCCATGATTACGAAAACCACCGCCAAGATAATGAGAACGTAGAATATCCACGTAATCACTATGCAGACGATATTGAACACTCCCGTCCCTGTTGACGCAATAGTAGGAGCAATTGATGGAGTAACAGCACCCGGGTTTGTCGGATTAACCTGACCAGGCAAGGCCGCCGCTTGGGCAAGGAGCGGGAGCACAATTGATACCGCTGGCATGAGCCAGTTCGTAAGCTTTTTCATGAATTTCGCCAAAACCAAGAAAAATCGCTTCACTTCGACCTTTCGAGAATGCTTCGCGGGAAGTATAGCATACCTTGTGGAGCCGCGCCACGCATCAGCACGACGGAATCTTATCGGCAGGATACCCGAATATGGAGCCGACCACGAACGGGAATCCGTAGGAGAGGAGCGCCACGACGATGCCGACCGCGGCGTAGGCGACGATTTTGTGCGCCTTCGAGACCTTCTCCTCCCCGCCCTCCGCGGTCATGTAAAGAAACGCGGCGTAGAGAATCATAATGACGGAGACCACCATGAGGAGCCAGAACATATACCGCGCAATGGGGCAGAGGATATTGCTGATGACCTCGTCCTTGTTTGTCGCGAGGGTAACCGACGGAGGATCCGTCCTCGCAGAGCCAGCGAATGCCCGCGTTGCCACACCCATAAGCGCAAGCGAGAGTGGCGCGAGAAACTTCTTCATGAAAGTAAATATACCATACCTCTACTTTTTGAATACATCCAGAATGACCGGCACGATGGAACTCGCAAGGAGCACCGCCGCGAAGCCGATGGCGGCGTAGAGAATCGTTTTCCGCCCCGTGGAAATCCGCTCGTCGTTCCCGCCGGAAGTAATCATCAGGAATGCACCGTAGATCACCATAATCGTGGCGATTGGCGCCGCAATCGCGATGAGCGTGGGCGCGACTTTGTCAATCACATCTTTCAGATTGTCCGCGCCGAGGGGATTCGTGAGCGCGACGTCCGCGGCATGCGCAAACGGAACAACCGTCATCCATCCAAGCGCCGCCGCAATCAACCGTTGCATATATCCCATTGTAGCTCAATAGTACTTGCAGTAAAAATTCGGGTGGAGGCCGCTCGGCGGCATACAGCTCCCCGCCTTTCCGCCCACATCGGGGCACGTTCCATACACGCTCGCCCCGTTCACCATTTCTCCGCATCTTCGCACTACTGCCGGCACAATGCACCGGTACTTTTGCTGCGTTACCCTCGTATCCGCAAAGAGTTCGCACTTTGCCCGCGGGTCGGCGCACGTTCCGTTCGCGCCTTCCGGAGTCCCGTTGTCCGCGCCGCAGACGAGCGGCGGGGATGCGGGCGGCGCGCCCGCGGGCGGCGTTGCCGGCGGCGTGGTCGTCGTCGCAGACGGCGCCGGGGGCGGAGGCGGCGCCTGCACTCTGCACGCGACGTTTGGCCAGCTCACGCCGCCCGGTTTGTTCGGCCCGCCAAGCACCGGGTTATTCCCAAGCGCCCAGAGGAACGTGTTCACGATGAGGAATGCGCCAAGCGCGAGCATAATGCCCACCACCGTCGAGGTGAGCACGCTCTTTCCCCGGCTCACCCGCTCCGCGGAACCGCCGGCGGTGAGGATGAAAAACGCGCCCACGATGAGGAAAATCGGCGCGATGACCTCCACCGCCACCGTCATGCCGAAATAAATGAGCCGCTGGAAGAGCGTAGTGAGCTGGCAGAGGTCCACGCAGTCAAGCCCCCTGCACGGGAGGAGCGGCTTGGCATCCGAGGGCCAGTAGGGAAAACTAACCTGCGCGCTCACCGCGGCAGGCAATATCAATAGCACAAGTGCGAGCACTGCAAGCGTGGTTATTACTTTATATCTATTGAGAGAGTTCATCGCGGCGAGATAAATTCCAAATTACAAATCCCAAATTACAAACAATATCAAAATTCAAATTACCAAATTCAAATTATTTCTCGCTTTTATTGAGGATGGAGGTAAAGATATTCCTTAACTCTTGAGCTTCTTGCATAAGTTCCCGCCTTTCTTTGTCAAGCGCTTCACTATCGGCAATGTCACAAAGACGCAACCAGAGGGAGCTTTCTTTTGCTTCTTTCCGGCAAATTCTGATGCGGTGTACGAAATCTTTCTTGCTTAACGCCTCATTCGCCTCAATGTAGTTTGCTGCTTGAGAGCCGGAAGAACGAGTAAGCTGTTTCCCATATTCCAAGTTCGGAATCAACTTGGGGAGCTTTTTTACAAAACCTCCGCAACGCTCAGCAAACCTTGCTGTTCTTTCTTCTAAATCATACCGCTTTGAATTTTGAGTTTCGGTCATTCGAACTTGTTTGTAATTTGGTGCTTGTGATTTGGAATTTGCTCTTTCAATCGCACTACCGCGCTTGAAAGAGCTGGTTGATTTCCGCTTCCGCCCGGCTTAACGCCGTGCGGGGATCGGTTCTCCCGGTGAGCACGTTCTGAATCGCGCCGTCAAAAACGGCGCGCACGCGCGCATCGCCCGGCGCCTGCCACGAGCGCGCCGCGAGCGCCTGCTTTGCGAAGGTACCCAGCTCGGGGTCATCAAGGCGCTTTGCAATCTCGCTCCGCAGTGCGGGCGGAGTCCCGGACGCCGCAAGATACGCCTCAACGAGCGCCGGCTCCGTCGTGATGCTCACCACAAACCGCCATGCCCAGTCGTTTGCCCATGTGCTCCACTTCGACACCGCGAAGCCGCGGTAGCGGGCGAAAGATGCGGGCCGTTCGGCCCCGAGTCCTTCGACGGTGAGCTCAGGACGAATCCGCTCACGGCCGAGGGGCTGGGTCGCGCCGCCCGCGCCGACCTGGGGCACCGGCGCGAGTCCCACGCGAAGAAAGGGGCTTTTCTTCTGGACCTCCGGAAGCGCGGCGCGGTAGTCCACAAGCATCGCCGCCTTTCCCGCCGCGAAGCTCTCTCGCGCGGGAGGCATCGCGTCATGCCACGTGTACGCGGCGGCTCCCGGATTCGCAAACTGAAGATAGAAATTGAGGGCGCCCGCGCTCCGCCCGCTCTGGTCGCCCGAGACAAACGCCGCAGAACCGCCGCCTGCTCCCGCAAGCGGTACGCCGTTCTGAAGCATGAGGAGCTGGACGATGTCCGCCGCTTGCTCCACCGAGCGGGATGAGCCGCCGAGCGCGGCGCCCGCACGCGTAATTTTCTCCCCGCTCACCACCCGGAGCGCTTTCGCATCGCTCACAAATTCCTCCCACGTCGCGGGGGGACGCACAAGCGCCGCGCCGTCAAAGTAGTCCCTGTTGTAGAACAGCGCGAGCGTATCTATTGAAAGCGGCAGGGCATACACCGCTCCGCCGCGCGCGAAGTCATCCTCCACTACCGACGGGAACAACTCGCGGAGGCGCGTGAGAGAAAAGAGCGCGGGCGGCGCGGGCGCCACCTTGTTGAGGTTCTGAAAAAGGTCGCGGTTCCCCACCATGAAGACGTCGGGCCCCGCGCCCGCCGCGAGGGCCTCCACTATCACTTGCTCGTAGTTTGAAGCAGGGAGTTCGGTATATTTCACCTCCACGTTTGCGTACGCCTTGTGGTACGCCTCAAAGAGCGAACGGAGCGCCGCCTCGGGCTCGGTGCCCCAGACCGTAAGCTTCACCTCGGGCGGGATCTCCTTCCGCCCGCCGAGGAAAAACGCCCCGATAAGCCCGCCCACGATAACCACCGCCGCGCCGATGATGAGAAGCCGCTGCCGCGTGAGATGCATTGGGATTAGTATAACAGAATGGAGTAATCGCGAATAACGCACCCCTCCGCCGTCCCTCCCCTCATGTGAGGGGAGGGTGTGGGTGGGGTGAATATGGTAGTATGAAGCCAGCGTCGCGGGAATTGCTTCTTTTACTTTGGCCCGCGGCGAATTTTCCAACTTCATACGAGGTTGATTATGAATACTATTTTTCCTGCTTCTTCCGACCCGAACTTCTGGAGCGAATTTTTACGTGCGGCTCGCGCGCTCTGGCACAGTGCAAACCATCAAGTGCGGGAAGGCGCGCAATGCGCCGCCTACGGCATCATCGGGGCATTTGCCCTGCTCATGATAGCCGCAATGTCCGGCTCGGGGTTTTTCGTCTCCACCGTCGCGCTCGTCATGCTTGCGGCAGGGACGTTTTGTAGTCAAGACCTTGGAAACAGTCGGTGGATTTTTTCGAGCGGGGTGGCATAGTCAATGCCCATGTGAAGCCGTTCGGCATTGTAGTAGCGGAGATAGGCAGGAATCTCTTTCCGGTAGCTCCCCAGCGT
>JACPLI010000004.1 GCA_016186635.1 Candidatus Liptonbacteria bacterium | reverse complement strand
GTGCAATAGCCCGTCCCGAGTATTCCCGTGCATGGAGATATGCAATCTCCACCCGCTCCGCAGCCGAAAGATGGCTGCGGTTCTTTTTTTCTCATGCTCTCACGATACCAAAGTGTCCGGATTCAAAAGGGAATCTACGGTGGTAGACATGAACAATAGCAATCCTTTGAAAATGAAATAAAAGGGTGAAAGGAGTGAAATTGAAATGAGCATTATTATGCCGGAATCCAGTGCTGGGGCGGGATTTCCTGATGAGCATCCACTCAGGCTTCTTGAGCGGTGTGGTGGTTGTTCTGGGAATTTTGCTAGTGAAAGCCCTGCCCAATCATTGCCAGTGAGGGTAGCGGGGTTGGAAGTGGATTTTGCGATGATTGAGCAACATACACCCGTTGTTCAGTACTTCGCGAGGGTACTCGCAAACCAGGCTTCAGAGCTTCTTTCTAGGGTGGACACGTTTTGTGGCGTGCCGCATGGAGGACATGCACTCGCATACGCTCTCGCCTCAACTTGTAGCAGGAGATACATTACTGCAGAGGGAGATCCTGCTGGTCCACGCATACCGCTCAGGCGCCACCGCGTTCAGAGTTGCGAGAATGTTGCCCTCGTGCAGGATACGTTTGAGCCGTATCCAATGGAGTTGGTCTCGAGAGAAATACGGGATCGCGCTCTCATCACCGCATTTTTTTGCTTTTACAATCGGACGGAGGCAAAAAGTTGGTTGGGTATCCCGATTGTGACAGTTGTGCAAAAGATGGTGTAGTGCGGGCGTCGCGCGAGGGAAATGAAAAGGAGGTAAAAAATAAAAGGGGGTTGCGCACGCGACCCCTTTTGCATTTCATACCAATTAAGCGTGATGCCAATATACGACATAAAGTCGCGTGGCGGCCATGCCACCTTACGCGAATGCGTGCGAATGATGCGAATGAGGACGCAGGCAGATTCTCTCCGGCGCGTATTTCCTCTTCATCTAAATCTAAATGAGCGCAGCCCTGTTTCTTGCGGGGCTTCTCGGAGTGCGGCGGCGCGAGAGAGAGCGCTGCGGCAGCCCGCCGCAGATAGCGTCCCTGCAAGAAACAGGGCAAGCGAATACTTATCCACAGTCCCTCCCCACCTCGCAAGGTATAATGAAAGCACGCTTAAAGGTCGAGTTAGGTGCGGTTGCGTTTTAGGCACAATCGAAGGTAAATTAGTTTATATTACATCATGGTAGTACAGGATTGGACGAATCTCGTGGTGGTATCCCTCCAAAATCTTTGGGTGGGAGTTGCCGATTTTGTCCCGACGCTTATCGGCGCGCTCGTGGTGCTCCTTGTGGGGGTTATCGTAGCGTTCGGCGTGGGGACGGCAGTGGAGAAGATTTTCGAAGCGCTGAAGCTCGACTCGTTCCTCTCCCGGCTTGGTTTGGGTCACTATTTCGAGCGGGCGAACCTGAAGCTTCGCGCGTCGTATTTCTTGGGGCGGCTCGTGTACTGGTTCGTGGCGGTTGCGTTCCTTCTTGCGGCGTCGGACATTTTAGGATTGAGCGCCCTCTCCGGATTCTTGAAAGACGTGCTCGGATACTTGCCGAATGTGGTGCTCGCGGTGCTCATCATGCTTGCGGCGGCGGTCGTGGCAAACTTTGTGCGCCATGTCGTGCGCGCGTCAGTGATGGGGGCGAAGCTCCACGCAGGGCGGTTTTTGGGAACGCTTGCGTGGTGGTCCATCATTGTGTTCGGACTTTTGACGGCGCTCGTGCAGCTCGACGTCGCAGTGAGCATCATCAACAGTATTGTGACGGGGTTCATTGCGATGCTTGCCCTCGCGGGCGGCTTGGCTTTCGGGCTTGGCGGGCGTGATTACGCGGCGTATCTCGTGAATAAGCTCCGCGAGCATACGGAATCGAGGTAGTTTCCATTCTGCTTTCTGTGAGGGAAGGCAGGAAAGTGTCCCCGCCACGCCAGTCTATAAACTGGCGGGGCGGGGTTTGCATTTATAGGGTTTTTTTGGTATGCTGTTCCCCATGCTTGTCATTCGATTTCAGCGTATTGGGAAAAAGCACCAGCCGAGTTACCGCATTGCGGTTGCAGAGGCGCGTTCCAAAGCGGGAGGGCCTCCCACGGAACAGGTGGGTACGTACGACCCGTTCACCAAGCAGGCATCCATTCAAAAAGACCGCGTGGCGCACTGGCTGAAGATGGGAGCGAAGCCCAGCGATACGGTGTGGAATCTCCTTGTTCGCGAGAAGGCGGTGGAAGGGAAAGCGCGCGCGATTAAAATGAAGGTGAAGAAAGCTTCTGCCGACGCTCAACCTGCCCGTCCGGCAGGGGCTATTGCGGACAAGGCAGCTGAAGCTCCCTCCGTCGCCCACGCTGTGGAGGGCAAGACGGCGGGCAAGCCAGCTGAAGCGGCAGTGTCAGCAGAAGAAGAACCCGTGGCGTAAGGGACGTTTTGTAGTCAAGACCTTGGAAACAGTCGGTGGATTTTTTCGAGCGGGGTGGCATAGTCAATGCCCATGTGAAGCCGTTCGGCATTGTAGTAGCGGAGATAGGCAGGAATCTCTTTCCGGTAGCTCCCCAGCGT
>JACPLI010000007.1 GCA_016186635.1 Candidatus Liptonbacteria bacterium | reverse complement strand
CGTGCAATAGCCCGTCCCGAGTATTCCCGTGCATGGAGATATGCAATCTCCACCCGCTCCGCAGCCGAAAGATGGCTGCGGTTCTTTTTTTCTCATGCTCTCACGATACCAAAGTGTCCGGATTCAAAAGGGAATCTACGCCCTATTGTAGGGGCTGGTGGTTCCTCCAACGTTTCCGAGATTTCGCCTCGGCGTTCGAGAGGTTTGAGCACCAACCCCCGCAATAGGGCTTTTGCTACTCACCCCACAGGTTTTTTCAAAGCGAACATCCCGTAGCCCTCTGCCTTTTCAATAAGAGGGTTCTTTTGGCGTGCCATATAATGGATCGCGGCTTGAACATTCCTACGTTCGAGGCTGACTTGAAATTTTTGGTCAAGCTCTCTTTTAATCTCAAGGATTCGCATACTACGTCCCTTTTCCTTCAATATTTCGAGTATCTGCTCGTTTAAAGAGATGTTCTGGGGCAAAGACGCAGGAAGCTCGTTGCTCTTGGTTTTTGGCATATCCATTCCAAGGAGCTTGGAGAGTTCAGATTCAATCCGATCCCGTTGGCGAGTGAGTCGGGTTATTTTTTTGAGGCGGTCGTCCAGTCTGTTTTTCATTTCTTTAGAAACAGCATATACCCTCCGTAGTTTCTTTGTCAAGCCCACAAGGAAGTAGAAAATGGGTATATGCCCTTTTTAAGAGAAACTACAGGTATCATATTCAGAGCTTTTGTGTTTGAGGGCTTGCGTTCTTCTCGATAATGAGGAGAATATATGCATTATGGCGGCGAAGAAGAATCAGAATAAGAAATACATTTTCGTCGTGGGAGGAGTGATGTCCTCCGTCGGGAAAGGAGTCGCCGCCGCATCCATCGGAAAGATTCTGCAGGCGCGGGGATGTCGTGTGGCGAATTTGAAAGCGGATATGTACGTGAACGTGGACGCGGGCACGATTCGCCCCGCTGAGCACGGTGAGGTCTTCGTGGGCGAGGACGGCATCGAGGCGGACCAGGACCTCGGCAACTACGAGCGGTTCACAGACCAGCTCTCCACTCGCGAGAACTACATCACGACGGGGCAGGTGTATCAGGAAGTCATCCGGCGCGAGCGGAATTTGGAATACCACGGGGAAGATGTGGAGGTATACCCCGATATTCCGAAGGAAATCATCCGGCGCATCGAGGGATGCCAGAAGAAAAACAATTCGGAAATCACCATTATCGAATACGGCGGCACGGTGGGGGAATACCAGCTCTTTCCGTTCCTCGAAGCCGCGCGGATGATGAAATCCAGGAACCCCGCGGACGTGTTTGTGGTGCTCGTGAGCTATTTGCCGACGCCGAAGCTTTTGGGCGAGCAAAAATCAAAACCCACCCAGCGCGCGGTGAATGACCTCCACTCGGCGGGGCTGAATCCCGATTTCGTCATCTGCCGCGCCGAGCGCCCGGCAACACCGGACATTAAGCGTACCATCAGCAATGTCTGCAGCCTGCCCGTGGAGCGGATTATCTCCGCGCCGGACGTCTACTCGATTTATGACGTGCCGGTGAATTTTGAAAAAGAGAAATTAAGTGACACGCTCCTCGGCACGATGGGACTGAAACCCAAAACGAGGAATTTAAAGGACTGGACGGCGCTTGCGCGGAAAATCAAGCGGATGGACAAAGAAGTAGTTATCGGCGTCGTGGGGAAATACTTCAACTTCAAGTCGGTGAAAGACACGTATATATCGGTTATTGAATCTGTGAACCACGCCGCGTGGCAGCTGGGGCGGAAGCCAAAGATACTCTGGCTTGACTCGGAGCGGTATGAGCGCGACCCGAAGCTTGTGAAGGAACTTGATAAGGTGCACGGCATCGTGGTTCCCGGGGGGTTCGGCGGGCGCGGGGTTGAGGGCATAATCCGTGCAATACAATATGCCCGTGAGAAGAAAATCCCGTTCTTCGGCCTCTGTTATGGCATGCAGCTCGCGACGATAGAGTTTGCGCGGCACGCGGCGGGGTTGGAGAGGGCGAACACGACGGAAATAGACGCAAAGACGCCTCATCCCGTGATTGATTTCATGCCGGAGCAGAGAGAAAATGTGGCGACGAAAAAGTACGGCGGTACGATGCGCCTCGGCGCCTACCCCGCCCGCTTGAAGCCGGGTACAGTTGCTCACGGGGCGTATGTATCTACCTATAAGCTAAAACCTAAAGCCTCCAACCTCATCAGTGAGCGGCATAGGCATCGCTACGAAGTGAATCCGAAGTACATTGAGCGGCTCGAGAAAAAGGGGCTGGTCTTCTCCGGCATCTCTCCCGACCGGCGGCTTATGGAAATCGCCGAGCTTCCCCGTGGGAAGCATCCATTCTTTTTAGGGACGCAATTCCATCCAGAATTCAAAAGCCGCCCCCTACGGCCCCACCCCTTATTCCGCGAGTTCATAAAAGCCGCACTAAGGAGTGTTCGCAAATAATGCTAATGGAGGCAAATAATGCAAATGGATTCGCATTATTGAAATTAAATTTGCATTATTCGCGATTACTCCATGATTATTTTTCTCTACGGTCCTGACGCCTACCGCCGCCTACAAAAGAAACAGGCGGTTGTTGGGGAATTTTTGAAGAAACACTCCGTACTGGGATTGAAACACTTCGACTGTACGAAAGAAGAAATTCTCCCTGCGCTTCGGGAATTCGGGGCGAGCGAGTCCCTCTTTGATTCCCAGCGGCTCGCGGTATTGGAATCTGTCTGGGAAATTCCTGCGGAACCCTTAAAAGAGTGGCTGAAAAGTATTGTAGAAAAAAAAGGAGTAACGGTACTCCTTTCCGAAGCAAATGCTACGGAGGGGTTTGAATTTATGAAGAAATCTCCGGTTGTAAGTGAGAAGTTTGAAACGCTGAAGGATGAAGAGTGGGAAGAGTTCGGAAAAAAAGAAATAAAGAAAAGAGGAGTGGAGTTGGCTCCCTCAGCCGAGGTGCTTCTTCTCAAAGCATACGAAGGCGACAGCTGGCGGCTTGCGACGGAACTTGACCGGATTGCCGCGTTTGGAAAACAAGTAACTCGCCAAGACCTTGAGCAATTGGACGTGGAAACCACCCCGGAATTTTTTGCGCTCGTGAAGCGATTCAGCTACGGCAGTTCCCGCGAACGCCTCGCGGCACTCGAGGCACTTCTCCTTTCCCGCGAGCCGGCACAAAAGATTTTTTATATTCTCTCCGCAATGGTGCCGGGCGCCGCGGGGAGGTTCGCGGCATATGACGTTGCCATCAAAAATGGGAAGCTGGAGTACGAAGAAGCGCTTGCGGACTTGGCGTTAGGTTAGGGAGAATCGAGAAAAAAGCGTCACTCGTGAACGAGAGGCGCTTATTTTACTCCCGCGAGCTTAAGCGAGAGGCGCGATTTGAGACGGCTCGCTTTGTTCATTTTTATTACGCCGGTCTTCGTGGCTTTATCGAGTGCTTGGTACACGTTCGCAAGCGTCGCTTTCGCATCCTCGGTCTTCTTTTCCGCGACAAGTTTTTTGAAATTTTTTACCGCGAGCTTGTAGGCCTCAGCGCGGACGAGGTTTTGCCCCCGCTGGCGGATACTTTGGCGGAGCGCTTTCTTTGCGGAAGAAGTGATAGGCATGTGAAATAGTGACGAGTGGCGAGTGGGGTGAGTATTGAGTGAGATAATATCGTAATCCATTCCCTCGTGTCAATATACATATGATTTACGCCGAGTGGTACTATAGTGAGGTCGGGCGGCGGCGGTCGCATACGATCTGTCTGTGTTTCCTCACTCATCACTCGCAACTCATCACTCATGCTCCACACCCTCGAAGGCACTCTTACCCTCAAAGCCGACCGGTTCGCGGTGGTGGACGTGGGCGGCGTAGGGTTCAAAGTGAATCTTCACGGGCATGCTTTGGGAAAGCTTCCGCGCGCGGGCACCCGCGTAAAGTTTTTCACCAATCTCCATGTGCGCGAGGACGCACTCGAACTCTATGGGTTCCTCGCCGAGGAGGAACTCGCCCTTTTCGAGCTCCTTATTTCTGTCTCGGGCGTGGGGCCGAAGTCCGCGCTCGCCGTCTTGGATGTCGCCGAGCGAAAGGAGGTTGAGGCGGCAATCAAGGAAAATCGCCCGGACCTCCTCACGCGTGCATCGGGCGTGGGGCGGAAAACCGCGGAGCGGATTATTCTGGAGCTTAAAGGCAAAGTGAGCGCGCGCGGAGCGGGTGCGACGGTGGGGAAGATGGAGACGGATGCGGACCTTATCGAAGCCCTTACCGGAATGGGATATGGACGCGAGGAAGCGCGGGATGCGCTCGCGAAAGGGGGCGCCGCGGAAAAGGACTTAAGCGCGCGGCTCAAAGAGACGCTTCGGATTTTAAGCGCGCGGCACAAAGATGAGCGCGGTATTTGAAGAGGTTCGCGGGCCGGAGCGGTTTCAGCCCGCAGGACTTATAAAGTATCCGCCGCTTACCCAGTCGTATGCGTACGGGGAGTGGCAGCGCGCCGCGGGGCGTGCGGTGCGCCGTTTCGTGGGCGTCCGCGGCGGCGCCTGCGTCGCGGCGCTTCAGCTTGTGGAGTATCCGCTTCTTGCGGGGCGGAGCTATTGCTACGCGCCGTACGGGCCGGTGGTGAAGGAAGGTGAAGAAGAGGGAGTGGTGCATGCGCTCGCCGAGGTGGCGCGGGAAGTTGTCTGCGGGAGACGCGCTGTCTTCGTCCGGTTTGATTTCTCGCCGCCGCTCACCGGTGAGGCGTTGCGCATTGCCGGAGAAGCGTTCCGCCGCGGGCCACGCGCGACGGAACGCGTTTCTTCCGCCCAGCCGCGGGCGGAGTGGGTGCTTAACTTGGCGCGGGCGGAGGAGGAGCTTCTTCGCGGGATGCATCACAACACGCGCTACAGCATCCGCGCCGCCGAGCGCCGGGGCGTGCAGACAGAGGTGGTGGGCGCCCCACTCCTTCCCCAGCACTTTGATGAGTTTTTCGGTTTGATGGAGGAGACCGCCGCGCGCGACGGGTTTCGTCTCCATCCCCGCGCTTACTACGAGGCGGCGTTCAGGGTTTCCGCCGGAGCAGGAAATGCATTTCTTGTTTTTGCGCGGCACGAACGGGCGCCTCTCGCGGCACACTTCATAGTTTTCTATGGAGGACAGGCGAATTTTGTCTTCGGCGGCTCGAGCTCGGCGCAGCGCGAACTTTTCGGCTCGTATGCCGCCCAGTGGACGGCAATCCGCGAAGCGAAAGTGCGGGGCGCCACGCGATATAACTTCGGAGGAATCTCAATCGATGCGGAGACAAAGGAGGGATGGGAAGGACTCTCAAGCTTCAAGCGCAAGTTCGGCGGAGAGCTTCTTGCACACAGCCCATTCTTCGACGTTGCGGGGAGTAAACTCTGGTATTATGCGTACGTAGCATACAAGGCAATTAGGTAATTACCATTTACTCAATTACGGGTCTTAATATGTTCAAATCCAAACTTCGAAAATACATCCCTCGCCTTGTATTATCTGCGTACCACTACATTATCGCCCGCCTCGCTGCGGCGTGGTATGGATTCCCCTCGCGTCAACTCGTGGTGATTGGCGTCACCGGCACGAAGGGGAAGACCACCACGGCGAACTTCATCTGGGCGGTGCTTGAAGCGGGAGGGAAGTCCACAGGCCTCGTGAGCACGGCGCTCTTCAGAATTCATGACCGGCAGATGCTCAACCCCTACCACATGACGATGCCCGCGCCCTTCACGCTCCAGCAATTTTTGCGCGAGATGGCGGATGAGGGCTGCACGCATTGCGTGCTTGAAACGACTTCGGAAGGGCTTGCCCAATGGCGGCACGTAGGCATTTGGTATGACATCGCAGTGCTCACCAATATCACTTCGGAACACATCGAAGCACATGGGGGCTTTGAGGCATATCGCGCCGCGAAAGGAAAGCTTTTTACATCGCTTATGCAGCACCCGCAAAAGCGCGTGGATGGGGAAGAGGTGCCGCGGGTAGCGCTTTTGAATAACGATTCCGAGCACCGCGATTTTTTTCTCCGGTTCCCGGTGGAACACGTGGCGACGTTCGGGTTAAAGCGCGGCGCGGATTACGTCGCGGAAGATGTCGTGGTGCGGCCACAGGGGGCAACATTCCGCGTGAAAGGCGCGCACTATGCGCTCCGCGTGGCGGGGGCGTTTAACGTGCAGAACGCGCTCCCCGCGGTGGCGATCGGGGAGATGCTCGGCATTTCTCCCGCAACGATTGCGGAGGGGCTCGCCTCGCTCCGGGTCGTGCCCGGGCGGATGGAGGAGATTGAGGAAAAGCAGGCGTTCACCGCTATTGTGGACTACGCGCACGAGGCGGTGAGCATGGAAGCGGCGCTCACGGCGGCGCGGCAGTTGGCGAAGAGGGGAGGGAAGCTCATCGCGCTCCTCGGCGCCGAGGGCGGCGGGAGGGATGAGGCAAAGCGCCCCGCGATGGGTGAGTGTGCCGGCCGTTTCGCGGATTATGTGGTGGTCTCGAACGTGGACCCCTATGACGACCCGCCAGGAGAGATTATTGAGGACATCGCGCGCGCGGTGGAAGATGCAGGAAAAACCCGCGAAAAGAATTTGTTTTGCATTGAGGACCGGCGCGAGGGTATCCGCAAGGCGCTCTCGCTCGCGGGGAAGGGAGACGTGGTGCTCATCACGGGAAAAGGGGCGGAGCAGTCTATGATCATAAAAGGCGAGAAGATTCCATGGGACGACCGGATGGTGGTGAGAGAAGAGATGGGAGTAATCCTGCCTGCCGGCAGGCACGGCGCCAATAATGCGAATCGAAGCAAATAACGCAAATATATGCGCGATGCTAATATACGAATTCGTGCTAATAATACTAATAGGAATCCACATTCGTATAATTAGTATGTATTAGTATATTGGCATCGCTTATTCCATGAAACTTACGTTCTGGGGCGGCGCAGGGTCGGTCACGGGGGCGAACTACCTGCTGGAAGCAATAAGCAACAAGGAACAAGGGGCAAGGAAAATTCTGGTTGATTGCGGCTTGCATCAGGAAGGGCACTATGCCGAGCGGCAGAACTTCGAGGCGTTTCCATATCACCCGAAAGAGATTTCGGACGTGTTCATCACACACGCGCACATCGACCACATCGGGCTTGTCCCGAAGCTCGTGAAAGACGGGTTTCGCGGACTTGTGCACTCGACGCCCCCCACAAAGGACTTTGCGGAGTATCTTTTGCTTGACTCGGAGCATATCCTTACGAAAGAAGCGGAGCGCGAGAAAAAGCCGCCGCTCTACACGACGCCGGATGTGGAAAAGGCGATGGAGCAGTGGCAAGGTACGCCGTATCATCAGGCGGCGGGATGCGGCCCCGCACGCGCGACCTTTTTTGACGCGGGGCATGTGCTCGGTTCTTCCATTGTGCGTATAGAGGCGGAGGGGAAAACGGTGCTTTTTTCAGGCGACCTTGGCAACAGCCCGCCCCCCATCATCCGCTCCACGGAAAAGCTCGAAGCCGCGGACTACTGCGTGATTGAGTCCACCTACGGCGACCGCACGCATGGCAATGTGGGCTCGCGGCGGGAGATGCTCGAAGATGCGGTGGAGGAAACGGTCTCCTCGGGCGGTACGCTCATGATTCCGGCATTCGCCCTCGAGCGCACGCAGGAACTCCTTTTTCACCTCCATGAACTCTTTGAGCAGGGGCGCATCCCGAAGGTGCCGGTGTTTTTGGATAGTCCCCTCGCCATCAAGCTCACCGAGGTCTACCGGAAGTACGAGGAGTACTACAATCACGACATGCAGCGGCTTGTCCGCTCCGGCGACGACTTCCTCAACTTCCCGGAATTGCGGCTCACACTTACCACCGAGCAGTCGAAGTCCATCAACGAGGTCCTGCCGCCGAAAATCATCATCGCCGGTTCGGGGATGTCCCACGGCGGGCGCATTTTGCACCACGAGCGGCGGTATCTCTCGAACCCCAAGAGCGCGATTCTCTTCGTGGGGTACCAGACGAAGGGCTCGCTTGGGCGGGCAATCCTCGATGGCGCGAATAAAGTGCGCATTTTTGGCGAGGAGGTTCCTGTACGGGCGAAGAAGATTCAAATTGCTGGGTATTCCGCGCATGCTGACCAGCCCCAGCTTTTGGACTGGCTCCGGCCCATGCGAAAGACGCTCAAAAAAGTTTTCGTCGTGCAGGGCGAGTTTGGCGCGAGCGAGGCGCTTGCAACCAAAATCCGCGACGAGCTCGCGGTCGAGGCGGTCGTGCCAAAGAAAGGGGAGAGTTTTGAACTCGATTGAGGAATCACTTAAAGCTATTTAGGGTGCTATAATAGGCACATGCCAACCAAAAAGACAGCGAATGGGAACTTTAACGGAAATCACAACCACGGGACGAATTTGAAGTATAAAATCTGCATCTCCGGCGCCGCGGAGACGGGGCACTGTGCGCCGGGGGCGCTCGAGAAGACGGAGGAACTTGGCCGGCTTATTGCGGAGCGTGGGATGATACTCGTGACGGGCGCGACGACGGGGGCGCCCCTCTGGGCGGCGAAGGGGGCAAAACAAGCGGGAGGGATGGTCATTGGCATCTCTCCCGCGGCGACCAAAATCCAGCACGTAAAGTCCTACCGCCTTCCCACCGAGTATCACGACCTCATCATGTACACGGGGTTCGGCTATTCGGGACGAAATTTATTGCTCACGCGCTCCTCGGACGCGGTCCTCACCGTCTGCGGGCGCATTGGGACCCTGAATGAGTTCACCGACGCTTTCGAAGACCAGCGGGTGCAGGGCGTACTCACGGGCACGGGCGGCACGGCGGATATGCTCCAGGAAGTGCTCGACAAGTCGCACCGCGGCTACGGAAAAGTGGTGTTTGAGTCCGACCCGGAGAAACTGCTCGATAAGGTGGTGACGCTTATCGAGGCGGAGGAGAGGGAGATAGAGTGAGTAGGGACAAGCGACAAGGAACAAGGAACAAAAAACAAGAGAAAGGCCGAACAAATAAATTCTCATGCCAAAGGAAACAGTAAAAAAAGTTAAAAAAGCTCCGGCGAAGAAAGTTGTCGCGATGAAGCCCATCGGCGCGGTGACGCATTTCTACGGGCATCTTTCGGTGGCCATCGTGAAATTTAAGAAGGCGGTGGAGGCGGGAACGAAACTCCACTACAAGGGCGCGACGACGGACTTTGCGGAAGTGGCGAAGTCAATGCAGTACGACCACAAGCCAATCGAGGCGGCGAAGAAGGGGCAGGAGGTGGGGATTAAGGTGAAGGACAAAGTACGGGAGGGAGACGAGGTGTTCGAGGAGTAATCGCCAATAATGCGAATGGAGGCAAATAACGCGAATAGATTCGCATTATTGAAATTAAAATTCGCATTATTCGCGATTACTCCATGAGTTATAAGTTATTTCTATCACAAGTTGCAGTAGTGGTGGCAACAACGGTGGGCGCGGGTATGTTTGCGCTCCCGTACGTCTTTTCCGTATCGGGATGGATTCCCGGTCTTTTTTATTTGGCTGCGTTCACGATTATTCTCTCGTTTATCCACGCGGTCTATTTTTTGGTGCTCCGGCGCGTGCGCGAGCGGAAACGCTTGGCGGAGCTTGCACGCGAGGCGCTGGGTCCCGCGCAGGGGGTGGTCGCGCTCCTCGCGGTGGTGGTGGGCCAGCTCCTCACGCTCCTCGTCTATCTCATTCTTGGCAGGACATTTTTAGAGCTCCTTCTGCCAGCGCTGGGAGGCGCGGGCGGCGTGCTCCTCTTTTGGCTTATCGCTTCATTCCCGCTTTTCTTCGGTGTACGCCGTTTTGCATGGAGCGAGGCGCTGGGCGCCGTCGCGATGGGCGGGCTTATTATCGCGCTTTTTACGTCTGGTGACGTGGGGCAGGGGTTCGGGCGCATCCCCACGCTTGACTCTGCGCATCTCCTCTTTCCCTTCGGCATCGCCCTTTTTTCGCTCGCGAGCTGGACTGCGGTGGAGCCGGTCTATGAACTGAATTCTCGCATGGGAGGAGCGGACATTCGCCGTTCACTCCTCGCGCTCATCGCAGGAACGGGGATTTCTGCGCTGCTTTATATAGTGTTCGTGCTCGGGGTGCTCGGCTCGCCCGTGCCGATTACGCCGGATACCGTCTCGGGGTTCTCCGCGCCCCTCTGGCAAATTCTTCTCGGGGCGCTGGGACTCTTTGCAATTTGGACCTCCTACGTTCCCGTGGGACGCGAGGCGGCGCACGCGCTGATGGATAAAGGGTGGAAGGAGGGCGCGGCGCTCGGATTTGTGGCGGTGGTACCGCTTGCGCTTTTTGCCGCAGGGTTTTCCGACTTCGTGCGGATGGCGGGATTCGTCGGCGGCGTATTTCTCGCGCTCCAATATCTCTTTATCGTGGCGGTGGGGAAAAAACTTTTGAACCCGGAAGGCACGACGCGGATACTCTTTTGGCTCCTCTACATTATTCTTGCCGCCGCGGTCGTTTACGAGACGTACTATTTTGTTGTAAGCTGACGCGGAAAGCCCTCGTAGTTCAACGGATAGAATATCTCCCTCCGAAGGAGGCGACGCAGGTTCAATTCCTGCCGAGGGCACATAGTGTACAATGGCTTTTATGGACAAACGTGAAGCGCTCGCGGCGCTCGAGAGGGAAATGCGCGAGAATATCTCGCTCCCGCTCCAGACAAACCTGGTCTTCGGGGAAGGGAATCTCGACTGCGAGGCGCTTTTCATCGGCGAGGCGCCGGGGTTGAACGAAGACATCCAGAAGCGGCCGTTCGTGGGGCGCGGCGGTCAGCTCCTCCGTGAGTGCATCAGGGGGCTCGGGTGGAGGGAGAATGAAGTGTATATTACGAACATCGTGAAGCGCCGCCCGCCGGAGAACCGCGACCCCCTGCCGGACGAACTTGCGGCATACACGCCATACCTCACGCGGCAGATTGCTATCATTAGCCCGAAAGTGATTGTGCCGCTCGGGCGGTTTTCCATGAACTACTTTCTGCCCGAGGCGAAAATCACCCGTGACCAGGGGAAGCCGTTTCAGGTTGACGGGCGGCTTGTGGTACCCATGTTCCACCCCGCGGCGGCGCTCCGTGCGACGGGGGTGATGGAAGAATTTCGCAAGGGCTTCAAACTCCTGCCGGAGATTATCGCAGGCGCGGTGCCGGCTACAGCGGTTTCTGTTGCTCCTCCCGCGCAGACGAAAGTGCTACAAAAGGGGCTCTTTTAGGAGTAAGATGAGAGCATGAATTTCGCGCTGGTGTATCTTGTCCGCCGGGCATTGTTTCGTATCGCTGACTTTTTCCGCCACTGGTATGTGGATGCTTCTCGCGCGCTCTCCCACCGTTTCATTTCTACGCTTGAGGCAGCCGACCAGCGGATTGCGTTCCGGGTAACGCTCCGCCACTTTTTTGAGCCGCTCTACGGGGACTATAGCATTGTGGGGAGGGTTCTTGGGCTCGTGTTCCGCTCCGGACGCACGCTTCTCGGGGCGTTGTGCTATGCAGGCATTGCGGCGATGTACGTTATTCTCTTCGCGGCGTGGTACGCGGTGCCTGCTGCGCTTCTCTTCTATGCACTCGCCGAATTCTAGAACTCTCACATTTGACGACTCGCGGCTCCACATGACGGGTGTGGGGAGGTTCGCGGTGCGGGTTGTCTCCTCCACCGCACTCCTCGTGCTCGCGGTCGCCGCGGCCACACTCGCGTTCTCGTCGGATATTATTTCGCTCCGGGCGATTGGGTTCCTCCTGCTTCTTTTCCTCGCGGACCGGGCGCGGCACGCGGGGGGAGGCGACCGTCCCATCTCCCGCCTGCCCCGGACAGGCGTTCTGAACGTGGGGGTATGCCTTTCTTCGCGCGGGTTTGCGGTCCTTGAGCGGGCGTTTGAGCGCAGCGGCATCAAGCGCACCGACCTCTACCTTGAGTTGCTCCATGACCTTATGGGCGTTCCCGAGGTGGCGGCGAGCTTTGAGCGGCTTGAAGTGAGCGCGCGCGAATTCCGCGAGCGCCTTGAGGCACTCACGCAATCCGGAGGCGCGCGCGAGCCGCAGGAAGAGCGTTTTCGGAAGCTTGAGGCGCTTCTCTCTCTCGCGTTCGCCCGGGGGGTCGCCGCGCACCACGAATTTGTGGAGCCCGCGGATATCTTCGCGGCGTTTCCCTCGCTGGACACGCCGGCGATTACGCGCCTTTTCAGCATGTTCTCGCTCACCGCGGCCGAGGTGCATGGGGCGCTTCTCTTCGCCGAACTTGCGCGCCGCGCATCGCGCTTTTCTCCGCCGGACTCTCTCGGGGGCTTCGCGCACGTGCTCCGGCGGGGAGTGCGGCACCGCGTGATGAACCGCGCGTGGACCGCGCGCCCTACGCCCACGCTCGACCGCTACGGCACGGACTTTACCGACCTTGCCCGCGCGGGCGCGGCGGGGTTCCTTGTGGGGCACGCCGCCGAGATGGAACGCCTTGTCGATGTGCTCGCGCGCCCCCTGAACCCCAACGCGCTTCTTGTGGGAGACGCGGGCGCAGGGAAGGAAACGCTCGTGGCGCACCTCGCGTGGCGGCTCACGAAGGACGAGGTGCCGCCGGCGCTCTTTGACAAGCGGCTGGTGGGGCTCGATATAAGCCGGCTTGTCGCGGGAGCCGCCGCAGAGGAGCTTCACACGCGGCTCCAGCAGGTGGTGCGGGAAATCATTGATGCGGGCAATGTTATCCTCTCTATTTTCGACGTCCACAATCTCGCAAAAACCTCGAGCGCGGCGTACCTCTCCGTGGCCGACGCTTTGACGCCCATCCTGATGGACAACGCGTTTCCCGTCGTGGGGACGACGTACCCGAGGGAGTATGCGGCGAGCATCGAGCCGCGGAGCGACCTTGCGGCGGCGTTTGAAGTTATCCGCGTGCAGGAAATTTCGGAGGAAGAGGCAGTAACGGTCTTGGTCTACGACGGCGTGATTCTGGAGCGCCAGTTCCGCGTGCGCGTGACCTTGGGGGCATTGCGGGGCGCGGTTACGCTTGCGAAGAAGTACTTGCGGGAGAAGCTTTTGCCCGCGAGCGCGGAGGAGCTCCTCAAGAGCGCGCTCGCGCTTGCGGAGCGGCGGGGCGACAAAGTGCTCCGGCGGGAGGATGTGGTGCGGGCGCTCGAAGCGCGGGTGAATATCCCGGTGCACGAGGCGACCGAGGCAGAGGCGGAACAGCTTCTCCATCTTGAGGAGACCATTCACACGCGGCTCATTGACCAAGAAGAAGCGGTGAAGTCGGTCTCTGACGCCCTCCGCGAGTACCGGAGCGGGCTCGCGCGGAAGGGCGGGCCCATCGCCAATTTCCTCTTTGTGGGACCCACTGGCGTAGGGAAGACGGAACTTGCGAAAACGCTCGCGAAAGTCCAGTTCGGCGCGGAAACTGCGATGGTGCGGTTTGACATGACGGAGTACCAGGACGCGGCGAGCATCACGCGCTTTCTCGGCGCGCCCGACGGCACGATTGACGGGGCCTTGACGCGCGCAGTCCGCGAGCGGCCTTACTGCGTGATACTTTTAGACGAGTTTGAAAAGGCGCACGCCGACATCCTTGACCTCTTTCTGCAAGTCTTCGATGATGGGCGGCTCACGGACGGGCTGGGGCGGACGGTCAATTTTGAGAATACGATTTTGATTGCCACCTCGAACGCGCATTCGGACATCGTGAACGACTCCCTGCGGCAAGGGAAGCCGATGGGGGAGATTGCAGAATACCTGAAGAGCCGACTCACCGACGTTTTCAAGCCGGAACTTGTGAACCGGTTTTCAAGAATCGTGGTGTTTAAGAATTTAAGCCCGGAGGACTTGCGGAAAATCGCCGCGCTCCAAGTGAAGGATTTGGCAAAAGTGCTCGCGGAGCAGGGGATTACGCTTGAGGCGGACGCGTCCGCGATCGAACTTCTGGTGAAGCTCGGCTACGAGCCCGCCTTCGGCGCGCGGCCCCTCCGGCGCGTACTCGAAGAAAAAATTCGCGCCCCGCTTGCGGAGAAAATCTTGAAAAAAGAAATCGCCCGCGGCGGAACGTTTACGCTCTCTGCGGAAGGAGAAGTGTTTCGGTTTGTAACAAAAGAGTGAGAGTTTTCACTTAAAGCTTATCGCTAAAAGCTTAAAGCTATCCATTCGAGCACGGGAAACCGCGCTCTTTTTGTTTCTTCGTGCGGCCAGAGTAAATTCATAGATTTTGTGGTATAATAAAAAAATGGAAAACAGGAGAAATCATTGGTCGGTTGATGAAACCGAACTTAAAAAAGATCCGGAGCAATATGCGATTTGGCGGCTGGAACAGCGAATTAACTGGGGACTGGGCAACGCGAAAATCAATAAAAAAGAGCTGCGCGCATATTGGGAGAAAATTGACATCGACCCCTTGACGCGCAAAGCCCTTGCGCTCGCCCTGCAGTAGTATGGCCATTCTCTCCGAGAATCAGCGGGCCATCCTTTCCCTTATTGCCGGAGACATGGCGCTTGCCGAGAGGTTTTATCTTACCGGCGGCACGGCGCTTGCGGAATACTATCTTCAGCATCGGCTCTCGGAAGACCTGGATTTTTTCTCCGAAGAGGAATTCGAGCCGCAGGCGATCTCGGCATTCTTTAAGAAGATTCAGAAAAAAGCCGGTATTCAGTCTGTTGCCTACGAGCAGAGCTTCAATAGGAATCTTTTTTTTCTTGATATTGGAAACGACCGCCTCAAGACGGAGTTTACTTATTTTCCGTTCGAGAGGATTGAGCGGGGCAAAAAAATGGGGGGACTGGACATTGACAGCTTGCGGGATATTGCAGTCAATAAACTTTTTACCATTGTGCAGAAGCCCCGCTCCCGGGATTTTATTGATCTGTACTGCATATTACAAAAGGAACAAGGATGGAACATTGACGAACTTGCCGCGAAAGCGCGGATAAAGTTTGAAGCATTCGATATGCTCCAATTAAGCGCCCAATTTCTCCGGGCGGAGACGCTCAAAGACCGTCCCACAATGGTGCGAAAAATCCCCGATGCGGAGTGGGAATCTTTTTTTAAGAAAGAAGCGAAACGCATTGTGGAAGCGCAACTCGATTAACATGCGCGTAAACCGCGTAGTAAAAATCCTCATCTACTCCGATTTGATTATCGTGACGGCGTTTGCGCTCTACGGGCCGATTTTTGCGATTTTCATTTCCCAGCAAATCGTGGGCGGCGGCGTGCGCGTCGCGGGGCTTGCGGCGGCGGTGTATTGGGTGACGCGCGCGATAGTCCAGCTTCCCATCTCGCGGTATCTCGACCGGCATGACGGCGAGCGCGACGACTTTTGGGCGCTCGTAGGCGGCTCGCTTCTCGTTTCCTCCGTCCCGCTTCTCTACCTCTTTGCAAGCGAACCGTTTCACGTGTATGGCATACAGTTCTTGTACGGCTTGGGGGATTCCCTCGCAGTACCGACGTACCTTGCGGTCTTCGGGCGTCACGTGGACCCGGGGCATTCCTCGGGCGAGTGGGGGCTCCGTTCCACGATTGTGGGCGTGGGCGCCGCCGCCGCGGGCGCAGCGGGAGGTATCCTCGCAGACAAGTTCGGTTTCCCTGCGGTGCTCGTGACCACAAGTGCCCTGTCCTTTACGGGCGCTACGATGCTTCTCCTTCTCTACGGCTTCATGCTCCCGCGCGCGAAGGGCGGGCACCGGATGCCGGCGCACGCGCCGATTAAAGAGCACGGATGAGAGTAATCGCGAATAATGCAAATGGAGGCGAATAATGCAAATCAGAGCATTGTACATCCAGAGTCGAGCTTCAAAGTTATGGGGGCCTGCTTCAATGTTTATAACGAGCTTGGGTGGGGGCTTTCGGAGAAACAATATCAGCAGGCGCTCGCTAAGGAATTCACCGACCGAGGGATACGCTTCAGGAGAGAAGTCTTCATTCCTTTGGAATACAAGCAGGTAAATGTAGGACGCTATTTTGCCGACCTTGTTGTTGAAGGAAAAATCCTTTTAGAGTTAAAAGTTGTTTCAGTACTCGGTTACATTCATGCAAAACAAGTGCTGGGGTATCTTCGTGGCGGGAATCTCCGTATAGGGATTTTGGTCTATTTCACCAAAGAAGGAGTGAAGTATCGCCGCATTTTGAACATACGAGAGAGCTAATTCGCATTATTGAAAACAAGATTCGCATTATTCGCGATTACTCCCATGAAAGAAGTCCACAACACAGACATCGCAAAAATTCTCCACGAGATTGCGCTCTACCTCGAGATGCAATCGGTGCCGTTCAAGCCCCGCGCGTACGAGAAGGTGGCGGAGGTAATCGAGGGACTCGCGGAACCCGTGGCAGATATCTACTCTCGCGGGGGACTCGCGGCCTTGAAGGATATTCCCGGCGTGGGCGCCTCGATTGCGGAGAAAATCGAAGAGTTCCTTACGAAAGGAAAAGTAGCGGAGCACGAAGCGCTCAAGAAAAAGACGCCGGTGGACCTGGAGTCTTTCGCGGGCATTGAGGGGGTGGGTCCCAAAAGCATTTTGAAACTCTATCGCGAACTCGGCATAAAAAATGCGGGCGAGTTGGAGAAAGCCGCAAAAGCAGGAAAGGTACGCGAGGTTGAGGGCTTCGGCGCGAAGAAAGAAGAGGGCATCCTTGCGGGTATCGAGTTCATGCGCCGTTCGGCGGGGCGGCTCCTTATAAGCGAGGCAATGCCGCACGTGCGGGCGCTTGAGGCGCGGCTCCGCGAGGTGCCGGGGGTGGAAAAGGTTATTGTTGCAGGCTCCGCGCGCCGAAGGAAGGAAACGATTGGAGATATTGATATTCTCGCAATTGCGAAGGAGCCAGCGCGGCTCATGGAATATTTCGTCGGAATGAAGGGCGTGGAACGGGTGCATGCGCACGGCCCCACAAAGTCCTCGGTGCGTTTGTCGCTCGGCCTCGACGCGGATTTGCGGGTTGTGCCTGCGGAGTCCTACGGCGCCGCCCTGAACTACTTCACCGGCTCGAAAGACCACAATGTGGCGTTGCGCCAGATTGCAATAAAAAAGGGATTGAAGCTCAACGAGTATGGTCTCTTCGAGACCCGCGGAACTACGCGGACTGGACGCGGACAGACGCAGAAAGAAAAAATGGTTGCGGGGAAAACGGAAGAGGAAGTGTATAAGGTGTTAGGACTCGATTACATTGAACCAGAACTCCGCGAGAACACCGGAGAAATCGAAGCTACCCTTCGGCACTCGCTTCCGGAACTTATAACCTATGACGCGCTTCAAGGCGACTTGCAAATGCATTCGAATTGGACTGACGGGAAGTTTTCTATTGAGGAGATGGCGAAAGGAGCCGCCGCGCGGGGATTGAAATATATCGCAATTACCGACCACACCAAGCGTCTCGCGATGACGCACGGACTTGATGAAAAGCGGATTCAGATGCAATGGAAAGAGATTGATGCGGTGAATAAGAAGCTCAAGGGCACGGTTGCCGTGCTCAAGGGCACCGAGTGCGACATCTTAAAAGACGGCACGCTCGACTTTCCGGACGAAATCCTCGCGAAGCTCGATATCGCCGGCGTTTCCGTCCACTCATATTTCAATCTGCCGCGCGAGGCGCAGACGGAACGGATTGTGCGCGCCATGCGGAACCCCCACGCGGACATCCTCTTTCACCCGACGGGGCGCATTGTAGGGAAGCGTGATCCCTACGACGTGGACATGGAAGAACTTATCCGCGCCGCGAATAAAACCGGCACGTGTTTGGAAGTGGATGCCTTTGACCGCCTCGACCTCAAAGACGAGTACGTGCGGAAATGCGTCGAGGCAGGAGTGAAATTCGCGATTGACTCGGATGCGCACGCCCCCGCGCACTTTGGATATCTAGAGTATGGCATCGCCCAGGCAAGACGCGGCTGGGCGGCGAAAGAAGATGTAATCAACGCATGGCCATTAGACGAGATGCTGAAATTTTTAAAGAGGAACTAGTGTAATAGTTTAAAGTTCATATCTCATTCAGGAAGGCGTGATATAATGCCTACAACCTAAGTAATGGAGCACTGACGTTAGTGCTCATTTTCTACAATGCGTCGAGAAATTTCGGCGGGGATTATCGTCTATCGCAAGACCAAAGAAGGGCCTAAGTTTTTGCTCCTCTACCACGGACACGATTACTGGAACTTCGCAAAAGGGAAGATTGAATCCGAAGAGCGGAGTCTCGCCGCCGCATTCCGGGAAACGCGGGAGGAAACGGGACTCATGCCGCGGGATCTGCACCTTGCGGAAAATTTCAAAGTATACGAACGGTTCACGTTTCGGAGAAACGGACAGCCTGTTTTTAAAATCGTGATATTCTATCTTGCCGAGGCGAGTATGGAGCACGTGAAAATTTCCTCGGAACACCAAGGGTATGGCTGGTTCCTATTTCGGGAAGCGAAAAAGATACTGGGTAGATATCGGGACAGCCAGCGGGTGCTGCATCAGGCGTACGATTTTCTGCGGCACAAGCGGTATGGAGCCGCGCCGCGAGCTGCGGCGCCAGGACCGGGCACCGCTCCGCAGGAAAAGACGCCCACTGCTCGCAATTGAGTAATTATGTAATTGGGTAATTACTGAATTACCAATTACTCAATTACGCGCGCCTGAGTGCTAATTACGAGTGAACGCGATAACTTTCTTGAAGACCGCGGGTTCCTGCACCGCGAGGTCAGCGAGGATTTTCCGGTCGAGCTCCACGTTCTTTTTCTGAAGCGCGGAGATGAGTTTGCTGTACGTGGTGCCCTCGGCGCGGGCCGCCGCGTTCACGCGCACATTCCAAAGCGCCCGGAAATCGCGTTTTTTCTGCTTCCGCCCCCGGAACATGTGGGTCCAGGCATGGAGCAATGCCTCCTTCGCTGCCCGTTCTTTTGATTTGCGTCCCCAACGGAACCCCTTGGTATATTTGAGGGTTTTCTCCCGCCGCTTATGGGCGTGTACTCCGCGTTTGACTCTGGGCATGTTGGATAGAAAATGAGGACTTAGCCATTAGAACATGGCTAATCGCTAGTGGCTAGTAATTCAAGATTTTCTTTCTCGGATAGTCAAGAGAACGGGTTTTGCGGCCGCTCCTAAGGATTTTGGCGCTCTGCCGGGTACGGAAATGATCCACTCCCATGGGTCGGCGGATAAGTTTCCCCGTGCGCGTGATTCTGATGCGTTTCGATACGCTTTTTGAAGTCTTATTCATACGGATATACGCGATGCCGATATACGACGTAAAGTCGCGTGGCGACCACTAGTATATTGGCATCGTTTATTACTGTTTCTTGATGATATGCATTGCCATCCCTCGCCCTCCGAACTGCGGCGCGTCTATCGCTTTATACTCCACGGTAATCATGCCGAGGAACGCCTTGAGACGTTCGAGCGCCCAGGGCCTGTTGTACTTTTCCCTCCCCCGGAGCCGCATTTGTATTTCCACCTGGTGCCCTTCGGAGAGGAATTTGTCCGCCTGCCGGGATTTGATAAGGAGGTCGTTCTTCGCCGCGCGGGCGCTGATTTGCACGTGCTTCAACCCTGTTTTCGCGCGCGTTTGCCGCTCCTTCTTCTCTTTCTTCTCGACCTCATAGCGGTATTTGTCGAAGCTCATGAGGCGAGCAACGGGCGGGTTCGCGGCGGGCGAGATTTCTATTAAATCAAGCCCTTCTTCCGGGTGCGCGAGTTTCAGCGCTTCCTCGCGCGCCATGATGCCGAGGTTCTCGCCTGCGGCTCCTACCACGAGGAGCTGCGGAGCGACTATTTTGCTGTTGATGCGGGGAGTGAGGATGGTGGTGCGTGGGCAAATGCCTTCCGAACACGCTCCATGATACTGCAGAGGGAGGAAGGTGTCAAAATTGTGTTGTGTGATATGGTACACGCATGGAGGAATTGGAACATGTGGTCGTTGCGGTGCAGAAGAGCCCCACGCATCGCCACATCGCGCGAGCGCTTATCGCGCGGCTTGCGGCAATCGAGTCCGCAAAGCGCGGAAGTCCGCCGGATGGCAGAGAGAAAGAAATCATAAAAGCGGTCAAGAACAAGCTTCACCAGACAGTCGGTGCGTTCGTTGAGGGGCGCCCCGATTACAAGAAAGCGCTCCGCGCGCTCGCCGCCGCGGCAAGGGAAGAAGATGCTGTTGCGCGGGAGGAGCGCATCCGCGCGGTGCTCCAGCAGGCGATGCAGTTTCATGCTTCGACGCGCGAGCGCCTCCCGTTCCTTGAGTCGTTCTACAGAGATGCGCTCCGTGACATTTCTCCGCCCGGGCGGGTGCTTGACCTCGCGTGCGGCTTGAACCCGCTCGCGCGCCCGTGGCTCGGGATTCCCGACGAGGCGGAGTACCTTGCGTGCGACGTGCGTGCAGACCTCACGGAATTCGTGAACGGCGTGTTTGCGGCGTGCGGGTGGAAGGGCCGGGCGTTCGTGCGCGACCTTCTCTCAGATGAGCCGCTTCCGAAGGCAGACGCGGTGTTACTTCTCAAAACCATTCCGTGTCTCGAACAGGTGGAGAAAGATGCGGGCGCGCGGCTCCTTGCGCGGCTCGATGCGCCGCATGCGGTGGTCTCTTTCCCGGGGAAAAGTTTGGGCGGGCGCGAGAAGGGGATGCGCGAGAATTACGCGGCGCATTTTTTAGGTATGCTCGAGGGGACCGGGTGGAAACAGCGGAACTTCGTAATAGGGGAGGAGCTGGTGTTTGTACTGTCGCGCTAACACTACTTCCCGCACACGGTCTCAATCAATCGCGCGCATACTTTGTATGGGTCCATGTTCGCGGCGGGGCGGCGGTCTTCGAGATAGCCGGATTTCTTCTGTGCGGTGCTCATCGGAATCCGGATGGACGCGCCGCGGTCGCTCACGCCGAAGCGGAACTCATGGATACTGCACGTCTCGTGCTTGCCGGTGAGACGCTTCTCGTTTCCTGCGCCGTAGACCTCGATGTGGTCCTGGTGCTTTCTCTCGAGCTTCTTGCACGCCGCCTCGACCGCTTTGATGCCGCCGGGCTTGCGCATCGCCTTCGTGCTGAAGTTCACGTGCCCGCCCGCGCCGTTCCAGTCGCCCTGTACGGGTTTGGGAGATAAGGTGACCGAGATGCCGTACTCTTCACCCAGCTGGTGGAGGAGCCAGCGCCCAAGCCAGAGCTGGTCGGCGACTTCCAGGGGTCCAAGCGGCCCGATTTGGAATTCCCACTGTCCGGGCATCACCTCAGCGTTCACGCCGGAGACCTTGAGCCCCGCGCGGAGCGATGCTTCGAGGTGGTCTTCCACGAGTTCCCGCCCGAAGATGTGGTGCGCGCCCACGCCGCAGTAATAGGGACCCTGCGGAGCGGGGAAGCCCTTCTCGGGGAATCCGAGCGGCTTCCCGTCCCGGAAGAGCGTGTATTCCTGCTCGATGCCGAACCATGGGGCGGCGCTTGCATATTTCTTGGCAATTTTGCGGAGCCGCGCCCGAGAGTTTGACTCATGCACCGAGCCATCCGCGTGCATGACTTCGCACATCACGAGAATGTCTCCCTCCTCGCGCAGGGGGTCGGGGAAAAAAGAAACGGGCTTCAGTGCACAGTCACTGAAGCGCCCCTCCGCCTGTTCGGTGCTTGAGCCGTCAAATCCCCAGTCGGGAATCTGCGCGAGCTTTGTCACCGGCCCCTCTATTATTTTTGTTTTTGAGCGTAATTCTGCGGTTGGTTTCTGCCCGTCGAGCCATATGTATTCTGCTTTTATTGTTTTCATGAGAGTTTTTTTCTCATCATAAAAACATAGTGAGAATACTAGCACACCCGCCGCGCGGGGATATCCACACCCTCTAATTTGCGCTTGCGCGGGACGGCAAGAGTGTGCCGAAAGCTGGACAAAATAACGGGCGATGAGTATGGTAGTGGCAGTTCGACGAAAACTTTTTTACGGAAGGCAATATTATGTACCCAATACCTGAAAATCAAGCGGCGATGGAAACGCTGATACGCGCGGTCATGACGCAGGAGGGACTCACATTCATTCTCGCAACCTATAAAGTTGTGGACGAGCTTTCGGCGAGGGCAAACGAGCAACTCGAAACCCCGCTTGCGTGCGGCAAGGGGTGTTCGTTTTGCTGCCGCCAGCTCGTGACCTGCACGGGCATCGAGTGGGAAGCGATAATGGGGTGGCAGCGCGCGCGCGGTTTGTTCGAATCCCTCTCCGCTTATTTTCGAAAGTGGTGCAAGCAGTGGCGTAACTATCTGCGCAACCATGAGCATGAAATCGCGGAGAGCTGTTACAAGCCCCTTGAGGACTGGCACGGCAAGCCCTGCGTGTTCTTGGATGCGCGCGGCGAGTGCATGGTGTATCCCGCCCGCCCGATTGACTGCCGCACGATGACGAGCACGGTGCGGTGCGCGCAGTGGACGAAGCAAGCCGGCGTGAAACGGTTCCGCCACCCGTGGGAGCTGTGGGCGAATAACCTCATAGTGGAAGAAGCGGCGCGACGAGAGGGACAAGCGCAGACCACGCCGCTTATCCATTGGCTTGCGGTGGAAACGGGCAAATGAGCTTGTCGGCGGGGGCGGGAGAAATCCTGCGCACCGCCGCCTACCTGAACCCAGTACGGCAACGTAGCGGGTTGAGGCAGGGATGAGAAAACATAACCGCCCCTCAAAGGGCGGTTATGTTTTCAGTGTGGGAAATTCTGAACCTTGGACGAACCTACTTTGAGCAAAACCCCCAATGAAGCCGTCCCGCCGCCGTGCCGGAAACCGGCACGCCCCAAAACTTTTTTGTGTTGCTCTGCTCTGACGAGCAGGGCGGCGGGGACGGCCTCTGTCTTTCGCTCGGGCGTGGCGGAATTCCTCCCCCCAACCCCCTCCTTCCGCCACGCCCTCGCGCGTCGCCGGCGGATTGCTGACTATTTCAGAAATCGCGCAATTCTTGTGACGGAATCTGTCGGGTCTTTAGCGTAAGAATGTTCCCACAAAATCATAACCCTCCATCCATTCCGTCGCAAGGCGAGAACGACCTTCCGGTCTCTCGCGCGGTTTTTCTTCAATTTCGTTTTCCAAAATTCACTCGGCAAAATATGTTCCCAACTTGGTAAACGCCATCCGTGCCAAAAATCACTGTGGAGAAAAACCGCCTTGCGCGATTTGGGTTGTGCGATGTCCGGTTTGCCTATAACTCCGCCGTAATGGGTTTTGAAACGTACTCCGCTTTTTCTTAATTCTCGAAAAATCTTTTTCTCAAATCCTGTCTTCGATGAGCGAATCTTGCTCATCGCTCGACTTCGTTGTTCTTTCGTCATTCTGTCCATAATCTTTATTATGAAAAATTGTTTTTGCTTTGGCTACCAATTCTTGAGTAAGGCTTAAATTCCATGCACGCATTGTCTTGTGCCAGCGTCGGAGCGTAAGAAATTGTTCCCATGTCAATTCTAAAATCCTCTTTGGTTTATAGTGTTTATCAATGACAACAATAATGACATATTCAAATTTTTTCTCCGGTGTGGTCTCATTTTGCTCACCGCAACCATAAAAAACACCTGTTAAGTTTCCGGGTTCCGATATAGTTTTAATGCTGTACCTTTCTCCTTTTCTGCTCAAAGCGTCAACATTTTGTGTTCCCTCCGGAGCCACCTGCAGCTTTGCTAATCCGGGGGTGTCATTGTAAACTTTTATCGCAAGAAATTCACCGCGCTCCCCGACAATATTTCTGGTTCGTACAAGTTTCCGTTCCTTTAGTTTTAACCCGAGATATGCGTAAAGAGTCCAGATTTCTTCGTCCGGTAAATCATCTATTGACTTGATAATTTGATCAAATTCATTCATTCGTTATTGAGATTGCGCTGCGAGTAGAGATTTCTTGATCGCCAAGGCGTGTTTCTTGATGAAAACTGGCGGGAGGGCATTCCCGATCATGAGCGCGACCCCTTGCTTGCCTTTGTCGAAGGAGAAATAATAATTTTGCGGAAATGATTGCAAAAGAGCCGCCTCACGCAAGGTGATGGAGCGATTTTGAGTGGGGTGGAGAAAACGTCCTTTTGAAGGACTAACGCAACCTCCCGTAATTGTCGGCGCGACTTCTTCCCACGACATTCTTCCGTATACGTCCTTAAAACCCTCGGGCAATTTTTTATGACAGGCCAGTTGGAATCTTTTCGGTAGGTCGGTTCTGCTCCCGCCGTTTTTCGGCACCATACTGATCATTTCTGCAATTCGCACATCCCGTTTTTCTTTGATGTCGTGCAGGGGGTCGCCGCTCTTTCCCGGGCGCGGCAGATCGCCGATTGCTTCACGAACAGTTATTTTTTTCGCTTCACCTTTCGGAAACTCGACTGTTCCTATTCTACTGCACACAAGTATCATTCTGCGCCGGCGTTGCGGAACGCCGTAATCGGCGGTATTCAAAATCAATGGCGTTCCGTTGAGATTGTAGCCGAGCTTACCCAATCCTTTCTTAAAAACTCTCATTCTGTCATTTTTCGCCAAAGCCGGAACGTTTTCCATCATTATCGCTTTTGGCAAAAGTGCTTTCACCAAACGCAGATAGTCGAAAATCAAATCATTCCTTTCATCTTGGACTTCTTTATTTCCGTTTTTGGTTCTTATCGAGGAAAACCCCTGGCAGGGAGGACATCCCGCCAATAAATCTAATTCACCTTTTTTGAGTCCAAGAACGCGCAACATTTCCGCTCCTTTAACTTTTCGTATGTCCTCTGACCAAATCTCAACTTCGGGATGATTCTTTTTGTATGTTTCAACCGCAAGAGAATCTATCTCGATAGCTCCGACAACCCTAAATCCGGCCTGCTTCAGGCCAAGCGTCAGACCGCCGCAACCGGAGAAAAGATCAACCGCTAAAAGTTTTTTTGAAAAATGCTTCGCCATAATTTCAACGATTGAAACTGAACGCCAACGCATAATTGCCTTCGGGAAACCGAACTTGCGGCCACCAAACGGCAACTCCTCGCCGACCCTCGTTTAATCTGTAAATAAAAAGTGTCGGAGCGTCTTCTGGCACTAAACCTTCTTCGCCTCCCGTCAAAAAGCCCTGCGTTTCGCGACGCGGCTCATTGAGGTTCCTTCCGGTGCGAACTCGGATATATGCCTTGTCGCCACGCAAAGTTTTTATCTTTTCGAGCGCGGCGGTCAAAACCTTCACATCCCACATCTCCGCTCCCTCACCGGGATCATGGGCGCACCTCTGAACCAATTCTAACACAAAATCAATCGTCGCCGGGTGATATTCTTTTCCGTCGTCGTATTTCAAAAGCTTCTCGTCCAGCCATTTAGTCGCCGCTTCAACCTCCTTAGTACGCAACGGATAGCGAGGGTTGCAATATCCTCCCGCGACATAGACGCCGATAGAATTGGCGTCAAGAACGTTCCGCCGCGTCGCTCGCAAGGGCGAGGAAATATAAATGCCTTCAAATTTTCCCTCCGGGTGTTTACTGACCAACTCTCGCAATGCTTTTTCCATCTGATGAATAATGCGAAAATGCTCCGCTAGTTTTTCCGGCAAGAAAAGACGCGTCACTCCGATATGTTTTTGGCGATATCCATACATTCGTGCGTGCTGCAAAACCGTGTCGGCGTTCGGACGCTTCGGATTTCTTCCGTAGTAACTTGTGATGAGATTTGGAATGGTGACGCCGCGACCGAGTTTATTCCCTCCCACAAAAATGCTGTAAGGATGGTCTAAAGTTATGGCAGCGTCGGAAGTGGAGTTGATTTCTTTGACGTTCGCGGCCCGAAGCAAAAAATCTATCCGTTCAAAAATCTTCTCGAAGTCGGACAAGCCCGGCTCGGTTTCCTTCATATCTTCGTAAGCCGCATATAAATCGGCTTTCAGTCGCCCGAACGCCGACGATTCAGGATTTTTTAATGCACTGACCGCTTCTTCGCGAAATGCATCAATGACGTCGCGAACTTGTCTATGGTCTATCCGCGCATGACTGATATGAACGAGAAACGCGAAATTTTCCGTCGGATATTGAATATTTTTTGCTGTCGCGCCGATCAAAAAACTTAAAAACGCTTGGCGCATCCCTTCCGGGATTCTGTGTGTAGGGTGAGTTTGGTGACCGGATTTCAATTCCTCTATTTCATCCAAATCAACGTAACGAAGGATTTTTGAATCTTCCTCGAAAAATGCTTCGCCGCCGATATAACCAGGCCCGGGTTCGCTCAACACGGTAAACGAGGGGCGATAAAAACCGTCCGGTCTTTGGAGGAATAACGATTGCGGCGTGGCGGTAACTTGAAGGTAAGTATTGGTTTGAAAAAATTTCCGAAGTTCCGTTATGAGATTGTTGATTTTGCTGATTTCCCCGGTTCCTTTGTTGGTATAAGTGTTCAAGCTCGCTTGGTCGGCCTCATCGTCAATTATCATCGTCGGCAAGCCGTGCGCCCCCATCGTTCCAACTTTCCTAAACGCTTCAAGTAAACTACCTAAATGATTCGTATTCTTTGAACTTACGATTGCAAAGGGCGAAGTTCTGATGTATCGCTCAAATCTTGAAATGTCATGCCAATCTGCTTTTCCGAGCACGGTCAGGCCGCGCAACTGGCTCTTAATTCGTTGAAGCGTTTGATTGTAAAGAGGATTGATATCGGAAGTCAGAATAACGATGCACTTAAAACCGTTGTCGGCCGCCATTGCTGCCGTTACCGTAATGATACTTGTCTTCCCGCTTTGGATGAGACCGTATAGAAGTCCATAACTCGGCTCCGTTGAGCCAGCCACCGGATCAACGGAATACTCCAAAATTTTCCCTGCGCGTTCTGCAATGGCGTGCAACGATTCCGACGTTTTGATCTCTTTCGAGAGAACGTCTATTGCTTCTTCGGTGTTTCGTCCGTCGTGGATTATTTCTCTGTGCTGTGTATTCATGGGGTTGGTTCAGTTTTATTATCTCGCGGTTTTTCCTCGGATTCAAACAAAAGCAGGGGCCAGCGACCAAGAGAAATCTTCCTTTTCCATTCTCCCGCCGTTCCCCAAACTGCATAACTCTGGTTATGTTTACGTCCGGCGGCGATGCGGCCCGGTTTGCCTGCAAGTAATTCTTTTGCTTCACGCCAATACAAAGCACAAATTCCATCACCGCCGCATACCAAACCAAGAACAACGTTTTTATACTCCCGTTCCATTTTGAAACAACGGTCTACGTCCTCTTGATCGAAAGCGAATCCCCACGGTGCGCGTGCCTTGGTCGTGTATTTCAAAAAGACGAAAGTTTCATCGTTCACAACGTATCCTAAAAGCCCGCGCTTTTTGACCGCTCGGCAACGTTCGTCGTCCATGAGACGAACGAGGGCGGCACCGTGATAATACTCAAATTTATCCAACATATCAGATAAAGTAATCTAGTCGTTTTTTATAAATCTTCGCAAAGCGTTTCAATTCCAGGACGTCGAGTCGCTGCTCTCCCGCCTCGCTTTTTGAAATGTAGGATTGCGACTTTTTGAGCAGTTTTGCCGCCTCTATTTGAGATAATCCTGCGTCCATTCGGGCCTGTCGCAACTTTTCCACAATTTTCTTGTATTCGTCTGAACGTATTGTCTTGCCCATAGTTATATTACCATGTTATATTCAGATAGGGAATATTCAAAGTTAGAATAGTCAGCAATCCGCCGGCGACGCGCGAGGGCGTGGCGGAAGGAGGGGGTTGGGGGGAGGAATTCCGCCACGCCCGAGCGAAAGACAGAGGCCGTCCCCGCCGCCCTGCTCGTCAGAGCAGAGCAACACAAAAAAGTTT